>CAYXFB010000001.1:0-121538 GCA_964464145.1 uncultured Christensenella sp.
CTCGCCCTTGTGCAGCGTGAAGTTTATGTCTGCGTAATTGCCCTTCTTGGAAAGGTTTTTCACCTCCAAAAGCGGCTCGTCTGTTATTGCTTCGTTTTCGTGGCGTTCAAACTCTACGTTTCTGCCCACCATGAGGGATATTACCTTCTGGCGATCCATATCCTCTGTTTTAAAGGTTCCCATATACTGGCCGTCACGCATTATTGTCATGCGATCCGCCACGCGGAAAACTTCGTCCAGCTTGTGACTTATGAAAAGTACGGAGATACCCTTGCTCTTGAGATCGTCTATTATCTTGAAAAGGTTTTCCACCTCGCCGGCGGAAAGTGAGGACGTAGGTTCGTCCAATATTATGAGCTTCGCATCATACACAAGCGCGCGGGCTATTGCAACAAGCTGCTGCTTTGCTATGGAAAAACTTCCCAGTCTCGCGTCTATATCTATCTTCTCACCGATCTTGTCTATTGCCGTTTGCGCTATAGACCGCAGCTTTTTCCAGTCCACCGTGGTCTTGTTCTCCTCCAGCACGGTGCTTATTGCTATGTTTTCAGCCACCGAAAGGTTTGAGAATAGCGAAAAGTCCTGATAGGTTACGGCTATGCCCTTGTGCACCGCCGTGATAGGCGTAAGGCCTGTCACTTTCTCGCCCTCTATGTAGATTGCGGAACCTGCATCAGGCTCGTGAGTTCCTGCCAGCACCTTTATAAGGGTAGATTTTCCCGCGCCGTTTTCACCAAGCAGCGCGTGCACTTCGCCGCGTTCTATATCAAAAGATATATTTTGCAGCGCTTTTACACCGGGAAAAGTCTTGCTGACGTTTTCTAAACGTATTAACTGTTCCTCGCCCATATTAGAATATCTCCTTCCTCTTTTGATCGACTTTCGGAAAAACGCGGCCAAAATCAAACACAAAACAATTTATTCCGTAATCATATACCGCGTTAAAACGATTGAGTTCACAAGCCCGTAAACATAAGCGTGCATTACCCCCATCGGCGCTGGCTCATTTCCCTAAGAATGAAAACGATACCCTGCCGAGCGCCGTCTTGAAATCGATGGCTTATTTTAGCATATTATTTTGCGTTGTGCAACTATGTAAATTCTGTTAAGAATATTACAAAAACGCAATATTTGAGCGGTTTTTTTCGCGCTTTGGTCATACTGTTTTCGGCATAAATTTCACACATGCCCTAATTTTCTATTTTATGTATTTTTGTATTGACTTTATGTTCTACGCCGTGTAGAATCACATTATAACTACACTGTGTAGAAAATCACTCGGAGGCAGAAATGGAAAAAAACATGTCGGACGCGGAAGCGCAGATAATGAAGCTTATATGGAAGGCGGGCGGGCATCTCACAAGCAGCGAGCTTTTGGAGCGGCTCTCCGCTCTTGGCACGGATTGGAAGCGCAGCACCGTTTCCACATTCATCTCCCGTCTATGCGAAAAGGGTCTGCTGCGCTCGGAAAAGCAGGGCAGAACCTATGAATACACCGCGCTTTTGAGCCAGCGGGAATATCGCGCGCTGGTGGCGGGCGAGTTTGTGGAAAAGCTTTTCGGCGGCAGCACAAAGGGGCTGATCTCGGCCTTGGTGGAGGAGCGGAGGCTCAGCAAGGCAGATATTGCCGAGCTGAGGGAATATTTGGAGAGCGAAGAAAATGACGAACGGTCTTGAGCTTTTTTTGTCCGTTTCACTTTCCGGCGGAGTGATAGCGCTCATATTGCTGGCGCTGCGTCCGCTTTTAAAGAACAAGCTGGGCAAAGCATGGCAATACTACATATGGCTGATCGTGGCGCTGAGGCTGCTTTTGCCCTTTTCGCCCGAAGTAAGCCTTTCGGGAGCGCTGTTCTCCGCACTTCCCGCGCAAACGGAGACTGCTTCCTCCGGCACACCGCAGCTTACGGATGCCTTTGCCGCACCCGTGAACACGGAGGCGGCAAACCACGCCGATCCCGTTTCAAATACGGGCGGCGAGAACGAAGCGGCGCCCCCGCGCCTTGGCGGCGAAAGCGTCGGGCGTTCAGCTCCCGCGCTCAGTGCCGAATTCAGCGCATCGTGGATATTGGCCGCGCTGCTCATGGGCGCCGCTATTATGGCAATATGGCGCACGACCGGATATCTGCTGTTCATGCGCAGGCTGAGGCAAAGCGCGCGCAAGCCGGACGAGGCCACGCAAAAGCTATATTTTTCGCTCTGCCGTGAGCTTGGCATAAAGCGCCCGCCCGTTCTTATTTCGGCCAAGGTGGGCGCGCCCATGCTGGCGGGAGTCTTTCACCCGGTGATAGCGCTGCCCAAAGGCGCGGCAAGCGGCGCAGAGCAAATATTGCTGCACGAGCTTATCCACCACAAAAGAAAAGATACATTATACAAATTATTTTTTGCGGCAACGCTCTGCCTGCACTGGTTCAACCCGGCTGTATGGCTGGCCGCAAGGAGCATGGCCAAAGATTGCGAGCTATGCTGCGACGAGGCCGTGATGGAAATAAGCGGCGAGGGCTACGGCGAGGTGCTGCTAAGCTTCGCGCAGTGCCGTTCGCCCAAAAACGCGCTCTGTTTGAGCGAGGGAGGAAAAATAATGAAAGAGAGATTACAAGCAGTGAAAAATTTTGCAAAGGGTAAAAAGAGACCCGTTTTTATAATAGCGATAGTGACGGCGGCGATAGTAGTGTGCGCCGTGTTTATGGGGGCGGCGAAGCCCAGTGGAGGGCAAGAGCTGCGCTTCAGCACTGCGACAGTGAGCAATGACGGCGAATTGAAGGTTGAGGATAACGGAGTGCAGGGAGTGATATATAGCACTAGTCAACCCAGCATAGAAACAACAATTAAAACTGATACGGATAAAATAAAATATGACTCTGCAAGCGAATCCGATTTGAACACGAAGTATGGAGGTGAACCTACTGCCGAACCATTCGAGCCGAGCACCGGCAAATTACCCGGACAAGGCACCGAAGGACCTAGCGTTCCCCTGTCTAATTCATATTCTGGCCCGGAACAAATGCTGAGAGACGCGGCCACCATTAAAAAAGCCGACGGAGAGGTTTTTTATCCAAAAGGAAATCTATTGTTTATTGCCGGTAAGCTAAACAATGATGAGGTCGAATCGATTTATGCCATTTCTACTCCCGAAAACCCAAATAGAAGTGATGTTAAATATATTAACCTCTTCACTGATCTTAGTAAATGTCTTACTGATAAATTGTTTGAATTTGAAAACGGCCAAGAAGCTCCCCGCAATGCAGCGCTTTTGATAATAGAAGACGGCATACTGTTCGATTCCGGCAAAGACAATATACGTGACGAATACGCCGAGGACGGCCTAAAAGAAATAGCGGACGTGCTGAAAAAATATGAGGACAAAATAGAGACCATTAGAGTTATCGGCCATACGGACAACAATCCAATAAATACGGAGGAATTTCCAGATAATTTTGACCTCAGTTCCAAGCGCGCGAACAATGTAGTACGCTTCCTTGCCGACGCGGGAGATTTAGACAGTTCGCTGTTAGAGTCGATTGGGTATGGCGAGAATATGCCTATAGCAACAAACGACACAGCAGAGGGCAGACAGCAAAACAGACGTATAGAAATATTTGTAGGGTGCAAAAATTAAATGGCAAGAAAATAAAACCATTCCGTCACTTTCTTTTTAAAAGGCAGGTGTTATAATATACCAATACAAAATATACAGCAAAAAGGAACTGACAATGGAATACAACAAACATCCCAAAAATGGCGAAGAAATATCGCGTTTGGCCTACGGCTGTATGCGTCTCCCGCGAGATTATGCGGAGGCGGAGCGCGAGGTACTGCACGCCATAGAGCGCGGCATAAACTATTTCGATACGGCTTACGTATACCCCGGCAACGAGGCGCTGCTGGGCAAGATATTGGAATCGAACAAAAAGCGCGACAGCGTGAACATAACAACGAAATTTCCACATTACCTCGCTAAAAAAACGGAAGATTTCGAAAAAATGTTCCAGAAGCAGCTGGAACGACTGAATACGGACAGGGTAGATTATTACCTTATGCACATGCTCACCAGCCGTGCCGATTGGGACAGATTGGTGGGGCTGGGCATTTGCGAATGGCTCAGCCAAAAGCAGCAGGCCGGGCAGATACGCAACGTGGGCTTTTCCTTCCATGGCGGCCGTGAAAGCTTCAAAGATATTGTGGACGCGCGTGACTGGGATATCTGCATGATACAGTACAACTATTTCGACGAAAACAACCAGGCTGGCCGCGAGGGGCTTCGTTACGCCGCTTCAAAGGGAATACCCGTTGCCATAATGGAGCCGCTTCGTGGAGGGCGGCTGGCGGGGCGGCTGCCCGACGCGGCGCGCAGGATGTGGGAGGCGGCGCAGCCAAGGCGCACGCCCGCCGAATGGGCGCTGCGCTGGCTGTGGGATCAGCCGGAGGTTTTCACCGTGCTTTCCGGCATGAATTCAATGGAGATGATAGACCAAAACATAGCCGCGCTGGAGGGCGCAGCGCCGGGCAGCCTCACGGAGGACGAACGAGCGCTCTTCGCGCGGGCGCGGGAAATAATGATAAAGGCCACCGCCGTGCCCTGCACAGGCTGCAACTACTGCATGCCCTGCCCGGCCGGTGTGGACATACCCATGTGCTTCAGCGTATTGAACGACACCGCCACCACCTCCAAGTTTTCCGCCAAGTTCAGCTATTACTCCCGCGCGAAGGACAAATGGGCAAACAAGTGCGTAGGCTGCGGCAAGTGCGAGCAGCACTGCCCACAATCCATAAAAATACGCGAAGAGCTCGTGAATGTTACAAGCACTCTTGAGACCTTTCCCTACGGCTTGATAAAATTCGTGTGCCGGAAGTTTTTGCACATTTAGATACTTGAAAAAAATACTGTTTACCGCGCCGGACAAAGAGAAAAATTTCTGTTTTGCTCCGGCGTTTTTTTTAGTATTACAAAACAGAATTATATGGTATAATCTTGATAAATCGTTTGAGCAAATGTCTTCTACAATCAGAATACAATTTAAAAAGGAGGTCTAAATATGGTTAAGGTTGGAATAATCTCACCTGTGGACGAACGAAAATGTGTGCGTGAGGCTAGTGGCGAAAACATACTTCGCGGAGAGGCGCGGCTTATCGAGCGGCTAAAAGAGCGAGGCGTGGAGGTGGTGCACGGCGGCGAGGGGCTCAGCCGTGAGGATCAGGTGGTTCGCTCCACGGGTATAATGCGAAAGCAGATACGCGCAATAGCGGCGCAAAACCCGCAGGTGTTGCTGCTGCATCAGGGCGATTGGACATGGCCCTACGATTCGCGCGACGCGGTGCAGCTTTTCGCGAACGAGCTTGCGGGCGTGGAAAAGGGCATTGCGCGCGTGCTCATCTATTGCAATAAGGCTCCACAGGTGCCCGGCCTGGTGGCGGGAATGGCGGTGGGCGGCGCGCTCCGTCGCGTGGGCATACCCTACCAGCTCGTTTTCGGAGATATAGAGAGCGAGGAAACGATGTCTAAAATAATGGCCTGCCTCTATTTTTACGAAAGGCGCGCGGCCGTCGCGCAGGATGTCGCGCGGGCAATAGACCGCCTGCAAGGCCAAAAGTATCTTGCGGTGGGCGGCATGTCGCTTAAAATGTGTACAGCCACAGCCGATGTGGATCAATGGGCTAAAATTTTCGGCATAAGCTATGATGCGCTGGATCAATCCGAGCTTACCAAGCGCGCCCAGCCCATGGTGGATTGGGAGGGCAAACCGCGCAAGAGCGCGGCCTTGCGCATAAACGACGCGCGCGTAAAGGAAGCGTATGATTTCATTTATGGCCAGCAGCACGCGCAGTTCCTTTTTAACACGGATAAATTCGAGAGCATAGAGATATTCCTCTATCAGCTGTGCTACTATTACGCGGCGGTGGACGTGGTGGCCGAAACGGATTGCGATTTCATGGGCATAAAATGTCAGGATGAGCTGAGCGGTTTCGAATGCACGCAGTGCGTGACAGCGGCCTTTTTGAACAACGATGTAGGCCCGGACGGCAAGCCCAAGAGCACGGTTCCCGTGGCCTGCGAAAACGACATGGATTCCTCTTTGACACAGCTGCTGCTAAAAACGCTGAACGGCGGCAAACCGGCAGGCTTCGGCGATTTTCGCGACATAGAGGACGGCTCGCTAGCCATTGTGAACTGCGGCCAGCACCCGCCATATTTCTTCGGAAAACCGGAGGAGGACGGCATAAGCAAGCTTAAAAACACAGAGTTTTGCGGGCAGGATCTATATTACCTCGCGGGCGGTGCCACAGTGCGCGGCAGAACACCGGGCGGCGAGGTGATGACTATCGCGCGGCTGCACAGGGAAAATCTGCGTTACTCCATAGTGGCAATGGCCGTTAAAACGGAGCAGGTGGACGCGGCGCTGCACGAAAAATACACGCTGGGCTGGCCTATAATAATGGTCAAACCGCCCGTTGACGACGCCACCGTCATAGACCTTTGGCCCTGCAACCACCTGGGCTTCACCTATGGCGATTATACGCCGCAGATAGTGGAGCTCGCGGAGCGGCTGGGCATAGGCTACACCGTTTACGACGCAGACGGCAATCTGTACAAAAGCTTTAGCTGAGCTAAGAGGGTTGACCGGCTCGCAAAGCGTCGGTCAAAAGGGTAATATAACTGCACCGCCCCACATCGCGGCGGCTATACACCACATGCTGAATATCAAAAAGTCAATGCTCGTCAAAAAAATTATATCATTCGCCGCCGCGCTCGCCCTAGCCTGCGCTGCGGCGGGCTGCACTGCGGCTCAAGAAAGCTTCGCAGTGCCGTCCGCCGCACCCGTGGCAACGCAGAGCGTTGAAGCAGCGCCCCAAGACTCGCCCGAAGAAGCGCAGCAAAGCGCATCAGAGCGACGCGCCGAGGCGGAGCGCGAGCTCGAAGCCCTGCGCCAAAGCGCGACCTATGGCGAGGAGCTGGCCGTTTTCCTCAAAAAATACGGCGATGTGCTAACAACGGCGCAGGCGGACGAGGCGCTTTCCGTTTTAGAGGAGGTGCTGGAGCGCGAAAAGAAATATCTTGCGGCGGATTACGAATACGCCAACGCGGACGAAACCTTCAAAGAAGCCTTCAAAAACGGCTTTTTCCGTCAAAATATATATCGTTTGAGCGAAGAGCTGCAAGCGCTGGTCGAGGGCACACTGCTGGACGGCTTCAAGCTGGTGCAAAGCGGGAGCGATCTTGTGCCCGTGGTGGACTACGCCGCGCTGCTAAATAGGTACGGAGACTTGTGCTCGGCGGAGTATCGCGAATATTTGGAGGAATGCGCCGCGCAAGAGCTCAATTTTTGAAACACTGTATATTGTAAAGTCCGGCCGTTTTTTCAAACGATTTAACGGAACGGCACGCACTATTTCAACTACCATATATTTTCAACCATAATAAATACTGTAAAGCAACTACGCTGTGGCCGTCAGCGCCGCCTGCCTTTTTTGTTTTTAATAAATCGATTTCTCTCGGCAACTAAATTATTATGTGCGGATTTTCGTTACATATCGTGTTTAAATCTTCCCACGTTAGAAACATATGAGCTAATAAGCTAACATCTAACCCTTTATACACATTCTAGTTTGCAAATCGCTCCGTTATAATTTACTTAGGCATGGCGTTCAAGCTAATTCTTACCCAAAAATTGAGCTGAATACACTGGCGGTTTTCACAAGGTATATTGCTTTCGGATTTGGAGGGCACAGGTTTGACTGAGTTTGAAGAATTAGCTTTGAAAAAAATAATAAAGGACTACCTGATCGACTGCGTATATTACAACATAAACCTGCTCATAGGTAAGTATGGCATAAGCAACGCCGAGATAAGCAAAAAAATAGGCTGGGATCAGGCGGGATACAATCAAAAATACAACCGCAGCAACGATTTGCGCATAACCACATTCATAAAGATATACACCGCGCTATTGGAGCTTGTGAGGGAAAAGGAGGCCGAATACGGCTTTGAAGAGCTCAATCTGAGCAATATAGACCTAAACGAGCTCATAACCAAAAACGAGCTGGATCTGGGACACCTATTCAACCATATCAGCTCCGTGGCTGAGGGAAAGACAGAATTTTTGAGCGACAAGTCTTTGGCGGACACCTTTTTGTCACTGAAATCATTTGTGCTCACGGGCAGAAAAAACAAAAAGTTCAACGACAAGGAAATAGACGTTTACATCAAATATTATAAAAAGCTATGAGAGTTTTGTATGGAAGAGAGAATGCAAAAGTTCGTAAACCGTCCGGAGGATATGGTCGCTGAGGATATCCGCGGCTTTGTGAAGTGCTACCCCGGCCTCGTGAAAAACAGCGGTGCCGATGTGGTGCTGAGCTACAGGCACGCTCCCGTGCCCGGCAAGGTGGGCATCGTCACGGGTGGAGGCTCCGGCCACGACCCTGCCTTTGCGGGCTATATTGGCAAAAATCTGGTGGACGCGGTGGCTGTGGGAACCATTTTTGTGCCGCCGCCACCCGAGGTTTTTTATGAGGCCTTTCGTCAGGCGGATTCGGGCAGCGGTGTTGCCTGCCTGTGCGGCAATTACCTTGCCGATCTGAAAAGCATAGAGCAGGCGGTAAAAATGGCGGCGGCGGACGGCATAAAGGTGAAGATGGTCATAGCCAAGGACGACGTTTCCGTGATAGAGGAGGAAAAGCGGCGCGGGCTTTCAGGTGAGATTTTCATGTGGAAGATAGGCGGCGCGGCGGCGGCGGTGGGCTACGGGCTAGATGAGGTGGCGGCGGTGGCCGGAAAGGCCATAGCAAACACGCGCAGCATGGGGGTTGGGCTGTCCTCCTGCATATTGCCCATAGAAGGGCGGCCAAACTATCTCATAGAAACGGGCACTATGGAGATCGGCGTGGGGCACCACGGCATGTCCAGCCTGGATACATGCAAGCTTAAAACGGCGGATGAAGCCGTGGAAATAATGCTGCGCAAAATATTGGAGGATATGCCTCTAAAGCGCGGCGACCGCGCGGCCGTTCTCATATCCGGCCTCGGTAACACTATGCTTATGGAGCTGCACATACTCTTCAACAGAGCCTACGACATACTCAGCGACATGGGTGTGGAGGTGCTTTGGTCACGCGCGGGAAATTATTTTACCTCGCTGGATATGATGGGCGCCACGATATCCGTAATGCGCCTTGATGACGAGCTAATAAAGCTGCTTCAATCGCCCTGCGACAGCGCGGCGCTCAAGCAGCTTTAGCATAAGAATGAATTAGAGTTTGCCCGTTAAATCGGGCAGGAAAATAACAAAATATAAAGGAGAGAAACATGAAGAAAATTTTGACGATTGCTCTTATCGCCGTATTGGCCGTGGCACTGCTCACGTCCTGCGCGGCTCCCGCTGCCCCCTCCGCCGCTCCGGCATCCGAGGCACCTGCGGCCTCAGAGGCGGGAGCGGCTTCTGCACCCGCGGCTGACGCGCCCGCCGCTTCGGCTCCCGCTGCCGAAGGCAACGGCAAGACAGCGGCTGACATCACGGTTGGTTTTTCCGTTCACTTCAAGCAGGACGACTATGGCGTGATCTGCTCTGAGGGTTTCCAGGCGGTTTGCGACGAAGCAGGCGTTAAGTGCGAAATACTGGACGCAAACGGCGATCCGGCCAAGCAGCTTGCGGACATCGAATCCTTCATAGCTAAAAAGTATGACGCTATCGCCATCAGCCCCATGGATGAGAGCGCGCTCATAGACGTGTGCAAAAAGGCAAACGAAGCGGGCATACCGCTTATATCAATAACCACAATGCCCGACGCCACGGTTGCCACAACGGTAAACGCCGGCAACTATGAATTCTCTGAGGAAGTTGCCACAATACTGGCGGATCAGATGGGCGGCAAGGGCAAGGTTGCCATACTTGACATACCCACCAGCCTGTGGAGAACACAGCAGCGCCTCCAGGCGTTCAAGGACGTTATTGCCAAAACAGATATAGAGATAGTTGCGGAAGAGAAAAAGGGTACGGTTGACGAGGGCGTAGACGCTGCCTCCACAATAATGACGGCCAACCCCGACCTCAACGCCATCTGGGGCACATACTCAAGCGTGCTGCAGGGTGCCGGCCAGGCGGCCAAGACCGCGAATAAAACAGACCTCATAATAGGCGGCGTAGACTGCGACGCGGCTATACTTCAGCTCATGAAGGAAGGCTATGTGCAGGCGGCAGCGGCTCAGTTCCCGCGCGCTCACGGCGAAGAATCCGCCAAGGCCGCTATAGCCTGGGCTCTCGGCGAAGGCTATCCCGAGGTTGTAGACGTTCCCTACAAGGTTTACACGGCAGACCAGTATGCCACGGCCTCCATGGAAGTTTGGGGCAAGGAGATGGAATAGTTTTGGCGGTAAGCTAAAGCTAGATCATCAAATAAAATAGTAAGTTTTGCGGCAATACACCTGCCCGCTTCAGGCAGGTGTATTGCCAATAAATCAGATGTCAAACACACAGGGAAAGAGGGAGGAACTGTTTATGAACGCCTTACAAAAAGCCTCGGCGCAAAACGGTAAGGGAATGCGCGCGTTTTTCCAGAGGTATCCGCAGGTGGCCATACTTCTGGCCTATGTTGTAATAGTAATTATTTTTTCCGTCTCAAGCGAGCATTTCGCCACCGCCACAAACGTTGTCAACATAATAAACCAAACGGCAACGATATGTATTTTGGGCTTTGGTATGACAGTAGTGCTGCTGATAGGCGGTATAGATCTTTCGGTCGGCGGTATAATCGCCTTTGTGTCCTGCATGTGCGCAATGATGCTGGACGCGGGCTACAGCCCCGTTTTAACGGTGCTGGCAGGCCTTGGCATGGGTCTTTTGTTCGGACTGTGCAGCGGTCTTGCCGTGGTAGGTTTCAGGATTCAGCCATTTCTGGCAACGCTGGGTATGATGAATATCACGCGCGGCCTTTCCAAATATATAACCGAGGGAAAAACGGTAGTTGTACTGGACGAAAAATTCAAGGAAGTATTTTCTCAGGGCTCCATAGGCCCTATGCCCATACTCATAATATGGATAATAGCCGTGCTGCTTGTGATGTTCTTCATTGTGGGCTACACCCCGCTTGGAAGGCGCATACAGGCCATAGGCGGAAACCAGAGCGCCGCGGCAAACTCCGGCATAAAGGTGAAGACCATAAAGGTGGTCGTTTTCATGGTGAACGGCGCGCTGGCTTCGCTGGCGGGCTTCATACTCATGTCACGCCTGGGCAGTGCTTCGGGTACGGTGGGCATGGGCGCTGAGATGGACGGCATAACGGCCGCCGTGCTGGGCGGAACCGGCTTCAACGGCGAGGGCGGCAATATGTTCGGCACTCTTTTGGGCGCATTCGTTATAGGCACGGTAATAAACGGCATGACCATACTGGGTGTGGATTCGTATCTGCAGGACGTTGTGCGCGGTATAATCATAATAGCCACGGTGGCGTTCACGATGGCAATAAACAGGCGCGCGGAAGAATAAGCCGGAAGGCGGAAGGGAAATACTATGGACAATACTATTCTAAAGATGGAAGGTATCACGCGGCGTTTTCCCGGCGTTGTGGCTTTGAATAACGTTACCTTTGAGCTGCGCGCGGGCGAGGTGCACGTGCTCTGCGGCGAAAACGGCGCGGGTAAATCCACGCTGATGAAAATACTGGCCGGTCTTTACCGCCCCAGCGAGGGAAAGATATTCCTAGAGGGCAAGGAGGTAAGCTTTGACAGCCCGCTCGATTCTGAAAAAAGCGGTGTGGGCATAGTTTATCAGGAGATCAGCCTCTGCCCCACCATAAACGTGGCGGAGAACATTTTCCTTGGTCTGGAAAAGACCCACGGCAAAGTGATGCTCAACAAAAAACTGATGCATTCCGAAACTGTCAAGATATTTGATATGCTCAAGTGCAAAATAAACCCGAACGCGCTTTTAGGCACGCTGGATATAGCGCAGCAGCAACTGGTGCAGATAGCCAAGGCGCTTTATCAGCAGCCCAATATACTCATAATGGACGAGCCCTTCTCCTCCCTTTCCATAGATGAATCCGAAACTATGTTCGGCATAATGGAGATACTGAAAAAGCAGGGCGTGGGCATAATATATATAGACCACCGCATAGACAATTTTTTCCGCATAGGCGACCGCCTGACCGTGCTGCGCGACGGCAACTACATAGGCACGAAGGACATGAGCGAGGTGGATCGCGACCAGATAATAAGCATGATGGTGGGTCGCGACATAACAGACATATATCCCAAGAGCAACGTGGTGAAAAACGAGGTCGTGTTTGAGGTCAAGGGGCTTTCCACCGCGCATGTGGATGATATTTCGTTCGACGTAAGGCGGGGCGAGATATTCGGCTTTGGCGGCCTTGTGGGCGCCGGCCGCACCGAGATACTGCGCGGCATATTCGGCGCGGATAAGAAAGCAGCGGGCAGCGTTACCCTTGAGGGCAGAACGCTAAAGATAAATAACCAGCTGGACGGTATAAAAAACGGCATCGCGCTGGTGCCCGAATCTCGCAAGAGCGAGGGGCTTGTGCTCATACGCAGCATAAAATTCAACGCCACGCTCGTTATAATAAACAAGCTGCGCAAGATGCTTGCCATAAACAAGAAAAAAGAGCTGGAGACGGTGGACAAATATGTGGGCGATCTAAACATAAAGGTGTCCAACATAAACAACGATATGGACAGCCTCTCAGGCGGCAACCAGCAGAAGGTGGTGCTGGCCAAGTGGCTAATGATGAACAACATAAAGGTATTGATGCTGGACGAGCCCACGCGCGGTATAGACGTGGGCGCAAAGCATGAGATATACAAGCTCATGAGTGATCTTGCAAATCGCGGCATAACAATTATAATGGTTTCGTCCGAGCTGCCTGAGATATTGAACCTTTGCGACCGCATAGCGGTGGTCAAAAATGGTAAGATAAACGGTATTTTGAGCCGTGAAGAGCTTTCTCAGGAGAAGGTTATGGATCTGAGCGTGTAGGTGTCTTGACCCAAGGCCGCTGTTTGTAGTAATGCTAAACTAAAAACGGATATTAAAAAAAAGTCTATGATACGATGGTATCTTAGACTTTTTTCTGCCACCCAATATTAATTTTTAGTTAATATTGGTTCAGCATCCTCCTCTTATGTGATATATATAAGTAGGGAGGGTTAAAGACTTGACATACACTATTGCAAAAACGCCACTTGGCGATATACGGGGAGTTGTAGAAAAGGGCTGCGGCGTGTGGCGAGGCATACCCTACGCCCGCGCAAAGCGTTTTTCACACGCCCAAACCATAGATGAAGATTTCGGCAAAATGGACGCGCTGCGCTATGGGCCTCTCTGCGCACAGCACGGCATGCCCGGTCACGAAATGGCGGAGGATTGCCTCACGCTGAACGTCTGGTCTGCGCCCGGGGAGGGCGATAAGCCCGTTTTGGTGTATATACACGGCGGCTCCTTCGTGTCCGGCATGGGGAGCGATTCGGTGTATGACGGGCGGCGGCTGGCGGCCGGTAACGGCGTTGTGGTGGTCACCATAAACTACCGTTTGGGCGCGCTGGGCTTTATGGATTTTTCCGAGCTGGGCGAAGGCTTACAGCCCAACTGCGGGCTTTCCGATATGTTGGCGGCACTGCGCTGGGTAAGCAAAAACATAACTGCCTTCGGCGGTGACCCCCAAAACATAACCGTTATAGGCCAGTCGGCGGGTGCCACGGCCGTTTCCACGCTCACCGTGATGCCGGAGGCAAAGCCCTACATATCCAAGGCCATAATAATGAGCGGCGGGCCTATATGGCTGCACGCGCCCGGCGAAGCACGCAGTTTGGCGCGGCAGTTCATGGAATTTATGGGCATAAAGGATTCGGCGGAGCTGCTTTCCATGGACGCGCGCTTGCTTACCGCCCGTCAGCGCAAATTCATGAACTCAACGCACGAGGGCGAGGGCACTTTTTCCATAGTGGCCGACGGAGAATTTGTGCCAAAATACCCCATCCCAGCCGCCGCCACTGGCGCTACCGGCGGCATACCCCTGCTGATAGGCACCACGCGAGACGAGCTTTCCTTCGCCTGCAACCGCCTGCTTTCCAAGGTGATGGCGCTGGCCGATGTGGACAGCATAGCCGCGCGCGAGAAGAAAGAGGTTCGCATGGGCATAACGGAGGCCTACGAACGCTTCGGTTCGCGGGCGCGCTGTATGTACGTTACAGACTACATCTTCCGCATGGCCAGCCTATGGTACGCGCAGGCGGCCAACGCCTTTTCAAACACCTGGATGTACAGCTTCAATTACGAACCGCTGGCTATGCGAATCTCCACGCTGCACGCCTGCCATTTTAGCGATATACCCTTTTTGTTTGGAAACTTCGGCAAGGGGCGCGTGGCCATGATGTTCATACTTTCGCCCATACGCACAATAATAAACCGCATATCCGCAGAGATGCAGCGCGATTTCACGCACTTCGCCAAAACGGGCAGCCTGGATTGGGCGCGTTGCGAGGGCGAGAACACGCCGGCCAAATTTTACGATAAGGATATAACAATACAGCCCATGGTGGAACCGGAAATTGTCGAAAAATACGAGGGCAGCCGCTTCAAGCGGGATTGCCTAAACGGGGTAAACATCGCGGTCACATCGCATATTTGAAACGATCTTTGCATAAAATGCTTTTTTTACCCGCCTGTATATGATATCATTGTATACAGGCGGGCTTTGCATACGCTAAAACAGTGCAAGCAATGGCCGCCCTTCCAGAAAAGTCGTATTATGTATTTAAATTCTTAAACCAAGTAACAACGAAAGGCAGCGCAACTATGGACGGCCGAAGGATAAAGGATATAATAGGCGCGGCAAAGAGCCGAAAGCCCACGTTCGTTTTCAAAAACGCAAGGGTGGTAAACGTTTTCAGCGGCGAAATAGCGCAGTGCGACGTGGCCGTTTTTCACAGCACGATAATAGGCCTGGGCCGCTATAGCTGCGAAAATGAATACGATTGCGGCGGCGCATACCTATGCCCCGGCTTTATAGACAGCCACGCCCACGTAGAGGCCTCCATGCTCACGCCCGCCGAATACGCCCGCCTGGTTCTGCCCTGCGGAACCACCTTCGCAATCGCGGACCCGCACGATATCGCGGCTGTGCTGGGCATTGCCGGCGTGCGATATATGTCGCGCGAGGCGGAGCATCTTGGCATGGAAATATACAACATGCTACCCTCCGGCGCGCCCGCAAGCGCTTTCGACCCAAGCGGAAAACGGCTTAGCGCAAAGGAATCCGCACAGCTTATATGGGAGGGCATGGTATACGGCATGGGCGAGATAATGGACAGCGCCGCCCTGCTCTCTGGCGATGAAGATATGCTGAGCAGGCTGAATCTCTTTGACGGACGCGTAATAGACGGCTTCACGCCCGGCCTTTCGGGCAGCGCGCTCTTCGCCTACATAGCCGCCGGAGCAAACACCTGCCGCGATTTTTCCGGCATAGCCGAACTCACCGAAAAGCTGCGCGCGGGCATGAAGGTGCAGCTTAGAGCCGGTTCCGCCGCGAACAACATACTGCCGCTCATGAAAAAGCTTGCGCAGAGCGGACTGCCTCTTTCAAACGTAATGTTTTGCAGCGACGATAAAGCCGCCTTCGCCATAGAAGAGCACGGCCACATAAACCACAACGCCCGCCTCGCCGTGCGCGCGGGAATAGCTCCCGTGGATGCCGTAAAGATGGCCACGCTCAACGCCGCGCTGGCCTACCGCCTGCCCGGCAAGGGTGCCATAGCGCCCGGCTACGACGCGGACATAGCAATATTTGACGATATAGAAAATTTCAATGTGCGCGACGTTTTCGTAGCGGGCAAAAACATAGGCGATCTGCAAACCCCGCCCCAAGACGTCGCCTCAACCGTCTCCGGCAACAGCGTAAATTTTCGGCCGGTCAACTCGGCGCAGTTTTTCATAAAAACGGACGGAAGCGCATACGTTTTGGAAATGCCGCACGGTCAGCTTCGCAAAAAGCTGTTGCTCGAAGCCGTACCCACGCGGAAAGGCTTTTTCGCGCCGGACGCCGTATATCAAAAAATAGCGGTGATAGAGCGGCATTCCTCTACCGGCGATCTTGGCATGGGCATAGTGAAAAATTTTGGGCTGGCTTCGGGCGCGCTGGCGGCAAGCGTGGCGCATGATTCGCACAACATAGTGGTAATAGGGCACGAGGGCGCTGATATGGCGCTGGCGGCGGAGCATTTACGCACAATGCGCGGCGGCTACGCGCTGGCCGAAAACGGACGCATAATAGCCGAGATACCGCTGCCCATAGCCGGGCTGATGTCCGATCTGCCGCACTCACAGCTTATTTCTCAGCAGAAAAATATGCTTCGCGAGCTCAAAAAGCGGGGCGTATCCCTCAAAAGCGATCCGCTAACCCGCCTTTCATACTACACGCACACGGCGCTGCCCGCTGCCGCGCTGACCACCAAGGGGCTGTATACCAATTCCATTTAAAAAGTGTTTGCACTTTTTATAGCGCGAAGCGCGTTTGGAATGGCATGAGACGCGTTCTGCGCTGTTCTTGCGCAGAACATGCCACGCCGTAGGCGCGGCGCTTCCAAATTAAAACAGATGTTTTAATTTGGAATTAGTATTACGACGTCAAAAAAGGCGCACCCGTGCCGCAGGCATAAAAAAGAAGCCGCCCCGACGCAAAGTCAGAACAACCCCCCTTTAGCAAATATTTATTTTCGCCCCGCACTTAGTAGCGCGCGGCAAGTCCTATACGTTTATATATGCCGGCCTCAGTTGGGGTAGATGCTTACCTGCTTCTTATCCCTGCCCTTGCGCTCGAACTTCACTATTCCGCTTTCCAGCGCGAACAGCGTATCGTCTCCGCCGCGTCCAACATTTATACCCGGGTGTATTTTAGTGCCTCTCTGGCGCACCAGAATATTTCCCGCCAATACATACTGGCCATCGGCGCGCTTTACTCCCAGTCTTTTAGACTCGGAATCACGGCCGTTTCTGGAACTGCCCACACCTTTCTTATGTGCCATCTATATCACACCTCGCTTTTATCTGTCGATTTTTTTAGAAGCCTAAGCTCAAATTATTCGGCTTTCTCTGCGGCCTTTGCAGGCGCTTTTTCCGCGTCGGCTGCTTTCTTGGCCGGAGCCTTTTTAGCCGGGGCTTTCTTGGCCGGAGCCTTGTCCGCCGCCTTAGCCTCGGTCTTGGCCGGAGCTTTTTCCGCCTTGGCGGCCTTCTCCACTTTGGGAGCTGCCGTTCTCGCCGGAGCCTTCTGCTCGCCAACAGCCGTTATTTCAACCTTTGTGAAAGGCTGCCTGTGACCCTGCTTTTTCCTGTAATCGGTCTTTGCCTTATACTTGAAAACGATCACTTTCTTAGCCTTGTCATGCGCTATCACCTTGCCTGTAACGATGAAACCGTCCAGATAGGGGCTGCCCACGCTCACCTTACCGCCGTCTGCGGTCATCATGGCTTTGAATGTAACTTCACTGCCCACCTCCGCCTCCAGTTTTTCAACCTTTATAGCGGTGCCCGGCTCAACTTTATACTGTTTTCCACCGGATTCGATTATTGCGTACATACACTTTTACCTCCTCTTACCAGTCTCGCCGCAGTCGGTCCGCCAAAAGCGCGTTTAATAAGATCACCATATGCGAGCGGCTCAATTCAATATATTAGCACAACGATAGGCCTCTGTCAACCAGAAACCGCTGTGCCGGCTTTTTCTCAGCAAAACACCTGCGCCCCGCCCAGCAGCTCTTTATCCGCCGCGCGGTGTATCTTTATGTGCTCGGGGTGCACGCCCGGCACGCCCTTTATGTAAAACTGCGTGTGCTCAAACGCCGGAAGTATGGCCTGGTTCATGTTGTTTTTGTTTACTATGAACTCCTCCACCGTGGGCGAAACCTCCACGATGTATTTGTTGCCGTCGTCACGCACGCTGCGCACCACCTCGCGCCGCACGCGCATCGCCATGCTGTCCAGATTGTATATGCTGCCGCTTCCTGCGCACACCGGGCAGGTGGTCTGCGTGAGCGTGCTCAAACGGCGGCGCATCTTTTTACGCGTCATCTCCACGAGGCCAAGCTCGGTCATGCCCAGCACGTTAGATTTCGTCCTGTCCTTTTTGAGCGCTTCGGAAAGCTTTTCCACCACCAGCTTTTTATTATCCAAACACTCCATATCTATGAAGTCTATTATTATTATGCCGCTTATATCGCGCAGCCTGAGCTGGTGGGCTATCTCCTCTGCCGCCTCGATGTTGGCGTTCAGTATGGTATCCTGAAGATTGTCCTCGCCTATGTATTTGCCCGTGTTCACGTCTATAACGGTGAGCGCCTCCGTCTCGTCTATCACTAGATAGCAGCCGTTTTTGAGCCACACCTTGCGGGAGAGCGCCTTCGTTATCTTGTCCTCTATGCCATAGCAATCGAAGAGATTGTCATCGCCCTCGAAGAATGTTATCTTCTCGCTCATTCCGGGCGAAATAATGTTTACAAAGGCGGTGATCTTCTCGAAATAGTCCTTGTCGTTTATAACGAACTCCTCCACGTCCTCCGTAAACATATCCCTCGCGGTGCGGAAGAGCAGGTTTTCCTCGGTGTGTATGAGACGCGGCGCCGTAAGGAAATCCCCCTTGTCGCACACCTTGCCCCACAGCCTTGCGTAAAAGTTAAGCTCGGCGGCTATTTCCTCGTCCGTCGCGCCCGCCGCGGCCGTGCGCATTATAACGCCCATTCCCGCCGGCTTCACGCTGGCCACTATGTTTTTCAAACGCTCGCGCTCCGCTTCGTCGTCTATGCGGCGCGAAACGCCTATATGATCCACCGTGGGCATGAGCACCAGCAGCCTTCCGGGCAGCGTGATGTGCGTTGTTACGCGCGCGCCCTTAGAACCGCCCGGCTGCTTCAAAACCTGAACTATTATCTCCTGACCAGCCTTCAGAATATCCTTTATATTGGGGATATCCAGCTTCTTTTTGATCTGCTCGCCCTCCGCGTCCACATCAAACTCAAAGTCCTGCTCGTCGCAGAGTATGTCTCCGGCGTACAAAAAGGCGTTTTTATCCAGCCCCACGTCCACAAAGGCCGCCTGCATACCGGGCAGTATATTGGCCACCTTGCCCTTGTATATGTTGCCCACAAGCCTTTCCTTGCCGCGTATCTCCACCTGTATCTCCGCCAGCACGCCGTCTTCCAGCAGCGCCACTCTGGCTTCGTGCGGGTTTACATCGGCTATAATTTTTTTGACCATCAAGCCAGCCCCCTAAATCTAAAAAATTTCAAACTATATACAAACGGCCGACGTTAAAACGCCGCCTAATCCCACCCAATATTGTTTACACGAAACGGTCACCCTCAGCCTCCCAGTGCGTAAAACGGCGCAACGCCGCCGGCCAGCGCGGCAAAACACTCTGTGCGGCAAATTCCGTATTCCGCCGATATGCCGGCTTCGCTCAAAAGCGCGTTTGCCAGCACCGCCGGATTGAGCGCGCCCTCGGAGGAATTTTTCACCACAGCCGAGACCACCCTGCCCGCGGCGGAAAGCTCCAGTATCTGCGGCCTTATATCCACCTCTCTGCCCTTACGGTCGGGCGTGAGGTATTTTTCCGATCCATTCAACCTCTCGGTTGCACAACTTATTTTATCACATTCGCTTTCATTTTCAAACATGAATGTTATATCGTAGGCGGCGCTGTGGTTCAATGCCATAAGCTTTTTGGTGCCTTCGGGCAGCGCAAAAACCCGCTCCACGCGTATATCCCGCGTGAGCACTGCGTTGAGCGCCTCCATTGCCTGCCGCGTGTCCGTGCCGTCTGCCACACCCACCTCAAGGTAATCTGCCATCGTGAAATAACCCACCGAAAGCGGCGACGCGAAGGACATCACTATGTGCGGGTTGAAGCCCTGCGAATAGAGCACGGGCAGGTTCGCCCGGCGCAGCGCCCTCGCGAATGTGCGCTGCATATCAAGATGTGAAATATAGCTTGCCGCACCGCCGCGCGAATATTTTATGCCTATCTTCATGACACGCCTCCCGCGAATCCGCAATCCTTTTGCATACCGCAGCCAGAGCAGGCCTGCTTGCATATGGGCGTGGTCTCGCCCGCCCGCGCCTTATTAAGCTCGCGCGCGAGGTAGGCCGTGCTTATGCGGCTGTCTATGTGCGCATAGGGAAGAACTTCGTCCGTATCGCGTTCGCGGCAGGCGTAAAAATCGCCGTCTATGCCGCACTCCCTAAAAGCATTCGTGTAGCGTTCGAAGGAAAAATGCTCCTGCCAGCTATCGAACACCGCGCCGCTTTTATAGGCCGCCAGAAGCACGGCGGAAAGCCGCCTGTCGCCCCGCGCCAGCACCGCCTCAAGATAGCTCAGCTTAGCATCGTGATAGTTGAACTTTATGCCCCGCTGCTTTAGTCTGTCCTTCAAATAGAACTGCTTTTCGCGCAGCGCTTCCATGCTGTCCTGCGCCATCCACTGGAAGGGCGTGCAGGGCTTGGGCACAAAGCAGGAGGCGCTCACATTTATGGAAAGATTGCCGCCCCGCTCCTGCTTGGGAATGGAATAAAACACCTCGCGTATGGCGAAAACAAGCTCCGCGATACCCTCAATGTCCTCCATTGTCTCGGTGGGCAGGCCAATCATGAAATACAGCTTTATGGTGGAGGCTCCGCTTTCGAAGGCGCGGCGCGCCGTCTCTAGTATCTCCTCCTCCGTTATGTTTTTGTTTATAACGTCCCTAAGGCGCTGCGTTCCCGCCTCGGGTGCGAAGGTGAAGCCCGTTTTGCGAACCTGCGTGAGCTGCTTTCCAAAGTGAAAATTGTTCGCGCGCAGTGAGGGCAGCGAAACGGACACCCGCTTTTCCGCAAACTCGCCTATGAGCGAATCCAGCAGCGGCACTATCTGCGAATGATCGCCCGAGGACAGCGAACAGAGCGATATTTCCTCGTAGCCCGTGGCGGCTATTATGCCTCGCGCCTGATTTAGCACGGTATCCGCGCCGCGCTCACGCACCGGCCGGGTGTAGTAGCCCGCCTGACAAAAACGGCAGCCGTTGGGGCAGCCGCGCATTATCTCCAGTGTGCAGCGGTCATGCACCGTGTTTATGTAGGGCAGCACAGGCTTTTTCATGGCCTGCGTATGTTCAAAATCGCGCACGAATCTCCGGCTTACGCGTTCGGGCGCGCCCTCCTTGGGCGTTATGCGGCTTACGCGCCCATCCTCCGCGTATTCCACGTCATAGAGCGTGGGCACGTATATTCCCTCTATGCCCGCCGCCGCGCGCAGAAATTCGGCTTTGCCATAACCCTTTCGCTTGTGCTCCTTGTAGCATTCGCACAGCTCCACCACCTGCTCTTCGCCCTCACCTATGGCAAACATATCGAAGAAATCCGCCAGCGGCTCGGGGTTCACCGTGCAGGCGCCTCCGCCTATCACAAGCGGCATGTCATCCGTACGCTCACTCGCCAAAAGGGGCAGCCCGGCCAGCTCCAGCATGCAGAGCACGTTGGAGTAGCACATTTCATAGGAAAGATTGAAGCCCACAATATCGAAATCGCGGAGCGGCGTTTGCGTCTCCAGCGCTCTTAGCGGTTCGCCCGCCGCGCGCAGCTCCGCCGCCATGTCTGTCCAGGGGCAGTAGGCGCGCTGAGCGAAAACACCCTTCACACCGTTGAGCACCTCGTACAGTATACCCAGCCCCAGATTGCTCATCCCCAGATCGTATATATCGGGAAAACAGAGCGCGAAGTTCAGCTCCGCGCCCTCTTTTATAACGCTGTTCAGTTCACCGCCCGTATACCGCGCGGGTTTTTCCACCTTGGAAAGTATCATATATCTCCTATCCTATCGGCCAGCGCGTGCGGCGCATATCCACACTCAGCACCATGCCGAACGCCATCATACTCGTGAGCATATTGGAGCCGCCATAGCTGAAAAATGGCAGCGATATGCCCGTTACAGGCAGCAAGCCTATGTTCATGCCTATATTTTCCACCACGTGGAAAAGCGTCATAGCCGCCACGCCCATTATGATATAAGCGCCAAAATCGTCCTTGGCGCGCATCGCCAGCATTATGGTCCGCCCAATCAGCAGGAAGTACAGCCCCACCAGCACTATTCCGCCCACCAGCCCAAAGGCCTCCACGGTCACGGCGAATATAAAATCGTTCTGCTTTTCGGGCACGTAATCAAGCGTGGCCAGCGTACCGGGCGCGAAAAGCCCCTTGCCCGTAAGCCCGCCCGAGCCTATTGCCATCTTGGCCTGATTCACCTGCAAAAGCGAATCAGCGTCCTGACTGGCGGGATCGAAAAAGGAATACAGCCGCGTTCGTTGGTATTCCGCCAAAATATCCAGATTGAGCGCCAGTATAACGGCCACCACGCCCACAATGGCTATCACCAAAAATATTTTCCAGCTGGTCTTGGCCATAAAAAGTATGACTATGAGTATGGCCAAATAAACGAGCGCGGTACCGAAGTCGGGCTGGGCAACCACCAACGCGAAGGGTATCAAAAACCGCCAAAGCGCGGGGAAAACGTCCCTGAAACGTGTAAGGCCGTCCTCATTTCCCTCCGTTTTCATGGCCACCACCTTGGAGATGGCCAAAATTATGCCCAGCTTGGCAAACTCGGAGGGCTGCACGCCGTAGCTGCCTATCATAAACCAGCCGGATGTACCGCGCTGGCTGGAGCCGAAAAACAGCACTATAACGAGGAAAGCTATGCAGATCCAGTATATATAGTCGGATATTTTACGCACCACGGTGTAATCTATAAGCAAAAAGGCAAACAGCGCGCCCACACCTATGCCAAAGAACATGAGCTGGCGCTGCGCAAAGCTGAGATCCAGATTCGCCATATAGTCCGAAAACGAGGATTCATCTCCGGTGAATGGCTGTGCCGTGGCGTTTATCATAGACATCATGCCAAAAAAGACAAGCGCGCATATAACGATCAGCAAAAACCAATCCACATAACGCCACATATGTTTGTTAAAAATCTTAGGCTTCATCGATCTCCTTTCGCTGCCTCGGCTCTTTGCGCGCACCATATAATACTGATTTCAAATTAAAATCTTTAATTTGAAATACTGCGCAAAATTGCGCAGTGCCGCTATGCGGCTTCGTCTCATGCCATTCCATACGCGCTGACGCGCTATAAAAACATAAATGTTTTTATATGGAAATAGTATAAAAAGGGGTACGCACGAGAACCGCGGAAAAGCTCCCGCGCCTCCCGGAAACAACCCCTTTTTCCTTCGATATCGGCGCTACCTACTCGAATTCCTTACCATCTGTTTTATCTTTCGAATAGGTATATTTGCGACCAGCTGGGACGAAATGCCCTCCTCCTCGTTTTGCACGTTTCGGAAATCCATTTCAAACTCCTGCTCGTCTATCTCCACATACTTGGATATGACCTGCATGATGTCTCTTTTCATCATCTCTATCATATCATCGTTCTTGGTGGTGCCCGCCCTGTCGTATATAAGCACCAGCTTCAAGCGGTCCTTAGCGACCTGACTGCTCTTTTTTTTGCCAAACAACCATCCCATAGCGAACCCCCCGTTACTTCGAGAACAGCTTTTTCAACTTACCAAAAAAGCTTGTGCCCTGCTGTAGATTCATCATGGGTACGTCCTCGCCCATTATTCGCCGCGTAACGTTCCTGTAGGCCTTGCCCGCCATGGAGCTGTCGTCCGTTACGGCAGGCTCTCCCAGATTGGAGGAGCGGAATATAAGCTCGTCCTCGGGTATCACGCCTATGAGGTCTATGCCCAGTATCTCAAGCGTATCGTCTATGGCCAGCATATCGCCTTTTTTAACGAGATCGGGACGCAGGCGGTTTATGAGTAGCCGCACATCCTCTATGCCGTTGGACGAAAGCAGGCCTATTATCCTGTCCGCGTCGCGCACGGAGGATACCTCGGGCACCGTCACCACAATGGCGGCCTTCGCGCCCGCCACGGCGTTTTTGAAGCCGCGCTCTATGCCCGCCGGGCAATCTATCAAAACATAGTCAAAATCCTCTTTGAGCTCATCTATGAGCGTCACCATCTGCTCCGGCGAAACCGCCATCTTATTTCGGGTCTGCGCGGCGGGCAAAAGATACAGCCCGTCATAGCGCTTGTCCTTTATAAGCGCCTGCTTCAGCTTGCAGGTCTTTTCCACAACGTCCACAAGATCGTAAACTATCCTGTTTTCAAGCCCCAGCACCACGTCAAGGTTGCGAAGGCCTATATCGGTGTCCACCAGCACCACTTTTTTGCCGGCCATAGCAAGGCCGGTGCCAAGGTTTGCCGTGGAGGTGGTCTTGCCCACGCCGCCCTTGCCCGATGTTATAACGATCACATTTTCCATAGAATCTCTCCCCGCGACGCTTGCCGCCGCCCAAGCTGTATTGTTGCCGCGCGCGCTATACCTGCGGCGCGGTTTCTTCCGTCCCTCATCTGGCCGTTATTGGCCGAATGACCACTTTGCCGTCCAGCAGCTCGGCAATTTCCGGCTGCCCCACGCCCTCGGGATTGGGGAAGGTTATCACCCGCCCGGATATCCTGAGCTGCTTGGGGCACATATGCACCGCCGCCACGCACACATCCTTGCGACCCGCGCAACCTGCGTGCGCCAAACCGCGCAGTGTGCCAAACACGGCTATGCTGCCCCCGGCAATTATCTCCGCGCCCGGGTTCACATCGCCTATCACCACGATATCCCCCTCGCTCTCTATGCGCTGCCCGCTTCTCACCGTGCCGTTTATAAAGGCGGAGTTCGCGTTTATGTAGGGTATGGAAACCGGCTCAGTCTCCTTTATGCTGGTATCGCGGCGCTTCATTGCCGCGGCGGGCGATTTCATGGCGTTTTCCATGCTCCGCTCCACATTGCGCAATATATCAGCCTCGTCGCCAAACATAACGTCCGCTATGCCGTAATCCATCTCAAAGACGCGCTTCATCTCGCGGCGCTGCGCCTCCGAAAGCGCTTTTCCACGGATCACCACCTTTGTATGGCTGTCCTTAAAAAAGCTTTCGTTCGTTTTGAGTTTTTCCAAAAGCTCCCCCCTCAGCATGGGGTAGGTGCCTTTTTCACTCAATGTTATCTCAAGGCCGTTTTCCTTGCCTTTTATTATTACGTTGCTCTGCAATTGCTTCCCTCCAACCCGGAGCGCGTTTCCGCGCGGCTAACGCATACATTATACAGGATTTATTTTGCTTAGGCAAGCTAATGCCGCTCTGTGAAGGCGGTTATTCTACATTGCCCGTCGGCGCCTCGTCCGTCGGCGCGGGGGAGGCGGTGGCCTTGGGCGGCGCAACGTTCTCGTTCAGAAGCGCGTTTGCCGTGGGCTGCACCGCAGTCGGCAGCTCGTTTTTGCCGTCCAGATAGTATTCTATTATGTCCTTCGCCGTGTCTATGGCGTAGTTTCCTCCAAGGCCGTTGGGTATGTAGGAAACAACGGCAATTTCAGGATTATCGTAGGGCGCGAAGGCCACGAACCAGGCGTTGTTCTCAAGGTCGACATCCTTGGAAACCTTTCCCGTACCCGTCTTTCCGCCTATCTGATCCTTATACTTCCACTCGCTGAAAGATTTGCCCGCCGTACCGCCGTCCTCCGCGGAAACGACCTCCTTCATGCCCTGCTTTATTAGGTCGAAATATTCCTGCGGCGCGTCTATCTTGCTCCACACCTGCGGCTCCGTCTTTTGCACCACGTTGCCGTTCGCGTCCACAATGCTGTCCACTATGTGCGCGTCATACACATAACCGCCGTTCACAAGCGCGGAGACATAGCGCGCCACCCCTATGGGCGTGACCGCCGTTATGTCCGTACCTATGCCGGTGAGCGCCGTTCTGGTGGCATTCCACATGAGCTGCGTAAGGTATTGATTTATGGTGGTATCGTAACCGTCGCGCTGAGAGATGGTGGCGGGTATCTCCATCTTTTCATAGAGTATGTTACGTATCTCCGGCCCAAGCGCGTATTTGTTGAGCGAAATAAGCGCTACCAACTCGTCCGCCGTCTGCTCCAAAAGCTCTTTATCATACTGCACATTCCTGTCTTCACCATAGCTTGTGAGCTGATTCAGTATCTGGTTGCGCACCAGCTTGGGATGCGCGGTTTTCTGCTCTCCTATGGTCTTGTTCGGGTCGTACAGCACGCTCTGGTTGCCCACCTGCCCGGACTGCTCTCCCGTGAGCTCTATATTGGTCTTTGTCATGAGGCCGAAGCGATCCGCCCAATCCACGAGACGGTCTATTCCAAGGCGCGTCGCCACCTCAAAGAAGAAGTAATTGCAGCTTCGGGAAAGCGCTTTGGTGATGGTCTGGTTATCCTGATGAGCCGAAAAATCAGGCCGCACCCAGCAGGCGGGCTTTGTGCCCACATAGCTTTCCGCAACGTCTACCGAAAATTCGCCTTCATCGTTTATGATGTCACTGCCCGTTATTTCCCCCTCCATGAGGCCGCCCATACCCGTTACCATCTTGAAAATGGAGCCGGGAATGCCCTTACTGGCTATCGCCTTGTTGAAAAGCGGAGCCGCGGGATCTTCGCTGAGCGCTTTCATGTCTGCCTCTGAAATACCCTTCGCAAAGATGTTCAGGTCATAGCTGGGGTAGTTGGCCATGGCCAGCACATCGCCCGTATGCACGTCCATAACCACAGCCGCGCCCGACTTCGCAAGATTTATCTTGTCCAGCGTGGCGTCGCCCTTTCGGCTTTTGAGCGAAACGGATTCGTCGTACTCTTGCGGAGCTTCATAATACTTTTCTAGCTGCAGATCGTAAACCTTTTTGACGTTGTTCTCCAAATATTTCTCCAGCGCCATCTGCATATCAAGGTTTATGGTGAGCATAACGTCATTGCCCTGCGTGGGCGGTGTGTATGAAAGCTCTTGTATAACCTTGCCCTTGCTGTTCACCTCCACCTCGCGCTTGCCCTGACGCTCCTTCGAATTGCCCGTCAAAAAAGCCTCCTGCGTGGCTTCTATTCCCGAAGTGCCCATGGTGTCGTCCTGAGAGTAGCCCTTGGCTTCCATCTCTTTTATTACGTTTTCATCCACCATTCTTCCCGTATTGCCTATTATGTGCGCGGCCACGCTGTCCTTGGGGTATACGCGCGTACTAGCAGCCGCCACGCCTATGCCGTCCAAATTTGCGGAATTGGCCTCTATTATGGCCACTGTGTCCATGGGGATATTTTTTGCTATGACCGTGGGAACGTAGGCCTTGTAGCTTGAGAGCTGCACCTCCTGCCATATTGAAAGCAGCTTTCTGGCCTGCTCGTAGGTGTATTCCTCGGGTATCCTGTAGCGGTCGCGCAGGTCGCGGTATATCATGTCCGCGCCCACCTCCGGTTTGGTGCTCACAAACATATTTTCGCGCCAGTTTTCCTCGCGCGTTTTCTTTGACTCCTCGTTTTTTACACCAAAATCGAAGGCGAAGGAACCGTCGTCGTTTCGCACAATATTGAATGTGTCTATCACCGTGCCGCCGTTTTGCTCTATCATGTTTATGGTCTGCACCAAAACGTCGGTATAATAGGCCCTGTCCGTTGTGGTGTTCTTGGACGGATCGCGCGTAAATTCCACGTTGTAGCTTATTTCGTCATAGGCCAGCGGTATGCCCGTAATATCCGTTATTTTGCCGCGCGAACCCTTCAATGTGAGCGAACGTACCGTTCTCTCCTCCGATTGCGTGGCAAGGTCGTCGCCCTGCGCCATAGTTAAATTGCCAAGCTGCACGCCCACAATAACAAAAACTATGGCTATTATCATAAAGCAAGCTATAAATCTGTTTCTGAGTTTTTTAAGCATAAGTTACCTCTAAATATCGTCCAGTCCGTGAGTTCTCCTCGGCTTCATGAAGCTTTGGGCAAAAAGCCGCGATACCAGCCAGTAGACCGCTAAAAGCAGCGCCCCGTTCAGAAGCGTTTCGGGCAGCACATAGCGCAGCATCATGGAAACCATGTTGAAACGCCCACCCAGAATATACACCAGAACCCCTGTAATGATCTCCTTTAAAAGATAACCTCCGGCCCCCGCCAAGAATAAAGAGAGTAGATTGAACCGCGCCACCTTGCGGAACAATATGACCACCAGCGCGGCCACCAGCGTATAGCTGAGGCCATACATACCAAGCACGGTGGAGTATAGTATGTCCATAAAAAGGCCTGTAGCCGCCGCGAATATGATGGGCATTGATGTCTTATCCACCAGCGCCACGGCCACCACCATAAGCAGCACTATATCAACATGTATACCGGCTATGTTCAGCCCGGTAACGAAGGAACCGCTCAGCACAGCGCCCATCGCGCCCATTATTGCCAGCACAATATAACGCATCCGCTACTCCTGACCTTGGGGAGCCGCAGTGCCGCTCTCCGGGGCGGTGGATTCCATGGGCTCGCGTACCGCGTTGCCGTCCGCGATATCCTGGCTCACCACGGCCGCCGTATCCTCAGAGCTTATGACCACCATGACCTCCTCCAGCCGCCTGAAATCCACATTCGGCTTAATTGTGACCTGCGTGCCGCCCTCCCGCGTGGAAGTGCCCGTTACCTCGCCTATCACCAGCCCCTTGGGGAATATCTTATCCAGCCCGGAGGTGACCACGATGTCGCCCTCCACGATATCCGAGTTGAGCGGCAGATAGTCCATAGTCAGCGTGGCGGAAAGATCGTCTATTCCTATAGAGCCGCCCGCAATGCCCACGTCCCTAGTACGCTCCATTATTGCCGATATCCTGCTGCGCCCGTCTATTATGCCCATGACCTTAGACCAGTTCAGTCCCACTTCCTCCACACGACCCACAAGGCCGTCCGGCGTTATTACCGGCATGTTTTCCTTCACGCCGTCCAGGCTTCCAAGGTCTATTGTGAACACATCGAACCAGTTGCCCGGCTGCTTGCCTATTATGCTGGCCACCTTGAGCTCCTGATTCGTGTTGTTTTGCTTGTAGTCAAGCGCCGCCTTTAGCCGCTCGTTTTCGGCCGCCAGCTCGTCATAATCCATCAGCTTCGTTTTATATTCGTCCACCTCGGCAGTAAGCGTGGCGTTCTCTTTTTCGTAGTCCGCGTTCGCTCCCGCGAAAAAGCCCACTATATTATCGGAAAGCTGATAAAAAAACTTTTGCATGGGCACAAAGGCGCTGCCCGCCACCGTGGTGGCCGAAGCTACCGAATTTGATCCGGCCGTCGCCGCCATAAGAAAAACCAATATGATGACCACTATTATGGTTATAACGATCGGTTTGTTTTTGAATATTCCCACAGATATCGCCTTTCCACTAGCGGCGCGCTGCCGCTTTCCCTCCGATATATATACGAAATTATATCATAAATCAGGATTTATTGTTACGGAAAATGTTAATAATTTGTTACACTTGGTTGTCATAGGCCCTGCTCATCACACCCAAAAGCCGTTGCCACCCGGCTTTACGCGCACAGGACAGCACAGATCAAGGCGGCATAAAAAACAGCCTCACGGCCGTTTTTTTACATCTTGTTTATATTTATTCGCGCTCAATCCTGCCCGTTCTTTTGCTTTTGGCAGTTTTTCCAGCTATGGCCGCATTGCTTCGCCATAGAGCAGCCCACGCAGCCGTGCCGCTTGTGCTGCAAAACTATATAGCGCACGGCGAAAAATACCGCCACGGCCACTATTGCCAAAATCAGTATCTCCCAGCCGTTCATGCCGCGCCCCCCATCACCAGCGAGCCTATTTGGAATATCAGAAAGGCCGTTATCCAAGCTATACCCGTTTGATAAGCCATAGCAAGCGCCGCCTGGCCGGTGCTGCCAAGCTCGCGCTTAGTGGCCGCCATAGCGGCGAAGCAGGGCATATAGAGCAGCGTGAAGGCCATGAATGAGTAGGCCGCCAGCGGGCTAAAGAAGGTGTTTAGCGGCTGACCCGCCGTGAGCACGGATATTGTGGAGACCACCGTTTCCTTGGCCGTTAGCCCGGCTATTAGCGAGGTGGCGCTCTGCCAGTTTCCAAAGCCCAGCGGCGCGAATATGGGCGATATGAACCGTCCTATCTCGGCCAGTATGCTTTGCGAGTTGTCCGTAACAAAGTGGAAGGTGGGCGTGTAGGACTGCAAAAACCATATTATGATGCTGGCTATGAAAATTATGGTGAAGGCGCGCACTATAAAATCCTTGGCGCGCTCCCACACCAGCATGAGCACCGTTTTGATGGATGGCATGCGGTAGGCGGGAAGCTCCAGCACAAAGGGCACGGGATTGCCCTTAAACAGCGTGTTTTTCAGCAGCAATCCTGAAAGCACGGCCACCAGTATGCCCAAAAGGTACATGGAGGTCATCACCAGCCCCTGATATTGCGCAAAGAAGGCCGCCGTAAAAATGGCGTATATGGGCACCTTCGCCCCGCAGGACATGAAAGGCGTTATGAGTATGGTGAGCTTTCTGTCCCTGTCGCTTTGCAGCGTGCGGGTGGACATTATGGCGGGCACGCTGCACCCGAATCCTATAAGCATGGGCACGAAGGAGCGGCCGGAAAGCCCTATCTTGCGCAGAAGGCTATCCATAACGAAGGCCACGCGCGCCATGTAGCCGCTGTCCTCAAGCAACGAAAGCAGGAAGAACAGTATTGTTATGAGCGGCAGAAAGCTCAGCACCGTCCCCACACCGCCGAACACGCCGTCCACCACAAAGGATTGCATCCAGTCAGAAACGCCTACCGAGGCCATGCCCTGCGCCGTGAGCGCAGAGAGGCCGCTTATGCCCTCCTCCAAAGCGCCGGACAAAAAGCCGCCGATAGATTCAAACGAAACATAAAATATAAGCGCCATTATGCCAATGAATATGGGTATGGCCCAAATCTTGTGCGTGAGCACCCTGTCCACCTTTTTAGACATCGCCTGCGCGCGGGATTCGGGCGCGTGCGTCACGCAGCTCTCATACAGCCGCTCTATAAACTTATAGCGCATATCTATGAGCGCGGCTTCCCTGTCCATACCCGTTTCCTGCTCCATCTGGTCTATTATGTGCTGGAGTATGTCCCTGTCCTGTTCGGACATCTTTAGCTGTGCCTCAAGAGGCTCGTCGCCCTCAATGAGCTTGGAGGCGGCAAAGCGCGGGCTGCAGCCTATGCTGCCCGCGTGATCCTCTATCAGATGCGCGGCGGCATGCAGCGCGCGGTGCACCGCACCCGAGCAAAAATCGTATTTCTTCGGTGTTTTCGCGCCCTCCGCCGTTTTGCGCAGCACGGATACCAGATCCTCTATGCCCTGATTTTTGGAGGCCGATATGGGCACCACGGGCACGCCGATCTCTTCGGCCAGCTTTTTTATATCTATAACGATATGACTGGCCTTCACCTCGTCCATCATGTTCAGCGCTATCACCATGGGCTTCCCAAGCTCTATGAGCTGCAGCGTGAGGTAAAGGTTCCTTTGCAGGTTCGTGGCGTCCACTATGTTCAGTATGGCGTCCGGGTCGCCGTTCAAAATAAAGTCACGCGAAACTATCTCTTCCGTTGTGTAGGGCGAAAGAGAATATATTCCCGGCAGATCCACCACCGTTATGTCGTTTTCGGATTTTATCTTTCCCTTTTTATGCTCCACCGTAACGCCCGGAAAATTTCCGACGCGCTGATTTCTGCCCGTCAATTGATTGAAAAGGGTGGTTTTGCCGCAATTTTGATTGCCCACCAGGGCCACCAGCATCTCCTTCATGCGCCCTCACCGCCATCCGGCTCCGCCTCTATCTCTATTTCGGAGGCTCCGTCCTTTCTGAGCGTAAGATGATAGCCCCTAAGGCGTATCTCCATAGGGTCGCCCATGGGCGCGGTTTTTTCCACGTACACTCTCGTGCCCGGCGTCAAGCCCATCTCAAGCAGTCTGCGCCGCAATGCGCCCATGCCGTTCACAGCGCGCACGCGGCCGTGGCTCCCCGGTCTCAGTTCGTCCAGTGTCAAAACTTGTACCTCCAAATGCGTTCACGATTTACGAAAACCGCTTTCCGCAAGCTTCATCTTATTCTCACAACAGCTCGAGTTGTCTATTGCTAACTCAAGCATACAAGACCGCGCCGACTTTGTCAATAAAAAACAAGCGGCATAAAAAAAGAAACCGCGCATTGCGGTTTCAACAGGTCACGTCCTGACATATCTGTCCTTCAAATAGGCTATACCCTCGTCCAGCATAGGCCCGCCCCGCTTTTCGCAGGCCAGCGCCACATAGGGGCGAATTTTACCGTGATAATCGCTGCCCGCCGTCACCAAGAGCTTGTTTTCCTTGGCTATCTTGAGGAATTTCGCCACATCCACATCAGAATGCGCGGGGTAATATGCCTCTATTCCCATGAGCCCGTCCGCCGTCATATCGCGCACCAGCCCCGCTATATCGTCCGTACGTATGAATTTGGGATGCGCCAACACGGGCGTTCCCCCCGCGGAAATTATTAGCTGCAAGGCCTGCGCCGCCGTTAGCTTGCGCCGCTGCACATAGCAAAGCCCCTCCTCGTTGAGATATTTTGTGAACGCGTCCTGCATATCCGAAGCGTAGCCGCGCTCCATAAGCGCCAGCGCAACGTGCGGGCGACCCAGCGTGTTTCCCTCGGCAAACCGCTCCACCTCTTCAAAGCTTATGTTTATGCCGTGCTCCGCCAGCTTTTTTATTATCTCCTCCACACGCCCCACGCGCGAATGCCGCAGCTCCTCCATGGTTTTTAGGAACTCGGGCGCGCTTTGGGGATCTATGCCGTAGCCCAATATATGCAGCTCGCCCGTGTGGCGCACGGAAAATTCTATGCCCGAAATATAGTCCACGCCGCGCGATTGCGCCTCCGCCATAGCCTCCGCCTGCGAATCTATGGTATCGTGATCTGTGACGGAGCAGAGCGAAAGCCGCAGCTTCGCGCATTTATCTATGAGCTCCGCAGGCTTTTCCGATCCGTCGGAGGCGGTAGAGTGCATGTGTAAATCTATCATCTAATCAATATCTCCCGGTATAAATTCAAAGGAAAGGGTCTCCCCTTTCCCCGTTATGCTTTGCAAAAATGTTTCGTCGCGCCCGTTAGGCCAGATCGTCACTCAGAAGAGAAGCGTCGCCTATTTCTATTTCTTCCGCAACGCGCTTGAGATCGCCCGAGCCGTTGCCCTCCAGCAGGGCTTTGAACTCTTTTCCATCCAGCTTCTCCTGACGCATCAGCACCTCGCCGATGTCTATGAGCTGCTTCATGAACTCCTTCAATATGCTCTCGGCCTTGCTGTAGCTCTCCGTGAGTATATTTTTCACCTCGCGGTCTATACGCGCGGCGGTCTCATCCGAAAACTCCTGCTGCTGGCCAAACTCTCTGCCCAAAAACACCTCGTGCGCGCCGCCCAGGAATACCGGGCCCATCTCGCTTGACATGCCGTATTTCATAACCATGTCGCGCGCTATGTTGGTAGCCCTTTGCAGGTCGCTTATAGCACCCGTGCTCTCGTCCTTTATTGTAAGTGTTTCGGCCACACGGCCGCCCAGCATCATTGTTATTTCGTCCTTGAGCTTGCTTTTGAATACGTGCTGGTTGTCCTTTTCGGGCAGCGTCATGGTGTAGCCCGCCGCCTGCCCGCGCGGTATTATGGAAACCTCGTGCACGGGATCGCAGCCGGGCAGCTTGTCCGCCAGTATCGCGTGACCCACCTCGTGGTAGGCCGTACAGCGCTTGTCCTCCTCGGTAACTATGCGGCTCTTCTTTTCCGGGCCGGCTATTACGCGGGTGATGGCCTCCTCTATCTCGCTCATGCCTATCTTCTTCTTTTTACGCCGCGCGGTAAGTATGGCCGCCTCGTTCAGCACATTCTCAAGATCGGCACCTATGAAGCCGGGTGTGCGCCGCGCTATGGTCTTCATATCCACGCTGGCCTCGAAGGGCTTGCCCTTGGAGTGCACGTTCAGTATCTCCTCGCGTCCCTTCACATCGGGGTAGTTCACAATTATCTGCCTGTCGAAGCGTCCGGCACGAAGCAGCGCGGGGTCAAGTATGTCCTTACGGTTGGTGGCCGCCATAACAATTATGCCCTCGTTCACCTCAAAGCCGTCCATCTCCACCAGCAGCTGATTGAGCGTCTGCTCGCGCTCGTCGTGACCGCCGCCCAGACCCGCGCCCCTCTGCCTGCCCACGGCGTCTATCTCGTCTATGAACACTATACAGGGCGAGTTTTTCTTGGCGTTCTCAAAAAGGTCACGTACGCGGCTGGCACCCACGCCCACAAACATCTCCACAAAATCCGAACCGCTTATGGAGAAGAAGGGCACCTTGGCCTCGCCCGCCACGGCCTTTGCCAGCAGCGTTTTACCGCCTCCGGGAGGGCCAACAAGCAGCACGCCCTTGGGTATGCGCGCGCCCAGCTCCTTGAAGCGCTCCGGGCTCTTCAAAAACTGGACTATCTCCACCAGCTCTTCCTTTTCCTCGTCCGCGCCCGCCACATCGGCAAATGTTTTATTCGTATCAGCGCCGTCCGTCATGCGCGCCTTGCTCTTTCCAAAGGTCATCGCGCCGCCCGCGCTGTTTCCGCCCTGCGCGCGCCGCATAATGAACATCCACAGCACCAAAAGCAGCACCATGGGTATGAGGTATGGCAGCAGCTGCAGGAAGAAGTTCGGCGCCGGGGTGGGCATATAGTTCAGCTTGAACCCGTATTTTTCCGGATTCGACGAACCCGTGACCGCCGCTATATCCTTGTTGAACTGCTCCACGCTGTTGGGTATGGTGGTGGTAAAGTCGTATTGCGTCGGAAATGCTTCGTCCGGTATCACGCTGTCCTTATACCTTCCCACCAGTGAAAGATCCACCACCGAAGCGTCCTTTACGCCCTCTTCCTTCACCTTTTCAAGGAATTTATAATATTCCAGATCATCAACCTGTACGTTGGTGGGGCTGTTCAAAAACTGCGTCGCAATAATTATGATAACGATTATAACGATGTATATGAACGGTCCCCTTAAAAATTTGCCCAAATCTCTATCCTCCTTTAAGGCAGATCACAATCGCCTGTCTCCCGCGCCTTATGCGGGATATGCATTATGCGCGCTCATTCGCCCGCGTAAACTTCCCTTTTAAGTATACCTATGCTGCCGTAGTTGCGATACATAGAGTTGTAATCCAGCCCGTATCCCACCACAAATTCATCGGGTATCTCAAAGCCTATATACTTCACCGGCACATCCACGAGCCGCCTGTCCTTCTTATCAAGCAGCGCGCATATCTCTATGCTCTGCGGATTTCTGGCGCGCAGCAGCCCCACCAGATGCTCAAGTGTATTTCCCGTATCTATTATGTCCTCAACAATAAGCACATGCTTGCCGCCTATATCGTTCTCAAGGTCGTATTTTATCTTCACGTTGCCCGAGCTCTCCGCGCCGCCGCCATAGCTTGATACCGACATGAACTCTATGCCCATGGGTATGTTCACATAGCGCATAAGATCGGCAAAAAACATGACGCAGCCGCGCAAAATGCATATAGCCACAAAATCCTTGCCCGCATAATCACTGGAAATGCGCGCCGCAAGCTCCTTTACCTTCTTTTGGATATCCGCCTCGCTTATGAGCTCGCCCTTTATATCCCTTTCCACATAATGTTCCAAAACACACCTCCGCACCTTGTTGCACCGACTTTTTATGTATAACCACTTTAGGCCTTTTTTATGTATTTTATTTCTAAGATACGCTCCGTGCCGCCGTCCACCTTATATAGGTCGGACATCACGTGGCCAACCGCCCATATTATCTCGCTGCCCTCCGCCAAAAGCGGCGTTCTTTCGCGCTCCTCGCGCGGCAGCTTTTTATCTATAAAATAATCCTTCAGCTTCTTGCCTCCGCCCGCGCCCAAAGGATGTATCACATCGCCCACGTGGCGGGTGCGCACCGCTATTTTAGCGGGCAGCTTGTCAAGATCGAAGCACTCCGTGAAAGCGTCCGCATTGCTCATATCGCAATGCCCCACCTCGCGGCATTCCACCCAGTCGCCATTTTTTAGGCGCAGCAGGTCGTTTATATCCAGCACGGCCTCAAAGCTGCTGTCCGCACGCCTGCCGGTGAAGCCCAAAAGCAGGCTGCCATATTCCAGCTCGGCGCATATATTGCGCGAAATATTGGCCATCGCGCCCGTGCGCCCGTTCTTTGCCAGCTCTATCACCGCCGTTATGTGCGCCATCTCAATATCCTGATGCACATGCAGCAGCGCGCAGGCTCCGCGCACCACCCGCCCGGCTATGGCCGGATGCATTTTGGCCAGCGCCTCAGCGCAAAGCCTTACCGTGTCGCCCTCTTTTTTGGCTATGGAGCGAAGCGCCGAACTTGCCTGCTCCTCTATATATTCGCTGTCCCGCGCGGCCAGAGAGCTCAGCCGGTTGAGCGCGCCCGATACATCGGGGTTTATATGTGCCGCTATGCCCGGCATGAGCACATTTCGCACATAGTTTCTGATATATTTATTGTCCGCGTTCGTGGCGTCCGTCACATAGGCTATATCGTTTTCCGCCACATACGCCAGTATATCGGAGCGGTCGGTGCACAAAAACGGCCTTATGTAATTGCCATACCGGCTGTGTATGCCGGTGAGGCCGGAAAGCCCGCTGCCGCGCAATATATGCATCAGCACACTCTCCGCGCTGTCATCCAGATGATGGCCGGTGGCTATAACGTCCGCCTCGCCCGCCAGCACAAGGGAATCCATATATTCTTCGCGCGCGCGCTTGGCCGCCGTCTCCTCGCTCACGCCCCATTTTCGGGCAAGAGCGGGCACATCCGCCGCGCCCACAAACATGGGTATGTCACGCTCGGCGCAAAAATCTTCCACAAATTCCGCGTCCGCCAGCGACTCTTCGCCGCGTATGCCGTGCTCAAAATGTACGCACTTCACGTCAAAGCCGTGTACCTCGCCGAGAGAGCATAAACAAACAAGAAGCGCCATGGAGTCCGGCCCGCCCGAAACAGCAGCGCCGACAACCTGCCCTTCCCTTATTAGCCCCTGCTTTGTTATGTACTCCCACACTTTGGTTTCCATATTCACACCTGTGCACATTACAATCTATATAATATACCGAAACGCTCCTTTTTACAACTCCATAATACGGTTAATTATTGAAATATTTGTGAACGGGGACGCAAAAGAGACCTCCCACACATAGCGGAAGGCCCCTTGCTTGTACTGATTTTTAAAACTGCTTAGCCATATATGGTTTTCCACTCATACGCGCGTATGTTGGATGTGTAGCCGTTGTAGTCTTTGGTGCCTATTGTTTTGAACGGTACCATCTTGTAAGAGAATTTTCCGCTCCTCGGTATAGCGCCGTCCACATACTCAAGCGTGGTGCCACCCAGCTTAGCTACGAGCTTGTATGCGCCGTCATTTTCATTTCTATATACAAAGTAGCCAGTGGTTCCCGCTATCTTGCTCCACGTGAGCCTTACCGCCGTATTGTTGTTTATTATGGAGCTGTATATATACGGCTTGGCCAACATGGGCTTTACGGCGCGCGGATTTGTGAAACCGCTCTTCTTTACCGGGTTTGAATAGTTTGACACAGCGCGCACCTTGTAATAATATGTGCGTCCGGGGTCAACAGTATCCGTATATTTCAGAGAAGAATATGAACTTGTGGGAGCCACCGTCTTCACAAGCTTGTAGCCCTTGTCCTTGGCATTGGAGCGGTATATCTCATATTTCTGAGAGTACACGCTCTGACTGAATGTTATGTCCACCTTATTGTAAGAACCGTAGGGCAGCTTTACAGTGAGATTTTTGGGCGCGGGTACTGAGAATTTTTCGGTGGCTCTAAACTTCAGCTTGGCATCTATAGCAAGCTTTTCCGCATCGCTTCCCGGCACCGCGTGCATCCATATATTTGCCGTCTTGCAGCCGGTGAACATGGAAGCGTAGCGGTACATCTTTGTAGCCTTATTGGGAACTACAACCTTTGTGAGCGAGGTGCAGTTTTGGAACATGGCCGAATATATTTCCTGTACGGATTTTGGGAAAGTTATGGTCTTAATGGAACTGCAGCCGGAAAACGCTCCGAAATCCACTATTTTGAGTGATTCTGGCATTTTCACGCTGGTCAGGTTTTTGCAATTCTTAAAGGCCTCCAAATGAATATTGGATATTCCATCCTCTATTATTATGCTGGTTATGGCGCTCTTAGAAGCCTCGCTTATACCGCGCACAGCAAACACCTTCTCGCCGTTATATGTCGCGGGGAATGTAACTACGGATTCGTTGCCTGTATATGTGAGCCACAGCCCCAGCGCATTCCTGTATTCAGTAAAGCTGGCCGCGGCGGGATCGGCCACTTGCTCTGCCGCCGCTTCTTCTATGGTAACATCCTCTGCGGGCACTTCGGCCAGAACTCCGTCCGGCATCTCGGGAACTTCGGGAGCCTCCGGCACCTCGGGCGTTTCTGGAATCTCGGGCACGTCGGGCACGTCCTCCACGGGCAGATCGGCAACGGGTTCTCCTACCGCCACATCCGGCTCATCCGCGGCGAAGGCCACGCTTTGCAAACCAAAGCTGAACGCCATTGCAAGCGCCAACACAAGTACAAGTAATCTTACAGATTTTTTCATTTGCTTTACCTCCAAAGTGTCTCTGTTTTTTTGTTTTCGGTCGATCGTCAAACCGTTAAGCTGAATAACGCCCGTTAAAAAACGGGCAGTCATATATTTTTACACCGATATCCCCACCAGCGTAATATATAAGATTATTATACCATATGCCGTGAGCAAATCAAGCGAATTACGCAAAAGAAAAACGCCGCTCCCACTTTTGCTTGCGAAGAAAATATGTAACTCGGTTAATATTTTCGATTTGCTCCGCGTCCCTGTTCATCCTTCGATTTTATCGCACTTCTCCTTCAGATTAAGTCTTTCTTTGACCACATATTGCGGCTGCTGATTCAACCCCATATATATGCGGCCTATGTATTCGCCAATAAGCCCCATCATAAGCAATATTATACCGCCGATGAAGGCAATGGCGCTCATCATGGACGCCCATCCAAGCGGCGTGTTCGGGTCTATGAGCTTTTTGCACACGGAATATATGCCCGTGCCAAAGCCGCCCAAAGCTATTATGGTGCCGATCACGATGGCGAAGCGCAGCGGCTTTATGGAAAAATTTGTGAAGCCGTTGAACCAGAGCGACAGCAGCTTGGAAAATGTATAGCCGGAGGAGCCGACCGCCCTCTCGCGGTGGTCTATATCCACATTCACTATATCCTTAGTGGCGCGCAGCAGCAGGCCGGAAATATACGGATAGGGGAAGGTATAGCCGCAGATCTCATTCGCCACGAAGCGCTTCATGGCAACGAAGCTGGATAGGTAAAGCGCCTTGGGCTTGCCTATCATGCTGCATGCCATCCAGTTGTTCACCCTGCTGCCGAAATTGCGAAAAGCGCCGTGCTTTTTCTCCGCGTATTTGGCTATGGCCGCGTCGTGTCCGGCGCGTATCTGATCTATGAGCTTATAGGCTTCCTCGGGCGGTGTCTGCCCGTCGTCATCCAGGCACACCACAATATCGCCGTTCGCGTGGCGCAGCCCCGCCATTATGGCCGAATGCTGGCCGAAATTGCGCGAGAGGTCTATTCCCTTGACGCGGCTGTCCGCTTCGCAAAGCTTTCGTATGGCGCCGAATGTGTCGTCGGGCGAGCTGTCGTTCACCAGCACTATTTCTATATCCTCGCCGTCCATGCAGCGTATTATCCGCCCCACCACATCCGGAATTATCTCGGCGGAGCGGTAGCAGGGTATCACAAATGAAATTTTCTCAGCCATACTCTCCCCCCGCTATACGCCGTAATATTCTTTCGCGGCAGCTATCACCGCGTTCACATCTTCTTCCGATATGCCGTAATAGAGCGGCAGACGCACCAGCCGCTCGCTCTCTCTGGTGGTATATTCGTCCTCGCCCGAAAAACGGCCGAAGCGACGTCCGGCGGGCGAGCTGTGCAGAGGCACGTAATGGAACACGCACATAACGCCGCGCGATTTCATAAACTCTATGAATGCCGATCTATCCGCAAGATCACGGCATTTTATGTAAAACATGTGCCCGTTGTGCTCACAACCCTCCGGCACCTGCGGCAGCTCCACGCCCTTTTGGGTCAGCGCTCCCAGCCCCGCGTAATAGGCGTTCCACACGGCCAGCCGCGCGGCGTTTATATCCTCCGCCACTTCAAGCTGAGACCACAGATAGGCCGCGTTCAGCTCGGACGGAAGATAGCTGGAGCCCATGTCCTGCCAGGAATATTTGTCCACCTGGCCGCGCCAAAACCGGCTTCTGTCCGTGCCCTTTTCGCGCAGTATCTCCGCTTTTTCCACGTATTTTGGCTCGTTTATCAAAAGCGCGCCGCCCTCGCCCATGGAGTAATTTTTGGTTTCGTGAAAGCTGTAGCCACCCAGCGCGCCCAGCGTGCCCAGCGTTTTTCCCTTATATGAGCACAGCATGCCCTGCGCCGCGTCCTCCAGCAGCATTATACCGTGGCGCTCCGCAATATCCGCTATTGCGTCCATCTCGCAGGAAACGCCCGCGTAATGCACCACTATTATGGCTCTGGTTTTATCCGTTATGGCCGCTTCTATCTTTTTTTCGTCTATATTCATCGTATCCGGCCGGATATCGCAAAAAACGCAGGTGCCCCCGCGCAGTGCCACCGAATTGCCCGCCGAAACGAAGTTGTACGAGGGCAGTATCACCTCGTCGCCCGCGCCTATTCCGGCCAGCATGGTCATCATATCCAGCGCGTGGCTGCACGATGTTGTAAGCAGCACCTTGCCCGTGCCCGACTGCGCTTCCAGCCAGCCGCTCACCTTGGCGGTGAAGGGCCCGTCGCCGCAGATCTTATGGTTTTTTGCAGCCGCCTCCCGCATGTATTCCGCAGCGGAATCCACAAAGGGCGGTACATTGAAATTTATCATATAAAAATTCTCATTCCGTATAAAATACCGTTCAATTGTACCTTAATGAACACAGCAATGTCAAACTTCGCTCGCAGGCTACGCCTTTTCCTTTATAACGCCTCGCCGGTAGGCATAGAGCAGCTCTGTGAGGTCTGCAATGCCCGCCTCCAGTTCTTTGCCGTTGTCCGTTTCGCGCACCGTTATCCTATCCTCCGCCGTATCGAAAACAACGAAGGCGGTCAGCATGTCCTCGTTTTTGCTTATGGCCTCGGCCAGCCCGGCGAAGGGCTCGTGCGAAACTAGGCGCATGCCGTAAGAGTTGTAAAACATAGTGTAGCCCGCTATTCCCGTCTGCGGCTGATAGGCGCGGCAAAAGCCACCGTCTATCATTATAAGCCGTCCCCCGCCGCGCACGGGCGCTTCGCCCTCCTTCACGCGCACGGGCACATGGCCGTTTATGATATGCGAATATTTGTCCGTAAGCCCAAACTCGCCCAGTATGCGTTCGCAATTTTCCTGCTCTTCAATCAGCGTGTAATAGGGGTTTTTGCGCTCCGTCCACGTTTCCTTATCCTCTATGAACATGCGCTCGAAGGTGGTCATTTTATCGCGGCCGTAGAGCGGGCTGTGCCTGCCGCACCACAGATACCACACGAAATCCTGATTTTGCTGCCTTTCTGGATCGCCCGGCGGCGCGTAATAGGCCTTGCGCACCGCTATATCCGCGTAGTCCATAAACTCGCGCGCGGAAAGCACCGCACCGCCCATATCGAACTTGTGGAAGCTGCCGTCCTCCTCCATGGGTATGCAGCCGTGAAAGAGCAGGTTGCCGTTGTATATTTTGTACATAGTGCCGTTGGAATAGAGAAAGCGAACGTGCCGCTTCAATTTTTCACTGTACATAAAGGAACGCACAAGCTGGCTCACCACCTCACGCTCGGCGGGCGTCAGCGCGTAGGGGTCGGCCGGGTCTATCGTGGGGAAATCCGTATCCTTGAGCGGGTGCTTCACGCCGCCAAGCGTTATGCTCATATCGGTAAAATCTATCATGTCAAGCAGCAGGCGGCTCTCCATGTCAAACTCGGGTCTCCGTTTTATTATCTGCCCCTCCAGCTTGAACTGTATCACGGCGATCGCCTTGTGCATAACGTCCATTATGCCCGGGTTGCCCGAATAGGTCTCCTGCGCGAAGAGCGCCAGCGGACGCAGATTTATTCCGTAGGCGTTTTCCACAAAGTCTATATTTCCATACTTTGTGCTTATGTTGAGCACGCCCGCAATGCAGGCCGCGCTACCGGAGGCCGCACCCATCCACAGCACGTCGTGGTTGCCCCATTGTATGTCCACGGCGTGGTGCGTCATGAGGCGATCCATTATAACGTCCGCGTGGGGCCCGCGATCGTATATATCGCCCACTATGTGCAGGCGATCCACCACCAGCCGCTTTATAACGTTGGCCAGCGCTATAATGAAAGCGTCCGCGCGGTCTATATCTATGATGGTTGAAATTATATCCTCGTAATAGCTCTGCTTGTCCGCAGAGTCGTTATTCGTGTGCAGCAGCTCGTCTATTATATATTCAAAGTCTCGCGGGAGCGCTTTTCTCACCTTAGAGCGCGTGTATTTTGAGGCACACAGCCGGCACACCTCTATGAGCCGGTACAGCGTTATCATATACCATTCGCGCATATCCTCCACCTCGCTGGTGATGCGCTCCATTTTTCGCTCCGGGTAGTATATGAGCGTGCAGAGCTCCGTTCGGCCGCGGCTCGACACCGTTTTGGCGAAGAGCATGTCCACCTTTTCGCGTATCACGCCCGAGGCGTTGTTCAATATATGGCAAAACGCCTCGTCCTCGCCGTGTATATCGCTCACGAAATGCTCTGTGCCCTTGGGCAGGTTCAGTATGGCTTTCAGGTTTATTATTTCGGTGCACGCGGATTGTATTGTGGGGTATTTTGCGGAAAGCAGCTCCAGATATTTTCTGTCCTTTTCTGCGGCCATGATTTGCTCCCTTGCTTTGTTTTTTGTTATTTTATCATGGTTGAGGGGATTATTCTATATTTTGGGGTTATTTTGAAATATCTTTTGGTTTTTTGATTCTCGTCGCGCTGCTTTATGATTTATTGTTTATCAAACAATGAATTTGAGTATGTTTCCGCTCGCCGCGCCGCCCTATGATTTATTGTTCATCAAACAATAAATTTAAAAAGTTCCGCTCGCCGCGGGGGCTTTTTTCCCGCGCGTTGCGCGGGGAAAAAATGAGAAGCACATCCGGCGTGTGCTTGGGAGGTTCGTTTTGGGTTTGAGGTTGGCTTTGGTTTGAGGTTTGTTTTTTTGTTGGGGTTTGAGTTTGTCGTTTTTGGTGTGAGGGTATGGGTTTGGTTTGTGTTCGAGGTGTTGGAGGTTTGAGTGTGTTTTTTGTTTGTTGTTTGTGCTTGGCGTTTCGTTTGGTTGGTGGGTGGCTTTTCTTTTGTGGTTGCTCAAACAATTGCTAACCACAAACCATCCTACCCCCATACTCTGAGCGGGTGGGGAAGATGGGTTTCGTAAGGAAACTTTAGCGCAGCAACTAAAACAATGGCTTACATCTAACCGTCCCAGCGGAGCTAGGGAGCGGCGCTGCTCTACATACAGCTCTCCACAAACGAAGTTTACGCCGCGTTTTCCGTCGGAACCCGTCTTTCCCGCCCGCGTCCAACCCTATACCCGCGCCTCCGCGCGGAAATCGCCCGCCGCAGGCGCATATCCACATACGAAAAGCTTTCATCGTTTAGAAAAACGATAAAATAGAAGTACAAGCGCCCCCGCGCAGCGGGAAAGAGCGTTGCAACGAAGGCGCATATAGTAGTTTGTGCTGGGCTCTTCTTTTGGGCTGGTGCTCAAACAATAGCAAACCTCAAACCATCCTACCCCCATACTCTAAGCGGACGGGGAAGATGGGTTTCGTAAGGAAACTTTAGCGCAGCAACTAAAACAACGGCTTACATCTAACCATACTAGCGGAGCTAGGGAGCGGCGCTGCTCTACATACAGCTCTACACAAACGAAATTTACGCCGCGTTTTCCGTCGGAACCCATCTTTCCCGCCCGCGTCCAACCCTATACCCGCGCCTCCGCGCGGAAATCGCCCGCCGCAGGCGCATATCCACATAAGTAAAGCTTTCATCGTTTAGAAAAACGATAAAATAGGAGTATAGGCGCCCCCGCGCAGCGGAAATAGCGGTACACCGCAGGCGCATATCCAACAATGTAAAAGTTTCAGCGTTGAGAAAAGCGATAAAATAGAAGTATAAGCGCCCCCATGCAGTGGGAATAGCGCCACCGCACAAGAAAAACAAAAACCGAAGGCAATAACACCACAAAAAAAACGCGATTCAAAGGAACCGCGTTTTTTGAATCGATTTTATGGCATTACATTCCCCGAAGCGGTATAAAGCCTATACCATTCCTCCTTGGTGAGCTGTATCTCAGAACCCGCGCAGCAATCCTTCATGCGCTGCGGGTTGGTGGTGCCCGTAACTATCTGCATATTTATGGGCATGCAGGCTATCCACGCGATCGCTATAGCCGTATTCGTGGTGCCATACTTCTCGGCGATCTCGTTTATTACCTGATTGAGGTAGGAATACTGCATGAAATCCTTCATGAACGGCCCGCCGAAGAAGCCCTTTTGCATGGGCGACCACGCCTGCAACGTCACATCGTGCAGCTTGCTGTATTCATATACGCTGCCGTCCTTATCGAAGCTCTGGTCAAGCGTCATATTCACGGTCAGGCCGGTGTCCACCATGCCCGTGTGCGCCAGCGAGAACTGCATCTGGTTGAAGGCCAAACGCTGCTTCACGTTTTTTCTGACGTACTCAGACTGCATGGGGTTGAAGTTTGACACGCCGAAATTTTTCACCTTGCCCTTGCTTTCCAGTATGTCGAAAGCCTCGGCTATCTCCTCCGCCACCATCAGCGCGTCCGGACGGTGCAGCAGCAGCACGTCAAGATAATCCGTTTTGAGGCGTTTCAGGCTGCCGTCCACCGCCTCCAGTATGTGCTCTTTGGAAAAGTCGAAATATTCGTAATAATCCTTTTGCACCTTCACTATGCCGCATTTGCTTTGGATTATCATTTTTTCGCGTTGATCGTCCGAGAGGTTCATCGCCTCGGCGAAAAGCGTTTCGCAATTGCCGTCGTCATAGCAGTCCGCATGGTCGAAAAAGTTTACGCCGCATTCCAGCGCCGTGTTTATGGTTTTGTTGGCCTGCTCCTTAGTGAGCTCGCTCAGATGCATGCAGCCCATAACGATGTTTGAAGCTTTGAGATTTGTGCCTTTGATGTCAAGATATTTCATTTTTTCACCTCCGGGGTTATTTTGGAAATTTATGGTGTTTGCTTTATTTTAAACCCGCCCAGCCGTATTCGCAAGGCACTATAAGCTAATATTTTGCGATATCGCGAATTATTTCGCCCGCCATCAAAAGACCCGCCACAGAGGGCACAAAGGCCACGCTTCCCGGCGTGCGTCCGCCGCCCTCGGGCGTCATGGGCTCCTCGCGCGAATATACCACCTTGAGCGCGGCTATTCCGCGCTTTTTGAGCTCCCGCCGCATCACTCTCGCAAGCGGGCACACGCTGGTGGAAAATATGTCCGCCACCTCGAGAAGCTCCGGCCGTAGCTTGTTGCCCGCGCCCATTGCGCTTATTATGGGCACGCCCGCCGCCTGCGCGCATTCGGCCAGCTGCAGCTTGGCCGTCACGTTGTCCACTGCGTCCGCTACATAGTCGTACTCGGAAAAATCGAACTGCGCCGCCGTTTCGCTCAGAAAGAATATCTGCCGCGCGTCCACCTCGCAATCCGGGTTTATATCCGCCACTCTGGCCGCCGCCACCGCCGCCTTGGCCTTGCCGATAGTGGAGTGGGTCGCTATGAGCTGGCGGTTTATGTTGGTTTTGTCCACGATGTCTCTGTCTACCAGCGTAAGCGCGCCCACGCCGCTTCTCGCCAGCGCTTCCGTAACGTACGAGCCCACGCCGCCCAGCCCGAACACGGCCACGCGCGCCGAAGCCAGCCGCCGCATCGCCTCGCTGCCAAGCAGCATCTGCGTGCGCTGAAAAATATCTTCCATAATATAAATTTCCTTTGCTCTGTTAAATCAGAATGGTAGGCTCGCCTCATAGCGCATAAATTCTTTGCCGGAAAAATCCTTCACGGAAAAAACGCCGTCCTCATAGCACATATAGCTGTGCGGAAAACCCTCCTTGGGCAGCGAGGCGGAGCCTGGGTTCAGGTATATGAGCTTGCCCGTATCCTGCGCGGCGGGTATGTGGAAATGCCCGTTCAAAAGAAAATCCTTCTCGCCTATGAGCGGCGGGTCGCCCACGTTGAAAACGTGACCGTGCGTGGCGAAAACCAGCAGCCCATCCACGTCAAGCAGCATGTATTCGGCCATTATGGGAAACTCCAGCACCATCTGATCCACCTCGGAATCGCAGTTTCCGCGCACACACAGTATTTCGCGCTTCATATCGTTCAGCAGCGCAAAGACCTGCTTGGGCGAATATTCCTCGGGCAGCTCGTTTCTGGGCCCGTGGTACAAAAGGTCGCCCAGCAATATGAGCTTACGCGCACCCTCGCGTTCGTAAGCCGCCACCACCTCGCGCGCGTATTTGAAAGAACCGTGTATATCGGACGCTATCATATATTTCATGTTTCATATCCTCCCCGCAGTTGCCGCGTCAAACGTGCAGCCGCCGTTTCATCTCACCGGCTATGTAGCGCACGGTGAATTTCAGTATGCCCAGTATGGTCAATCCGCTGCCTATGGTGGTCATTATCACGGGCGCAAGAGCATGCGTGAGACCGTTTAGGTAGAGTATCAGCGGCAAAAAGCCCAGCCCCACAAAAAGCAGCGCATAAACTATGTTGTCCCGCCACTTGGATTTGTGTATCCACGAATAAAAATCTATATATATAACGCAGGTCACGAGCAGCGTGGGCAGAACATATTCGTAGGACCAGCCCAGCCAGCCGCTCAAATAGTCGAACACCAGCATCATTGCCATTATGCCCACCAGCTGCAAAAAGCATTTCCCGCCCGGATGTATTTCCGAAAATATGGTGCTGCCCACCAGTATCCAGGCGTACAGCACGGTGGCGGCCACCGCCAAAAACCAGAGCGTGCCCTCCCAGAATATAAGGTTCAGCACCACCGCGCCGCCTATGAACAGCAGCGATAAAAACAGCGAAAGCTCCATAGAAAAGCTGCGCCGGTCTATGTAGTGCTTTTGCACGAGGCCGGGGTAAAGGCCGTTTTCCGCCGGCTGCTCTGTGAGCTTTTTTCCGCAGAGCGGGCATCGGCACAGGCAATCGTCCACATAAACGCGGCACTCCGGACAATAATTTGTATGGGGATGGTTCATTCGTTGCTCCATTCGTTCCCCCTTATCTCCACGTCCAGACCGAGGTCGCGCGAAAAATGCTCGAAAAATGTACGTATTATGCCCGTTTCCTCCACGCCCCGCGCGAAGGTGATTATCATTTTATCCTCGTAGGAAACCACCACGCAGTTCAGCGGATTGAGGTCGCTCACGCCCAATGTGTAGTATATGTTTTTTATACGCTCGCGCATGGAGGCGGGAAAGCGCGTGGTTTTGAGGTTGCTTAATAGCATTGTGTAGCAGCCCTCGCCATACAGGCGGTAGCTGTTTGAAACCACCAGATTCTTCATGAAAAGCGGCGTCATGCGTATGAAGGGATTTTTCTCATACTTTACGTTTTTGTTTATCTTGGCGTGTATCTCCTTCTCTGTGAGCCCGTCCTTTAGCTGGCCGGACACCGTCTCCAGTATTTCGTCGAAGCTGGTGTTGCGCTTCACCACCATGCCCACGTTCACGAAGGAAACAAAGTTGCGCAGCGTTTCGCTGGGGAACATACTGCGCAGATCCACCGGCACGGAGATCACCACGGGCAGCTTGTTTTTGCGCCACTCCAGCCCCTGCTGGCGGTATATGCAATATATCAGCAGCGCGGCCACGTATGCCGAAACGGTAACGCCCCGCTTTTTCACCGCCGCCAAGAATTCTTTGAGGTTCATTATGCCGTGCGTCACGAATATGTGGTTGTCCGCAAGCGCGTTGCCCAGTATGTGGTAGGCTCCCGGCTGCTTTAGCTTGTTGAACTCGCCGCTTTCCTCGAAGTAGCGCAGAAAACTGTTTTCCAGCTCGTCCGGGTGCGCCTCCGCCGAGGAATCCTTCACCATGCCCTCCGTGTCCATATCGTAGCCGCAGAGCAGAAAATATTCGTAGGTCAGCGTTTTCAAAAACTCTATGGCGCCCGCTCCGTCCGCAAGGCCGTGGAAGCATTCCATTATGATGTTGTTTTTGTAATAGCTTATGTTAAACAAAAAGCCGTTGTTTATAAAATCCTTGAGCCGCTTGCAGGGAAAACCGCTGTCCTCACGGACTATGGGCATAGCCTGGTTGTGCTCAAGATAATACCAGAAAAGCCCGCGCTTCAATGTCACCCCAAATGAGGGAAAGCGCGGCATTATCTTCACGAGCGCCTGCTGCAAAAAATCCTTCTGCACCGGCTCGAAAAGCTCCAGGTTCAGCCTGAACGTGGTGTTGTTGTGCGTGTGCGAAATAGACGGGTATATCTTCGCCGCCGTGTCCAGCTTCAGCCATTCCATACTGTCCGGCATATCTGTCCTCCGTGGTTGTTTTTCACTTCTTTAAAATCAATTATACACAACAATTCCCTGCGCACAATACCGCGCGCGTGAATTATGTGTGAATATTGAAGCCCGGCGCACCATTTTTTGTTTGACAAACTATTCGCGGTGTATTAATATCATAGCTAGGTAGTAGGAATTAACTTTGAGCGAGAGGAGCCTCATATGAACATATCTACAAAGGGAAAATACGGGCTTCGCGCCATGGTGGAGCTGACAGAACGGGGCGGCGGCGAGGCGCTTTCCATAAGCAGTATAGCGCAGAGCCAGGGTATTTCCGAACGATATTTGGAGCAGCTCATGGCAAGGCTCAAGCGCGCCGGGCTGGTGAGCAGCACGCGCGGCGTACACGGCGGCTACCGCCTGACCGCCCCTCCTGACAGCATAATGGTGGGCGATATACTCAGGGCTCTTGAAGGCAATATTGAACCCATAGACTGCCCGGGTCTTGAGGGCGAGTGCGACATTTCCGGCTCCTGCGTTTCCAAAAAGCTGTGGAAGCGCATAAACGACGGAGTAAACAAAATAGTGGACGAAACATCACTGCAATCGCTCATAGACGGCGGTTGCTGCGAATGATATACAGCGCGTGGGGCGCGCATAAGAGCCCCGGCAGGAAAGGAGTCTTTTACACATGATATACCTTGATAACGCGGCAACAACGGCCGCACGGCCTGAGGTGGTGGAGGCCATGCTGCCCTATTTTACAGAAAAATACGGCAACCCATCCAGTATATACAGCTTCGCCCAGCAGAGCAAAGAGGCGGAGACGCACGCGCGTGAAATAATTTCGCGCAGCATAAACGCCAAAACGGAAGAGATATATTTTACCGCTGGTGGTACGGAAGCGGACAACTGGGCGATAATAGCCACTGCGGACGCATACGAGGCAAAGGGCAAGCACATAATCACCTCCGCCATAGAGCACCACGCGGTGCTGCACACCTGCCAATATCTTGAAAAGCAGCGCGGTCTTGAGGTTACCTACGTGGGCGTTGACGAAAACGGCATAATAAAGCTTGACGAGCTAAAGGCTGCCATTCGCCCGGACACAATACTTATAACGGTTATGTTCGCAAACAATGAGATAGGCACCATACAGCCCATAGCGGAGATCGGCGCGATAGCGAAGAGCCACGGCATACTGTTCCACACGGACGCTGTGCAGGCCTACTGCCAGCTTCCCATAGACGTTGATGCCATGAATATAGATATGCTTTCGGCCAGCGCGCACAAGCTTCGCGGGCCCAAGGGCGTGGGTATGCTGTACATACGCAAGGGCGTGAAGATACGCAGCTTCATACACGGCGGCGCACAGGAGCGAAGGCGGCGCGCGGGTACAGAAAACGTGCCGGGCATAATAGGCTTCGGCAAGGCGGTTGAAATGGGTATGGCGGAGATGGCGGAGCGCACAGCCAAAGAGCGCGAACTGCGCGATTACCTCATAGGCCGCGTGCTGAATGAAATAGAGCACGTTCGGTTGAACGGCGACGCAAAGAAACGTTTGCCCGGCAACGCCAATTTTTCCTTCAGCTTTATAGAGGGCGAATCCATGCTGATGATGCTGGACGCAAAGGGTATCTGCGGCTCGTCCGGCTCCGCCTGCACCTCCGGTTCACTCGACCCCTCGCACGTGCTTTTAGGCATAGGCCTGCCGCACGAAATAGCGCACGGCTCGCTTCGCCTTTCGCTGAACGAGGAAAATACGATGGAAGAGATGGATTTTGTTGTAGAAACGCTTAAAACGGTTATAAATAACCTGCGGAGAATGTCTCCGCTATACGAAGATTTTTTGAAGAAGCAGAAATAGCGCGGCGAAACCGAACACACATAAGGGGTCGGCATCGCGTCAGCCCCCCGCGCCGCAGGCGCGGGAAACCAAACCGAATACACATAAGGAGTGATTATATATGTACAGCGAAAAAGTAATGGATCATTTTGAGCATCCCCGCAACGTGGGAGAAATAGAAAACGCCAGCGGCGTGGGCACGGTGGGCAACGCCAAGTGCGGCGATATAATGCGCATATTCTTAGATATAGACGATGCGGGAATAATACAGGACGTAAAGTTTAAAACCTTCGGCTGCGGCGCGGCGGTCGCCACCAGCAGCATATCCACCGAGATGGTGAAGGGCAAATCTGTACAGCAGGCGCTGGAGGTAACCAACAAAGCGGTCATGGAAGCGCTGGGCGGACTGCCCGCGCAGAAGATACACTGTTCGCTTTTGGCGGAGGAAGCCATACACGCCGCGCTGTGGGATTACGCCGAAAAGCACGGCATAAAGATAGAGGGATTGGAAAAGCCCAAGTCGGATATTGGCGAGCATGAGGAAGAGGAGGAGTATTGAGAATATACGCAAAAAAACCGCGATTTCGCGGTTTTTTTTGTCTCTCTCTTTTATATCTCTATTTGTATGGTATGTAGCCCTGCGGCGGGTTTATTCTGCCGTCAGATGCTATGGATTTTATTGTGCCGATGCCTTTTGCATATTGTTTCGAATCGCGTATTATATAAATGTCAAAACCTTTGGGCTTTGACTGCCCCTTAGGAGGAACGATCCATTTTTCAAGACCATGTTCTCCTGCCATACCTTCAAGCCCTCTTTTCCGAACTAGATTCATAACTGTTATATTACCGGGCGTTTTGTAATTATTTAAATACATGGCGCCTCTATAGTTTACACAAGCATTAGTAAACTCTCTGATTTTTTTGCCATTAAACATTATACCAACACCTTCTTTGTAAACTATTCCAAATTTACCATAGTATTCACAAACATTTTTATCCCATTCGCTTATCTTACCATCGGCAGGTTCCACAGATGGCGGCTCCACCGTTGGCCTTGCCGTAGGTCTCGGCTGAACCGTCGCCGACGGTTGTGGCTGCGGCATATTTGTCGGATGCGGCACGGATTCCGGCCTTGCTTCGTCCGCCTGCTGTGCTTGCGGCTGCACATACACCTCGTTTTGCACAACGCCACTCGCCTCGGGTGCATATGCTTGCTGCTGCACCTGCGGCGTTTCAGATTCCGATGGCGCATATTTCGTGTTGTCCGTGACCACATTGTCCGGCAGATCTATATTTCTTGCTATGGGCGTTTCAATCTGCTCCGGCATAGGCGGCTCCTCCGCCGCCAGCACCACGCTTGTGCCCATCGTGAACACCAGCACCGCGCATACTATTGCCACGCCCGCGCGTTTTCTCTTTTTATCCAGTATGGATGCTATCCTTGTTTTCATTCCGCTTTTCCCTCCGTAAAAGTTGGTTGTAAGCACTCCGCCCGGCGTTTTGCCGCAGGCGGCGGAAATTATGGTTTCCGTGTAGCTGTGCTTTTCCTCTCTGTCGCTGTTTTTGATTACCTCTTTGTCGCAGGCCAGCTCGCATTGCAGCGCCGCCGCCCTCGCGCATACGTAGGCCGCCGGGTTGAACCAGTTCACCGCCACCGCCGCCAGTATGAAGGCTTTACCCGCCATGTCGCGCCGCGCATAGTGAACCAGCTCGTGCGTCAGCACATAGCGCAGGCCGCTTTTCCGCGCCTCGTGCGGCAGGTATATGGCCGGGCGAAATATGCCTGCCAGCATGGGGCTTTTCACCGCCGTGCTGCTTTTTACGGCTATCTCCCGCCTTATGCCCAGCTTCCGCGCTATTTCGTTCCGCAGGCTCAAAATCTCCCCGTCCGTCACTTGCGTGCTCCACCGCTTTACGCCGCGCATATACATAGCGTTTCTGATTATCGTGATCGTCAGGAACAACGCCAGACCGCAAATCCATACCCAAAACGCCACTTCGAACCAGCTTATAGCGGGCATAGGAGTTTGCGCCGGCGCTAGTGGCGCTGGGGGCACCGTCTCGGCCGGCATTTGCGTTTGCACATAGCGCACCACCGTTTGGGGCAATGAGGTCGCGTAGCTGTAGGGCAGCTTTATCTCTATCTCCGGGCGGAACGGTATGGCAAACAGCGCCATAACGGCCAGCCACACCGCGTACAGCCAGCGCGGGCTGTAGCGCCGCGTCAGCGGCCTTTGCAGCGCCAGATAGACAAGCGCCAGCACGGATGTGGAAAATGAACAGATAAGCAATGAACGTATAAAATCGAACATGGCGTCAGCCTTTCTTTTTCTTTGCCCACTCTATAAGCTCCGCAATGTCAGTATCGCTGAGGTTTTTGCCGTTATACAGCGAAGCGAATAGCTGTACGGGAGAATTGTCGTGGTATTTGAGGCAGGCGTCCGCCTCAAATTCCTGATATTCCTCCTTGGTTACCGCGGGATAGAAAACTCTGTCCCTCCCCTGCTTTTCAGAGCGCAAAAAACCCTTTTCCACCAAACGGTTCATCATTGTGAGAAGCGGCGCCATCTTCCAGCCGCGCGCCCCTCCTGCCTGCTCCATCACCAACGCAGCTCTAATTGGCGGTTCGTTTTCCCATGCCACCTTCATTATTTCAAATTCGGTGTCCGGCAGCCTTTTCATTTTCATAAACAGCTTACTTCCTTTTTACAGATAATATGATCATACATACTGTATAACGAATTATACAACTTGTATAATCACGTGTCAATAGCTTATTAGAAAATTTTTACTGTAAAATTTTGCAGCCATTTCACCCCCGAAACCCCCTTTATGCGCCACAATTCTTGAAAAACGCTCTCCTTAATGCTATATTATATAAGTTAGGGCGCGAAAAGCCGCGTCCGGGTGTCGATTTTGAATGGAGGAACCATCTTATGATAGATTCCAAGCAGCTTGGTTTCATCGTGCCGGAGGTGCTTTTGCCCGCCGAGGACGTAAACCTAAAAAAGTGGGCCTGCGTGGCCTGCGACCAGTTCACCTCCCAGCCCGAATATTGGGCGGAGGTGGAAAAGCAGGTGGGCACGGCGGCCAGTACGCTGCACATAATGCTGCCCGAAATATATCTGGAGCGCGAGGACAGGGATGACAATATCGCCCACATGAAGCAGGTGATGGCGGATTATCTTGCGGACGGCGTGCTGGAGCTGCTGCCGCGCGGCATCGTGCTTACAGAGCGGCACATAGGCGGCAAGCTCAGAAAGGGCATACTGCTCGCGATGGATCTTGAGCAATACAGCTACGAGGCGGGTGAAAAGCCCATGATCCGCGCTACCGAGCAAACGGTGCTCTCCCGCATTCCCCCACGCGTGAAGATACGCAGGGGCGCGCTGGTGGAGATGCCGCACATAATGCTATTGATAGACGACGAGGCGGACGAGGTGATCGGCGGGCTGCACATGCAGCGCGGCAGCCTCAAAAAGCTGTACGACTTTGAGCTCATGATGGACGGCGGCCGCATAGAGGGATTTCTAGCGGACGAGCCTAAGCAGATACAGAGCGTAGTCGAGGCGATAGCGCGCCTTCCCAAGCGTGACAATATGCTGTATTGCGTGGGTGACGGCAACCATTCCTTGGCCACCGCCAAAACCATATGGGATGAGGCGAAAAAAAACCTCTCTCCTGAGCAGTGTGAAAATCATCCGCTGCGCTACGCTTTGTGCGAAATAATAAACCTGCGTGACAGGGCGGTTGAGTTTATGCCCATACACCGCATGCTCTTTGGCGTGAATCCGTCCGCCTGCGCTCAATTTGTAGTGGAGCGGCTAAAGGAACGCGGACGCGACGCCAAGCTGGTTTTCGGCAGATGGAACCCGGCCACCAAAACGGATGACGGCAATTTTATAATCCCCTTCATATATCATGACGGCGCGGGCAAGATAATAATTGAAAACCCGGCGCACCCCCTTGCCGTGGGCGAGGTGCAGGATATATTGGAGGAATACATTGCGCAGGTGAAAAACAGCAGCATAGATTACATACACGGCGACGAAACGCTCATAGAGATGGGTCGCGCAAAGTATGACGCTGTGGGCTTTTTCTTCGACGCGCTGGATAAATCGAAATTTTTCGATCTGCTGGTGCAGTGCGGCGTGCTGCCCAAGAAAACATTTTCGCTGGGCGAGGCGGAGGAAAAACGCTATTACATGGAATGCCGCATGCTGACCGAGATAGAAGAGGCGGACGAAGTGCCGGAGCAGGCCGCGGAATAGGCGCGGAGAAATGATTCGCTATTTAGCTCTTCAAGCTATAATATACTAAGGAAATGGTGCTGACGAAATGAAGATTACTGTAACAAAATTTGGTGGAAGCTCTCTCGCGGACGCTTCGCAGATAAAGAAGATGGCCGAAATAGTGCGCGCGGACGAATCGCGCCGCTTTGTGGTGCCCTCCGCTCCCGGAAAACGCCACAGCGACGATGTGAAAATAACCGATCTGCTCTATATGCTGTACAATGAAAATGCCAGCCTGGAGCCCACGGAGGAGATTTTCAAGGCCATATATTCGCGCTATGTGGGCATCCGTGACGAGCTGGGGCTCAAAACGGACATAGAGAGCGAGCTGCATAAGATATACGAGGACATAAGGCTGGGCGAATCTGCCGACTATGCGGCTTCGCGCGGCGAATACCTCAACGGCCTTTTGATAGCGGATTACCTAGGCTACGATTTCATAGACGCGGCGGACGTTATATATTTCGATACGCACGGTCATTACGATCAGAAAAAGACCATGTCCATACTTCCCGGAGCGCTCAAGCTGCACGAACGCGCCGTGGTGCCCGGCTTTTACGGCAGCATGCCGAACGGCAAGGTGAAAACATTCTCGCGCGGGGGCAGCGATATCTCGGGCTCCATAGTTGCCTGCGCCGCCAAGGCCGATATGTACGAAAACTGGACGGACGTTTCCGGCTTTTTGATGGCCGACCCGCGCGTGGTGAAAAACCCCAAGAAGATAGACGTTATAACCTACCGCGAGCTGCGCGAGCTTTCATACATGGGCGCGACCGTGCTGCATGAGGACAGCGTGTTTCCCGTAACGGAGGCCGCCATCCCCATAAACGTGAAAAACACGAACGACCCTACAAACTCGGGCACGCTCATAGTTCCCGAGGTGAAGCAGCGGGACGGCAATTACGGTATAACCGGCATAGCGGGCAAGAAGAACTTCACCGTTATAACAATAGAAAAAAGCGGCATGAACGCGGAGATAGGCTTCGGCAGAAAGGTGCTCACCTGCCTTGAGAAATACGATCTCTCCTTCGAGCACATGCCCTCCTCCATAGACACCATAAGCGTGGTGCTGGCGGATAAGAAGGTGCGCGGCTGCATAAGCGAGCTCATAGACGATCTGCACACGCAGTGCAAGCCGGACAGCGTGGAGGTCTCCTCAAACATGGCGCTCATAGCCACGGTGGGTCGCGGCATGATACGCCGCATAGGCGTTTCGGCCAAGCTATTCGCGGCGCTGGCGCAAAACCGCATAAACGTGCGCATGATAGATCAGGGCTCCAGCGAAATAAATATAATAGTGGGCGTGGAAAATGACGACTTCGACGAAGCCGTCCGCGCGATATACAGCGCTCTGGTGTGATTTTCTGCGAAAATCGCACCAATGCAGAATTTTATGAATCGCCTGCGGCGATAAATATATAAATTTGTCCGCGCAGCGGACTCATTCATTCTTAATTCTGCATTCTTAATTATTAATTAAACCAAAAGGGGTTTTGGAGTTGATTTTCAATTCTTTCCAGGCCGTGCTCATGGTGCTGGTGCTCATAGCGGTGGGCTATCTGGTGGCACGGATGGGTTGGGCGAACGAAAACGTACAGGCTTTCCTGCCCAAGTTCATAACTAACGTAACACTTCCCGCAACGGTCGTTTCCAACATTGCGGGAAGTCTTTCGCGCGACGATCTGCCGCAGGCCGGCTCCTATCTTTTGGCGGCGGTAATCGCCATGGCGCTCGCATACGTGCTGGGCTACGGCGTGGCCAAGGCCGCGCGTATAGACAAGGCGCGGCACGGCGTTTTCTCCGTCATATTCTCGCTTTCCAACGCCGGCTTCATGGGGCTGCCCGTGGCAATGGCCATCTTCGGCGACGAGGGCATGATATTCGCCATATTCTATTTTGTGGCAAACGCCGCCTTCATGAACAGCATCGGCTACCTGGGCATAGAGCGTGACGGCGCAAAAATGTCGGGCGAGGTTCAAAAGAAAAAGGGCGGTATACTCAGGCAGGTGCTTACCCCACCGCTCATAGCCGTGGTGCTGAGCTTTGTGCTGGTGCTGCTGGACGCCACAACGGATAAATGGCCGGAGTTTCTCTCCTCCTCCGTGGGCATGCTGGGCGATATCACCTCGCCGCTGGCGCTCATATTCGTGGGCATGGCGCTTCACACCGCCGGACTCTCCTGCATAAAACGCATAGACAAGCCGCTCTCCATAGCGCTTTTGGGCCGCTTCATAATTTCTCCGCTCATAATGTACCTCGTGGCGCTGCTCTTTGGTTTTTCGTCCTACGCAACGGGCGTGCTGGTGGTGCAGACCGGCCTGCCCGCTATGGTGGCCACCACCATATTCGCCAAAAGCTCGGGCGCGGATATCGATCTGGCGGCGCGCGGCGTGGTGGTTTCCACGCTGCTCTCCTTCATCAGCATACCTGTTTATATCGCTTTGCTGAATATAGCTTGAATACAAAGAAACAATTCACGATTTAACTATGTAGCAATATTGCGATTCCGTGAATGTGATAGTATAATACAATAGAAGAAAACCCGTGGCAGCCATGCGCGTTCATATCCATAAAAAGCGTATGGCTACTGTATTTTTTGAAAGGAAATTCCGTTTATGGTTAGAAGAGTTTATGTGGAAAAGAAGCCGGGCTTCGATGTGGAGGCGCAGCGGCTTTTAAAGGATTTCAACGGAAATTTGGGCGAGAGCGTGAAAAGCGTGCGCATTATAAACCGCTATGACGCGCAGGGGCTTTCGGAGGAGGATTTTAAGGCCGCCGCCGCGCAGATAATGAGCGAGGGCGCCGTTGATACTCTGAGCTATGATATGCCCAAGATACCCAAGAGCGCGGCGCTCTTCGCCGTGGAATACCTTCCCGGCCAATACGATCAGCGCGCGGACAGCGCGGCACAGTGCGTTCAGCTTTTGACGCGCAGCGAACGCCCGCTCACCCGCTATGCCAAGCTGTACGTAATAGAGGGCGCGAAGGACATAGAGAAGATCAAAAAGTACGTCATAAACCCGGTGGATTCGCGCGAGGCCTCTCTTTCAGAATACGAAACGCTGGAGATGAAGCTGGCCATGCCGGACAGCGTGGAGACCGTAGCCGGCTTCATAAAAAAATCCGCGGAGGAGATAGCCTCTTACGCTGCGAGCGGCGGCTTTGCCATGACGGCGCAGGATATGCTGTGCGCGCAGGATTATTTTAAATCCGAAAAGCGCGACCCCACAATAACTGAGCTGCGCGTGCTGGATACCTACTGGTCAGACCATTGCCGGCACACCACCTTCCTCACCACGCTCGACGACGTGAGCTTCGCCAACGACGATATTTCCCAGTGCGCGGAGCGTGTATTCGCGGACTATATAGAAGCGCGGAACGAGATGGGGCGCAAGAAGGACGTCTGCCTCATGGATCTCGCCACCATGTACCCGCGCGAGGCCAAGTTTGCGCGTGGCCTGCAAAACCTGGACGAGAGTGAGGAAATAAACGCCTGCTCCATAAAGTGCAAGGTGAAAACAGACAGCGGCGAGGAAGATTACCTCATAATGTTCAAAAACGAAACGCACAACCACCCTACGGAGATAGAGCCCTTCGGCGGCGCGGCCACCTGCCTTGGCGGCGCCATACGCGACCCGCTCTCCGGCCGATCATACGTGTATCAGGCGATGCGCGTTACGGGCAGCGCGGATCCGCGCGAAAGCCTTGACAATACCATTGAGCACAAGCTGCCCCAGCGCAAGATAACGCGCGAGGCGGCGCACGGCTACTCCTCCTACGGCAATCAGATAGGCCTTGCCACCGGTCTGGTGGACGAGATATACCATCCGGGCTACAAGGCCAAGCGGCTGGAGATAGGCGCGGTGATAGGTGCGGCTCCGGCGGAGAACGTGGTGCGGCAAACGCCCCGCTGCGGCGACGCGGTGCTGCTGATCGGCGGGCGCACCGGACGCGACGGCATAGGCGGAGCGACAGGCTCCAGCAAGGCGCATGACGAAAAATCTATAGAGGATTGCGGCGCGGAGGTGCAAAAGGGAAACCCGCTCACAGAACGCAAGCTGCAAAGGCTGTTCCGCAACCCCAAATTCACAAAAAAGGTGGTACGCTGCAACGACTTTGGCGCGGGCGGCGTGTGCGTGGCAATAGGCGAGCTTTCGCCCGGCCTTGATATAGACCTTGACGCGGTACCGCGCAAATACGAGGGGCTGGACGGTACGGAGATAGCAATATCCGAATCGCAGGAGCGCATGGCCGTGGTGGTTCGCCAGCACGATGTTGATGCCGTGCTGGCTCTTGCGGCGGAGGAAAACCTTGAGGCGACGCGCGTGGCCACCGTTACTGACAACGCGCGTATGCGGCTCTTCTGGAAAGACAAGGCGATCGTGGATATATCGCGCGAATTTTTGGATTCCAACGGCGCGACGCAGCACGCAAACGCCAAGGTCACGCAGTTCGGCGCGAAAAACCTCTTTGACGAACCTGTGAGCGAAAAGCTTTCGGACACGCTCAAAAATCTGCTTTCAGACCTCAATATATGCTCCAAAAAGGGGCTCATAGAGATGTTCGATTCCACAATAGGCGCGCTGAGCGTAACGATGCCGCTGGGCGGAAAAAACCAGCTCACGCCCGTGCAGACCATGTGCGCGCGCGTACCCGTGCCGGGCGGCGTGTCCAAGACGGCCACGCTCATGAGCTACGGCTTCGACCCCTATTTGATGGAGAAAAGCCCCTTCCTGGGGGCGGCATACTCCGTGCTTGAGAGCGTGGCCAAGGTGGTGGCGGCGGGCGGCAGCACAAAGGATTGCTGGCTCACCTTCCAGGAATATTTCGAGCGCATGACGGATGAGCCGGAAAGCTGGGGCAAGCCTCTCGGGGCGCTGCTGGGCGCGTACTGGGCGCAAAAGCAGCTCAAGATAGCTGCAATTGGCGGCAAGGATTCCATGAGTGGCACCTTCCGCGATATAAACGTCCCGCCCACGCTGGTCTCCTTCTGCGTGGCACCCGTGGACGCGGCAAACGTTATAACGCCCGAGCTAAAGGCGGCCGGCAACAAGCTGTATCTCATGCGCCTGGAGCGCGACGAGGACGGCCTGCCCAATTTTGACGACGCCATGCAAAAATACGAGCGGCTGGAAAAGCTGATCCGTGACGGTGTGGTTGTTTCGGCCTGGGCGGTCGGCCGCGGCGGTTATCTGCTGGGCGCCGTGAAGGGCGCTATTGGCAGCGGCCTCGGCATAAAGCTGTTCAGCGAAAGCCAAAAGCGGCTCACCAAAAAGCACTACGGCGAAATACTGGTGGAGGCGGCCGACCTGCACGACCCCGCCTTCAAGCTGATGGGCGAGATACGCGAGGAAGCGGCCATAGAGTGCTGCGGCGAAAAAATATCGCTGGCGGAGGCAACGGAGCAGTTCACAGCGCCTCTGGAGAGCGTTTTCCCCACCAGAACGGCGGACGCGGGCGAGGTTAAAACGCCCATAACAAAGACGAAGGCCTTTTCGCTGAACCGCTACCCCACGGCTCTGCCCCGCGTGGTGATACCCGTGTTCCCGGGCACCAACTGCGAATACGAAACGGCGGCGGCCTTTGAGCGGGCGGGCGGCATTCCCCGCGTGGTCATAATGAAAAACCTCAGCGCGGCGGATATAGAGGACAGCGTGACCCGCCTTATTTCCGAAATACACAACGCGCAGATGATAATGCTGCCCGGCGGCTTCTCGGGCGGCGACGAGCCGGACGGCAGCGGCAAATTCATAGCCACCACCTTCCGCAACAAAGCGGTGGCCGACGCCACTATGGATCTTCTAAAGAACCGCGACGGGCTGATGCTGGGCATATGCAACGGTTTTCAAGCGCTCATAAAGCTGGGTCTGGTGCCCTACGGCGAGATACGCGATATGGAGGATCAAAGCCCCACGCTGACCTACAACACAATAGGCCGCCACGCCTCCTGCATGGTGCGCACCAGGGTGACAAGCGCCAGCACGCCCTGGCTGCAGCTCTGCGAGCCGGGCGAGGTGCACTCCGTGGCTATATCGCACGGTGAGGGCAGGTTTGTGGCCACGGAGGCAGAGATCAAGGCGCTCATAAAGAGCGGGCAGGTTGCCACTCAATACATAGACGAAGCGGGCAATCCCACAATGGCGATGCCGCACAATCCCAACGGCTCAATGTATGCCATAGAGGGCATAATGAGCGCCGACCGCCGCGTGTTCGGCAAGATGGGGCATTCGGAGCGCGCCTCCTATCGCACGGCAATAAACGTACCGGGCGAATACGATCAGAAGATATTAGAGGGCGGCGTGAAGTATTTTAGATAGGGACGATGCGTTGTATAAGCGCGTATAAAAAAAGGTGCTGCACGCTAGGGCAGCACCTCAGTTTGTCGAAGTTTTTCGACAAACTGACAGACTTTCAAAAATGTCGCAAGACAAGGAAGCGAAACTTGCAAAAGACGAGATTGAATTAATAATTCATCGAGATTTTTGCAAGTGAAGCTGACGCAGTAAGCAATTCTTCCTTCGGAAGAATTGCGGTTGCGGCTTTTTTGACAGTCTGAGATGCTGCCCGCGTGGGCAGCATCTTTTTGTGTTGTTGTTTCACAATCGCTTAAAATCTCTTCACCTCGGACAAAAAGAAAAATTCTCTTTAAGCTCCACAATAAATTCATTCCTGTCACCACGGAATTTGGTAACGGTGTATTCCACGGGCAGATCGTCCTTGTTGTAGCTTACCGAACGCGTGAGCTGAATGGGCGCGCCCCTGTCTATCTGCATCATGCCCGCCTCGAACTTTCCGGCAACTATGGCTATCAGGCTGCGCGTGGAGCGCACCGCCTTGGTGTTTTCGTCCTTATCCAAAAATTCGTACAGCCCGCAGGCCTCCATGTCCGTCTCAAGCAGCTCCTTGCACAGAGGATGGGGCAGATAGCTTTCGGAGAAAAGTATGGGCTCCTCGTTCACATAGCGCAGGCGCATCATGTAAACCACCCTGTCGCCCTCCTTTATGCCCAGCGCCTCGGCGACCTCCTCGCTGGCCGGCTCTATGTCCTTGGCCAGCACCTTTGTGGTGGGCACCAGATTTTGCTCTCGCACCAGCTCGTGCGAGGCCTTTATGCGGCTCACGAAGGCTTGGCGAACCTTGGGCTTGGCCACGAAGGTGCCCTTGCTCTTCACGCGGAACAAATACCCCTCCATAACAAGCTCCATAATGGCCTGGCGAATGGTGGTTCGGCTGATGTCAAACATCTCGCTGAATTCTATCTCGGTGGGTATAGCGTCACCCGGCTTCAGCCGCTCCTCCTTTATGGCCTTTAGTATTATGTTTTTCAATTGATAATACATGGGCACGGGTATATTCTTATCTATTATATCATCGCGAAAGGGCATTGCGTGACCTCCAAAAGATTTATGTTATGACATTATAACAATAAAATTACCACACGGCGCCGCCCTTGTCAATAAAATCTCAATTATAGCGGCCAATACATGAAATATTTCCACAATCGAGCAATGCGAAAAAAAGCTATTGACAATAAAAAAAAACTATATTAAACTGTTTTGTAATGACATAGTTACATAACTATTAATTCAAACATCAACCCGATGTATAGTTCAAAATCACGCGATATAAAAAGTTAACCAGATGTAGCAGGGCAACGGCGAAAATATAAATTTACATATATATGTAATAACAAAATAACATAGTAATATAACGATTTCAAGTTTCCGTGTATATCGGGAAATAAATACACTCATATCTAATAGGAGGAAAAAATGAAAAAAGTATTAGTAGCAGTTTTGGTAGTGATTTTGGCAATAGGCGTTGCGGCCTGCGCGCCGGCGCAAAACGCGGCACCCGCAAGCGAGGCTCCGGCCAGCGCCGCGGCTCCCGCAAGTGAAGCTCCGGCCAGCGAAGCGCCCGCAAGCGCCGCGCCCGCAGAGTCCGCGTCGGCGGAGGCATCGGCAGACGCTCCGGCGACGGACAAAACAGAGCTCAACGTATCGCTCCTCATCCCCTCCACGGAATCCGAATATTGGAACAACTACGTGGCTGTGGGAGTGGAGAACGCCTGCCTGGACCTTGAGCAGGAAACGGGCATGAAGATAAACTACGAGCTTTCCGGCCCGGCCACCGAAGCCGAAACGGACGCTTACATAACGGCGCTCGAAAGCGTTATAGCCAAAAAACCGGACGTGCTCATAATGGCCACAATACAGCCGCAGGCGGTGGTGCCCTACGTTCAAAAGGCGCACGATCAGGGCATACTGGTAAACCTCGTTTCGCTGCCCATAGAGGGCCCGGCGGAAAACTACGGCGCGCTTTACTACTGCGACATGGTGGAGCAGGGCGAAAAGGCGGGCGAGCTGATGGTTGAAGCCATAAAGGCGAAAAACCTGCCGCAGGACGGCACCATAGGCGTGCACATGTCCGTTACCATAGACGTTATGGAGCAGAAGATAGAGAAGTTCAAGGAAATCGTGCTGGCTGCCTATCCCGACATGAAGATACTGGACACGCTCTACAACGAAAACGACCTCAACAAGGCCATAGCCAACGTTGAAAACCAGCTCACCTCCTACGGCGACGAGCTCATAGGCTTCTTCGGCAACAACAACGTAAGCTCCAACGGCATCTGCAAGGTGGTTGAGGACAACGGTCTCAGCGATAAGATGGCAGCCATAGCCTCAGATTCCGACGCTATGACGATCGACGCGGTTCGCAAGAACATAATAGACGCGGTTGTCGTGCAGACCCCCTACCAGCAGGGCTATGACGCCGTGAAGGGCGCTTATGCCGTAGTAGTTGAGGGCAAGACCATAGAAAAGGACGTAAACATACCCTGCGTCGCGCTCAAATCGGACAATGTGGACAGCGAAGAATATAAATCTCTCATAGACGCGACCTCCCTAAAGAGGAACTAGCAGCAAGGCCATACATGCGCGGGGGGAGCCTTTCCCCCTGCGCATAATATAAAAAAAGGAGGACGCCATGCCTGAAACATTGATGGATATAAAGGGTATAAGCAAGGAATTTCCCGGCGTTAAGGCGCTTTCGGACGTTAGCTTTTCCATATACAAGGGCGAGGTGCGCGGGCTGGTTGGCGAAAACGGCGCGGGCAAATCCACACTCATAAAAACTATAATGGGCGTACACAGGCAGAGCGCGGGTGAGATAGATTATTATTACGACGGCAAGGCGGTGCACATCGCCAATCCGATGGACGCGGGCAAAAAAGGCCTGCTGGCAGACTATCAGGATATAGCCGTGGCGCGCGAGCTTTCCATAACAGAAAACTTTTTCATGGGCAGGCTGCTCACAAAGAACGGCATTGTAGACTGGAAAACCATGCACGAGACCACGCAGAAAATGCTGGAGGAATTCGGCATAGGCCATATAGACACGAATAGCAAAATAAGCTCTCTTTCGCTTGCGAAGCAGGCCATGGTGGTCATTTGCAAGCTGGTGAACGATAACCCGAGAATGATAATATTCGACGAGCCCACCGCCGTGCTTACCGCCGAGGACAGCGAAATACTGTTCGGCGCGATAGCAAAGCTGAAGGCGAAGGGCGTAAGCATACTGTATATTTCGCACAGGCTGGAGGAGATACTGGAGCTGTGCGACAACATAACCGTGCTCAAGGACGGCAGCACCGTGGGCACCTACAAAACGGACACGCTGGACGAAAACAAGCTGATCGCCCTCATGGTGGGGCGGGACGTGGGAGATATGTATAACATAAAGCGCGCCGCCAAAAAAGAGGTGGTGCTGCGCGTGAAAAATTTGCAGGGCGCGGGCTTCAAAGATATTTCCTTTGATGTGAAGAAGGGCGAGATAGTGGGCCTTTTCGGGCTGGTGGGCGCGGGCCGCACGGAGATAGTGCGCGCCATATTCGGCGCGGACAAAATAGAGAGCGGCAGCATAGAGATAGACGGAGTGGAGTTCAAAAAGATGACGCCTCTTCTGGCGCTGAAAAACGGCCTGGGCCTCGCCACGGAGGACAGGCGAAACCAGGGGCTTGCAACGGCGCTCTCGGTGGAGCTCAATATAAACTCGGCCTCGTACGACCTCATAAGCAAATGCGGGATCATAAACCTAAAGAAGGAAAAGGAACGGGCGCTTGATTATAAAGAAAAAATGCTCATAAAAACGCCCACCGTAAAGCAATTGGTAAAAAACCTTTCGGGCGGCAACCAGCAAAAGGTGGTGCTTTCCAAGCTGCTGTGCAGAGACCCCAAGGTAATGATATTCGACGAGCCTACAGTGGGTATAGACGTGGGCGCGAAAACGGAGATTTATTCGCTCATAGAAAGCCTCACGGGCGAGGGCAAGGCGGTGATCGTGATCTCCTCTTATATGCCGGAGCTTATGGGGCTTGCGGACAGAGTGCTCATAATCACAAACGGCAGGATATCGGGCGAGATATCGCGCGAGGAGCTGAACGAGGAGCTGCTTTTGAAATACGCTTCCAACATGATGTAGAAAAAAGGGGTTTAATGTAATGAATAATATAAAATCTGCGTCCGGCAAGCTAAAGGCCAAAACAGAATTGATGCTGTTTATCATAATAGCTGTGTTCTTTGTGTTTTTGCTCATAGCCACGCCAAACTTTAAAGACCAGGACAACCTTATGAACATACTGCGCCAGGGCTCCATAAACGGCGTAATAGCGGTGGCGGCTACCATAGTAATAATCACGGGCGGCATAGACCTCTCCGTGGGCGCGGTGGCCGGGCTTTCGGCCATGGTTGTGGCGCTCATGCTCAAGGCCGGCTACGATATACCCATATCCATAATCTGCGCGTTGGGCGCGGGCACGCTGGTGGGGCTTTATAACGGCGTTATAATACACGAAACAAAGATAGCGCCCTTCATAGCCACGCTGGGTACCATGACCATCGTGCGCGGTATCGTCAAGATAATAAGCAACGCCAAAACAATAAACGGTTTTCCGGACGAATTCAACAATTTCGCACAGACGAATGTGGGCGGAGTGCTGCCCGCGCTGTCCATAATATGGATACTGGTGTGCGTTGCCACATTCCTTTTGTTTAAGTATACAAAGTTTGGCAGGAATGTGTACGTTATAGGCAGCGGCGGCGAGGTGGCCAAGCTGTGCGGTATAAACGTGCGCAAAAACATATACGGCGTATACATATACGCGGCGCTGCTCTGCTCTATAGCGGGAATAATGCTTACCTCACGCGTTTCCTCCGCCGTACCCACGGGCGGTCAGGGCTACGAGATGAACGCCATAGCCGCGGCCGTAATTGGCGGCGCCAGCCTTTCGGGCGCGCGCGGCACGGTGCTGGGCACCTTCCTTGGCACGCTTCTCATAACGCTCATAAACAACGGCGGCATACATCTGAAGATAGACCCCTTCGTTATGGAGGTGATCACGGGCATAATCATAACGGTTGCCGTGGTGCTGGATCAATTGAGAAACAGAAGCGGCGCAAAGAGCTGAAAATATATACACACAAACTAAATTTGCGGAGGAAACAATGTTTGACTTTAGTCTGATACAAAACAAAGAAATTGCCGACAAGGTGCGGGAGGAGGCGCGCGTCTTCATGGGAAGATGCCACTTTGGCACACAGGGCATAGCCAAAACGGAAACGGACGTTATAAACGCCGTGAACAAGCTGCGTGATTCCGGCTTTTTATCCATAGCCTTTGATACCGAGATGGTATACGTGCCGCTGGCGCTTGAGCTGCTGGAGGGAAAGATACCCGTTCACGCGGCGGTCTCCTACCCCATGGGGCGCATGACGCTCAGCAAAAAGCTCAAGGACCTTGAGCGGCTGCACAGCCTGGGCGTGCGTGATACCTGCGTTTGCCTGGATTGGCAGGCCATATTCTCGGGAGAGTATGACATAATAGAAAACGAGGCGAGGGAGATAATGCGCCGCTTTGGAGATTCCTTCATAAAGCTGGCCTTCGTCATACCAGCCACGCTCATGAGCGATACGGAGATGATAGCCTGCCTTAGGGCGCTGGACGCCGCGGGCATAGTTTCCGTGAAGGTGAACCCGGGCGCCAAGCTGGGCGTTTCGTATGAGGAAGTGGCGCTAATAAACCGAAATTTCCCGAGTCGGTTCGATATACACCCCTCGGGCAATATACGCACACTGGGTGATGTGGAGCGTTATTTGGAGCTTGGCTGCGACAATATACATACCGTTTCCTCGCTTGAGATAACGGAGGAATTCATAAAAAGACAGCTCAGCAGATACGGAGGAATGTGACACATGGCAAACACGGATATAAAAGCAAAGCTCATACTTTCAAACATACAAAACTACAAGGTGGACAATAAGGACTGTGAAAACATCTGCCTCAAGGCCATGAACTACGGCATAGGTCGCGTGCTGGTGCAGCCCTCCTCCGTGCCGCTGGTGAAAAAGCTGCTGGCGGGCAGCGCCGTATCGGTTGGCGTGGCCATAAGCTACCCCTCCGGCGCGTATTTCGCGGACGCCAAGGCGGAGGAGATAGCCGAGCAGGTGGATATAAACCCCGAGGTGGCGGAGTTTTACGTCGTTATGGCGGTGGGCAGGTATTTGAGCGGCTACACATCAGAGGCCGAGCAGGAGATGCGGGTCTGCTGCGAGGCGGCGGCGGGCAGGGACGTATATTTCGTGCTGGAAAGCGCGGTGCTGAGCGCGGAGCAGCTTGCCGAAATAGCGGCTATAGCCAAAAAAAGCGGCATAAAAGGCCTTGTGGACACCACGGGCTTTAGACCCTACGACATACCCTTCCCCACAGCAGCGGATACCAAAAAAACGGCGGACGCAGCGCACGGGCTGAAGGTGATAGCGAACGGCCTTTTGGGCAGCATGGCGGACGCGGAGGAAAAGATGAAGGCGGGCGCGGACGAAGTTATTATAATAAATTGTGATTTTTGATAAAATGAGATCACAACTAATGTTTTGGAGGCAGCTATGGGCAAGTATTTGATAGGTATAGATCTTGGAACGCAGAGCATACGCACGCATTTATATGACGAGGACGCAAATCTGGTGTGCTCCGCCAGCCAGCCGCACAATGTGGACACGCCAAAGCCAAACTGGATAACGCAAAAGGCCTCCACTTGGTGGGGCATAGTCACTCAGAACATAAAGCAGATCATTGCGCAAAGCGGCGTTGATCCGGCGGAGATAGCGGCAATAGGCTGCTGCGCGCACATGCACGGCAGCACGGCCATAACGGCGGACAGAAAAACGGTGGTGGACGATACGCCGCTCTACAGCGACAGACGCACCGCGGATATTTCGCGCGAGCTCAAGAGCCGCGAAAATTACGCGCAGATGTTTGAAATAGCGGGCAATCCGCCCGCGCCCAGCTGGTTTGGGCTCAAGATAGCATGGATAAAACAAAACATGCCCGAGGTGTACGAGCGGGCGTATAAATTTGTCACGCCCAAGGATTACATAAACTATAAGCTTACGGGCGCGGCCTGCATAGACCCGTCCGAGGCCTCGGGTGCGTATTTGATGGACAGAAAAACGGACAAATGGTCTGATACGCTAATCAAAAATCTGGGCATAGACGCGGAAAAGCTGCCCGAGATAAAGCAATCCAGCGAGATCGTGGGTTATGTTTGCGCGGAGGCGGCCGCCGAAACCGGTCTCAGCGAAAGGACGGCCGTGGTGTGCGGAGGCGGCGACATGCTTTGTTTGCTATATACGTCAGGGCTCACGCAAAAGGGCACCGTGGTGGATATAAACGGCACGGGCTCAGTGGTTTGCTATTACACGAACGAGCCCATAATGGACGACAGAATAATGAACCTGCGCCACGTCATACCCGGCTGGGTACCCTTCGGCAACAACGATTCTTCGGGCGCGGCCTTCCGCTGGCTGCGTGACAACCTCGCCAAGGATGAGGTAAAATATGCCAGACAAAACGGCATGGACGAATATGACTATCTTTGCAAGCTGGCCGCGCAGACCAAACCGGGCGCGGACGGGCTGCTCTTCATGCCCTATATGGCGGGCGAGCGCACACTGGGCAGCCAGCACTCTAAGGGCAGCTACGTGGGCATAAGCCATTCCACCACGGTGGGGCACCTTGTGCGCGCCATGCTGGAGGGCGTGGCGCTGGAGTTCCGGCGCACCTTCGAGATATTCGAAAGCTCGGGCGCGAACATAGAGCGCGTTTTCCACGTTTCGGGCGGCTCCAAGGGTTCTTTTTGGAATCAGGTGAAGGCGGATGTGTACGGCCTGCCTCTTTATACACTCAAGGTGGACGAGGGCGGCGTGCTGGGCGCGGCGCTGCTTGCTGGCCTTGCCACGGGCATATTCGGCGACGCGGCGCAGGCAGCCGAGGCCGTGCTGCAAATAGACAGGGAATATCTGCCCAACCCGCAAAACAACGCTTTTTACAAGGAGCTGTATCAGGTGTTCTGCGAAACGCACGACAGCCTGCAAAAGCCCTATATAGACCTCGCAAGGTTCAGAGATTGATGTAGGGCAATACCGAGCGCAATAAAAGCCGTTCTCGCCAATTTGGCATCGAACGGCTTTTTGTTATACATCAGAGCCTGCGCCGCTATAGATTCCATCCTTTTTATCGTTCGTGCGCCTCCGAAAGCGGCGGTGCCGGTGGTTTTATGTACGCAAAAGTTTTTTACGCCGCAGGGGTTGCGAACGCTGCCGGCGAAGCGGTTTCTCCCGGTGCCGCCGACTTTTCGGGCGTTGCGAAAGGCGTGGGCACGGGCGGAGGCGTTGCCGAGGGCAGCGCCTCCGCCATTTTCTGCGCCGCCTCTGCGTTTTCGCTTACCAATGCGGGTCTATCCTCCAGCATGGCGATCACCGCCTCCGCTGTCTCGTTGGGGAAAAACTGATGCAAATAGTGCCCGCCCTCCATCGTTATTATCTGCTTGCGCGCGGTAGACGTTTCACCCTCGCCTATCCAGGCCTGCTGCGCGGTCAGCTTTGCCGCCAGCGCTTCCTCGTATGCGGTCACGGCGGCCTCGTCCTTTGGGTCTATGTTGTCCGGCATTTGCGCGCTCTGGTACATGAGCAGCGTTATGGGCAGGTCGCCCGCGAAGGGCTTTTCCGCGAGGGATGTGGCGTTCGCCGCCAGCGCTCCCGCCTCCGCCTGTACCGTGGGGTTGTAGTAGCCCGTTTGGTAAAAATATTTATCCATAAATCTATAATAGTCGTTCAGATAAACGAGGCCGTTGCGGTCGCCCCAGGACATATTTTCTATTATGGGCGGGTAAACGGTGCCCAGCGCGCGCAGCACGCCAAACAGCCTCAGCACGGGCATCATGCTTTGCAGCGCTCCTGTTGAGGGCGGGTTCGCCGTAAGAAGCGAGGGCGCAAGCGAATCTATGAGCACCACGCCATAAACGTCGTCAGGGTACATATTCGAATAGAGATCGGCCTCAAGACCCGCTTCGCCGTGCGCCACCAGCAGATATGGCGGGTTTATTCCCGCCTGCGCCAACCCCAGCTTATATTCATCCACAATGTTTTCGAGAGAGCGTTCCTTGCCGCTGCCATCGCTCCAGCCGTAGCCCGGCCTTTCGGGCACGGCCACAAAATTATCCTCCGCCAATATGCGCCACACCGGGTAAAAATCCGCAACCGGAGCGGGCGTTCCCAGCCCGGACAGCATTATAACGGCGGGATCGCCCGCCTGCCGCTCGCCCGTGGCAAAAACATGCATATTTGCGCCGCCCACGTCCACCATTTGGCCGTATGGCGTATAGGCTTCAGCCTCCAGCCTTGTGGTCATATCGTTCCAGACCACGCCCGTAACCAGCACCAAAGCGACTATGACTAATATAGCTATTGGCGCTTTGCTTCGTTTCTTCTTTTCTTTCTCCATTATTGCGCTCCACCTGCGGCGTTATTATGAGAATCTATATATTTGATGTTTTCATTATATTATTTATAAGCAATGTTTGCAAGGCGCGGACAATAATGTGTTCCGCGAGTCCACAATGGTGTATAATACTATCATGAATGATATTTTGAGATTTGTGCTGGTGGCCGTGCTTGTTGTGGCGGCGGTCAACTTTATAGTATACGCAGCCAGAAACGAACGCGTCAAGGTCATAGACATAGAAAAGGATTTCACCGTGCGCTACCCGCGCGTGTACCTCTTTATATGCATAGTTTTTTTCCTGCTGGTTTCCGTGCTGCTTTTAAACATGCTGGTATGGCGGAGCATAGGCGCGCTGGCGCTTGTTTTGACCATTGTGCTGGCCGCGCTGGGCGTTCCCTTTTTGCTGCTCTCCGTTGTGTGGAAAATAAAGGTGCGCCCCGAATATATAATATACGTTTCGGCCATAGGCGCGAAAAAGCAGATATATTACAAGGATATAAGCAAGGCGCTTTTAACGAGATCCACGCTCATACTGTTCACCACACTGCGCATATACCGCCTAAGCCCCAATCTTATGTATTGCGAATACTTTTTGAAGCGGCTCAACATTAACGGAGTGGAGATAGAGCGGCGGTAGGTCATTATTTACAAAGAGGTCATTGCATTGGCTGTAAGTTATTGGTATAGTATAGTATAAATTACGCGATAATACAGTAAAAAAGAGAGGTTTTATATATGAATATTTGGCACGATATGGATCGGGATAGAATAAAGAGCGATGATTTTGTAAGCGTTATAGAGATACAGAAGGGCGGAAAATCCAAATACGAGCTGGATAAGGAAACGGGTATGCTAAAGCTGGATCGTGTGCTTTTCACCTCCACGGTATATCCGGCAAACTACGGCTTCATCCCGCGCACCTACGCTGAGGACAACGATCCCCTGGACGTGCTGGTTATATGCTCTGAGGTGATATTCCCCATGTCTATGGTGCAGTGCTACCCCATAGGCGTTATAAAAATGATAGACGACGAGCAGAACGACGAAAAAATAATCGCCATACCCTTCGGCGATCCCATGTATAACGGCTACCGCGATGTAAACGCGCTGCCCGCGCATATATTGGAGGAGATGACGCACTTTTTCGAGGTGTATAAATCGCTGGAGCACAAAACCACCACCGTGCACGAGGTGCGCGGCCGCCAGCACGCCATAGAGGTGATAGAGAGCTGTATGCAGCGCTATGACGAAAAATTCGGCGCGCCGGAGGCGGAATAGGTTATAGGCAACACCGCACAATTCGAGTAAGCCGTAATCGCGCGCTTTTTTACGCAATGCTTCGTCCAAAATGCTCGAAATAGCTCTGCTATTCTTGCGCTTTTGTCCTTGCATAGCCTAAAAAATCATCACGATTCCGGTTGCTCTCATTTGTGCGATATTGCCTATACGTATACGAAATACATGTAAAATGTACCGTACAGATTGAACATAACGGCAAAGCAGCCCAGCAGCACATCAACGCGGCTGGGCTTTACTGCGCGGCAAAGCAGCAGGTAGACAAGCACAAAAGGTATCATATCCACTGTGTAGCGCGCGCCAAACTGCCAGCCGCCCAGCGTTTTATGCGCCATGAGCGAGAGCATGGTCGCCGCCAGCCCCGCGCACAGCACCGCTTTTTTCACAGTGAAGCGTTTTTTCACAACGTCTATGGCTATGTATATGAACCACGAAAGGAATATGGGGTTCGCCACAAAAAACATGAAGCCGTCGAAAGTGGAAAACTCCAGCCGCCCGTCCGCCGCCAGCGTCACCGGACGCAGGAGGAGGCGGTACAGATTTTCAGGCACGTAGGAAAGCCCGAATTGTTCGCTGCCCTCGGCGGAAAATTCGGGCAGATAGTTGTGCCCAAACTCCAGCGGGTCGCCAAAGCGGGCGTAATTGTACCAAAGATAGACGGCCGCTATCGCCGCGGGTATTATGAGATATTTAAGGTTTTTGGCTATGCAGCGCAGCAACGGTTTTTCTTCGCCGTAGTCATCCATGCACATAAAGGCGAACAGCGCGGCGAAAAATATAACGGAAAATGGCCGGCAGCCCACGGCCAGCGCCACCAGCGCAAGGCAGAGAGCGCGCTTCTTGGTGAGATAGCAAAACACCGACGCAAAGCAGAGCAGCAGATTCAGCCCCTGCGCCAAAAACCACGCGCCACCCATGGTGGACATCCAAAGCATATTGCTGCCCAGCACGGCGAACACCGCCCAAAACATGGCCGCCGTACTGCTCGCGCCCAGCTTTTTAAAGCAGAGATAGGCGAAGGTGACGGCCAGCAGCACGATCATCATCATAACGAAATTGTTGGGTGTGTCCCCGCCGAATATTAGCACCAGCGGCAGCAGCACCACGGAGGGAAAGGGCGGAAAGGAAACGTACCAATCACCCGCGTATTCGGCCAGCTCAAGATAGCTGTAGCCCTGCCCTAGCGACATCTTGCCATCCAGCCAGGCCTGCGCCTGCAATGTGTAGCTGTCCAGCTCGTAATGGGCCAGCAGCGTGCCGCCCAAAATATCGTGCATGAAAACATAGCCTATCACAATAAGCGCTATACCGCCTATGAATACCCAATCTATATAGCTCAGTCTTCCTGTATCAGATAGCTTCCGTTGTTCCATTGCTCCGCTCCATCTCCCCCGCCTCCGCTGATGCCGGAAGCCAGCTGCGTTCCCACCGCCTGTGCGATACGCGCGGCCGATTGCGAGCCGCCGTCTTTTATGGGAAGCGCCACATACCGGGCGCCCTCATATTCGGAAAATACTACGCAGGGCGTATAATTTGCCGTTTTCACCTGCACGCCGTCCTCCCCGCGCTCAAGCTCCAAATTCAGTATTATGCCGTCCGCGTCCTCCGCGCTGGTAAGCAGGCTGCCCAGCGAATAGGCACACAACGTGCTTTTTCCGTCCGAGCGCTCTATATACTCCGCCTGCTGCACCATGTACGGGTGCGCCCCCGCTATAACGTCCACGCCCGCGTCCGCGATGGCGCGGGCCGCAGCACGCTGCGTCTCGCTTACCTGCGGGCCGTCCGCGTTCCAGCTGATATAGGCAATGAGGAACTCCGCGCCCGCCTCCCGCGCGGCTTTTGCGTCCGCCATGACCCGCTCCGCCGAAAGCGGATTTATCATATAGGCGCGCTCCGCTACGGATAAAAGCGCCTCGCGCCCGTTCCAAAATTCACTGTAGGAAAGTATGCCCAGCTTTATTCCGTTTGCATTCGCCAGCAAAAAGCGCGGCTGCGCCTTCTCGGTGAAAATGCCCGTATAGCCGAGCTGCGCCGCAGAAAGCCCCTCCGCCGTTTCGTTTATGCCCTGCGCGCCCATGTCGCAGCTGTGGCCGCCCGCCGCCGCCACGCCGTCCACACCCGAAGCCGCCAGCGCGTCCAGAAGGGATTGCGGAGCGTTGAAAAGCGGAGCGCCCGCAGGGGGAGCCGCCGCCGCGAACGGGAAGGAGCGCGCCACGGGCGTATCAAGATGGCCGACCGCGTAATCCACGCCCGAAAGAATTCCCGCCACCTGCCCAAGCGGCGCGTTAAAGTTGAATCCGTCCTCCTCGGCCGCCGCCAAGCGCTGCTCGTATGTGCACATAATGTTGCCCGCCAGTGCGAGGGAAGCGTTTTTGCCCTCTCCGCCGTCCTGCGCCCGGGAGGCTTCTACAGCCTTCTTTTCCGTTATGGTCACCACTATCTCTTCAGCCGCGCCGCCCGATTCCGCGCGTATAGTTGCCTCGCCCGGCCGGTAGGCGCTCACCAGTCCGCTTGCGCTGACCTCGGCAATGGCGGGGTTGTTGCAGCTCCATACCACCTCGCCGTCCCTCGGGGTTACGCGATAGGCTATTTGCAGCGTTTCCCCGGGGGTCATCTGCGCATTTTCCGTGAGCAGCTTTATTTCGCCGCCCCCCGTCACAACGCGCACCCAAAGCGCGGCGCTCTTGCCGGAGCCATCCTCAGCGGCCACCTTTATAACGGCGTTTCCGGGCGCAAACGCACTCACAACACCCGCCGAATCCACCATGGCCACCGCCTCGTTGTCTGAGGAGAAGCTCAGCGTTTTATTGTACGCAATGGAGGGCGACACCTCCGCCTCTATGCTGAATGTGCCTCCCGCAGTAAGCTCGGCCGTGTCTGCCTTTAGCTTTATGCCGCTCACTCTGCCCGCAAAAAACACAAGAAAAAACAGGGTAACACAGCACAACGCAACGCCCCCTGCAATAATAACCGCTTTTTGTGATGCGGAATTTTTAATCATTTACGGCGTCCCTTTCGCCAATATTAACTAGGTTATTTTTCGCGCGGCTATTCGCCGCACAGCTCTCCAATGTATGCGCGCTTTAAATTATCCACTATGATATCCTGCAAGGATTTGAAATACTTATGCACGGCGCAATCCGGCGCGGCGTTTCGCGAGCAATACATATCGTCCTGCAGGCAGCGGTTTATGCTTATGCCGCCCTCCATTATAACAACGATATCAAAGAGGGATATCTTGCTTCCCTTGTCCGCCAAACGATAGCCTCCGTTGCAGCCCTGCACAGATTTAACCAAACCCGCCGATTTCAGGCGGCTTATTATCTTCATGAAATAAAGATATGTTATTCCCAACTGCTCAGACATTGTTACGGCGGTCGAAAGCTCCTCGTCATTGTCATGCATATAACTGAGTATACGTATTGCGTAATCTGTTGCCAATTGTAGCTGCATAGGCTGCTTTACCCCTCGTTTCGCAAAAAATATTATGTGGCGGCAATGAACATCATATTGTATCATTATATCACAACGGCAAAAATAAACAATTACCTGCATACAAATTTTGTATTATGCAAATTTCATTCGCGAAAAAATACAAATATATGTGACACGACGTGCTAAATGTGATATAACTGTGTTACAATAGTATGAAAAATAGTGTGGCCGCACTCATATGTTTTGATACACCTGACTTCTATTTAGACAACATACGTGAAAGCGCATTAGGGAGGGATAAAGGATGCCTGTACAAAATAACACGCCGCTCAGCTACCTTATGGATATGCTATACATACAGGGTACGCAGCTGGCGAAAATGGTGCACGTCGACCGCACGGTAATAAGCCGCTGGAAGAACGGCCGCACTGAGCTCAGCATGAAATCTGCCTATTTCGACGATATAGTAAATGCCGTACTGGACGTAAACGAACAGCACGGTCTGGGCACACTGGAACGTTTCTTTTCTTCTATAACAAAAAAGACAGTATCCAAGCGCAAGGATCTGCACAAGCTGGTATCCTCGTGGCTGGTTTCCAAAGAGTTTGAACGTCAATTCCACGAGGCGGACACTGGCGATCTGTATAGCGCCACATACAAGATTTTTCGCGGCGCCTCCGGCAAGCAGGACGCCGTCTCATATATGCTGGACGCTTTGGAGGCTTCGGATGACAAAAGCACGCTTTTGTGCTACGACACCACGCAGGACGCATACGCATACGAACGCGCCGCCGCGCCCTTGCTGCAGGACCGCATAATAAGCTCCTTTGCCGAGCTGGGCGAGCTCTGCATGATTTTTTTTGTAAACCGCTCTGCCGATCAGATATTTCAAATGTACAGAAACTGGCTGCCCATATTCTTGATGAGGCACGCCAAGACATACTATACCTACGATACGCAGCCGCCCTTCTACAATTTTATGTACAGCGTAAAGGGACGGCTTTCCCTGGCGGGCTGCTCTCACGAGCACGACCGCCAAAGCCAATATACCGCCGCGTATGACGACCCCATAACTATAGCGCAGATGGAGGCCTCGCTTGAAAACATGGCAAGCGGCCTGCCCCTGCTGTTCAGAAAATTTGAAACCAGGGACGTTTGCCTGGACATGCAGGACGCGGAAATGTCCTCCCTGCTTGACAAAAGCAGCGGCCAGTATATAATCCACAACGATCTGCCGCTCATACCCTTCTCTGCGGATGTATTGGAGCGGGTGATGGCGGATACAGAGCTGGAATTTGCTGAGGAACGCAGATTGCAGGCCTTTTCACAAAACTGCGCGCTGCAAATGCGGCGGGTAGTGGTCGGTAACGATTTTAACAGGATAGTGATAAGCCAAAGCAGCCTGCTGAATTTGCGGGAAAGCGAAAGGATATTTATATCCTCCCTGTCCTCGCTGCTGGAAAGGGAGGTTTGGCTGGACAGCCACTATATTCTGCATATGCTGCTTGACAAGCTGGAGGCTTCCCTAAGCGACGTGAACCTGGAGCTGGCGCTCTGCCCCGCCGGCTTTGAGATCTTCCTCCCCAACAACACTCTTTGGGTGAAAAACCACGGCTTTGCCTATTTAGCGGCCGACCACGACCTGTCCGTGCGCCTTATATCCAGCGAGTTTATGACCGTGAACGCATTCTATATGGCGGCGGAAAAATATTGGACACGCCTGCCCTATGAATGCAAACAGCGCAAATGGATACGCGAGCAGCTGGAATCGCTCAGATGATGTCCGCCTTGCGCGACCGATCTCTGCGTTCTATAGCGTCCGCCGGGCAGTTTTCCACGCACAGGCCGCAGTGCAGGCAGCTTTGCTGGCCTATGGCGTAGGGCGCGCCCGGCTCTATGCACTGCTGCGGGCATATTTCCGCGCATGTCCCGCAGGCGGTGCACACATCCGTTATTTCGTAGCCCTTTAACCGCTCCGGCCATCCCCCCAGCAATATGGTCTCGCGGTAAATCGGGCTCTTCGAAAGATCAAAATACTCTCCCTGCCCCTCGCATATGCAAAAAACGTCCAATATATCACGGCTGGAACCGGAGTAAACCTCCTTCATAGATGGGTTTCCCTCAAAAATAGCATCCAGCAGCGACCGATCCGCCCGCTCCACCCTTCCGCGCAAGGACAGCATTTCCCAATTTTTGGTCATGCCCGTTATGGCGACAAATTTTTGTTCCATGAGCTGTTCGTAAAACTCTTTGCCGCGCGCCGTCAAAAAATAGAGCCTGTCCTCCTCCACCAGCATAACGTCCACTATGCGCACGGTGGGTCGCCCGTCCTCTGCTATGGTGGCGAAGGCCATGTCCTTCACCTCTCGCATAAGCTTCAAAAAATGTTTTGCTTCCATGTCGCTCCTCCATAAGTTGATATACACATTTTATTTTATTATATCACCATTTAGCGGCACAGCCAAAAAAAACCGCCTCGCGGGGGCGGTTCTTTTTATCTGCGTATCAGGTATGCTTTTCTTTAAGCAGTCCCTTTTCAGCGCGTATTTCCTTCATACGCTCCGTGTAGGGCGGGTTGTATGTGGAGCAGCCCACATTTTCCTGCCGGATCAAAAACTCTATGCAATTATCGCAGGCCGTGCACCATTTTATCTCCTCCTCGCGCCCCTCCATCATCTTTTTGGCCACGTATGGATCGGCGAAGGATTGGCGCCCCAGGCAGACCATGTCCACCACGCCCTCCTCTATGTTTTTGTTGCCCCAGAAGCGCAGGCTGTTTTTCTCCGGCGCCACCGCCTGGAAATTTGTTCCCTTGCCGTTGCGGAATATGCTGTAGGCAGAGCCTATCACCGCCGTTTCCTTCTTTAGATTGTCCCGGCACACCTTTTGGAAATACTGGTGCAAATAGCCGTAATCGGGCAGCTTCTTGTCCGGCTGGGAAAGCGCCAGCGTGTGCGAGGGCGAACCTGCCGACTGTATAATATACTTTGCGCCGCGCTCTTCCAGCCCCTTTATGAGGTCAATGGATTCCGTGAGGTCCATGACGGCGGTATCCGCGCCCGCGCAGCCCTGCCCGCCCGGGAAGCCCTCGTATATGGACACCTTGGAGCCCACTATAAAGTTCGGATCGTTCACCTCTTTTATCACGCGCTCCGTCAGATCGAAGGCGTACTGGCGGCGGTTTTCCCACGCTCCGCCGTATTTCCAGTTGTGTCTGTTGAAGGGGCGGAGTATCTGCGAACCCAGATAGCCGTGGCAGAACTTGAGGTCCACGCCGTCCGCGCCCGCATCGTGCGCTATTTTGGCGGCCAGCACAAGCTCGTCCATTATGCGCTTTATCTCGTCCTCGCCTATCTGCCGCGCGTCCTCATAGCCGTAGAGCGGCTGCTCGGTTACGCGTATGCGCTGCGAAAACTCCGGGTGGCTTATCTCTCCCGAGTGCGTCAGCTGAAAAACCAGCACCACGTCCTTGTTTATGCCGCGCATATGCTGCACGAAATCCGCGAGTGGCTTTTGGTTGTGCGGCAATATGCTCAACTGGTTTTTACGCGAAATATTGTCGTACTGCGCGGTTATGGCCTCCAGATCAATAAAGCCGGAGCCGCCCTCAAAAAGCTTTTCATAGCGCTCGTAGGTGCGCTTTGTGGGGTTTCCCTTGTCGTCCGCGTCGCAGCACTCCATAGCGTTTATGGCTATGCGGTTTGGCGCGGTCTTGTTGCCTATTTTTATGGGTGTGAACAGCAATTCCTGGGTCATTCTTATCTCTCCTTTGTTTTTTTCGTAAAAAGATTTGTTATATCTTTTAATACATCTAATATATTGCAGTATTTTCAGCCGGGCAACACCATAAAAACACCTATATATTACCAGCATAAAACTAGTATTTTATAAATAAATTTTTCACTTTTTACTAGCAAACGCTTGACTTTTGTACTGGTATAAAATATATTGATACCAGCATAACGACATAGAGAGGCACAGCGACATGGCAGAGCATTCCAAATACAGTTCGGGCTGGCTTTTCACACCCGATTTCAGCAAGGAGCTAACAATAGAGAACGAACGGAATTTCTTCGACAGCCCGGACGTTTTCAAGGCTATACTGGAGAGCATACAGGACGGCGTGAGCGTGCTGGATGGTTCGCTGAACATAAGGTATATAAACGCCAGCCTGCGCCACACATACGAGGATAAAACATTGTTCCCCGGCCGCAAATGCTACGAATTTTTCCATGCGCGCAGCACCCCCTGCGAGGATTGCCCCTCGCTGCGCGCGGCACAGAGCAAGCAGCCGGAAACCAGCGTGGTGCGCTATGACCGCCGAAACAACGAGCTTGGCTGGCATCAGCTGTTCGCCATACCTGTGCTGAACACGCGCGAAGAGGTCATTTTAATAATAGAATACATTCGCGACGTTACCTTTCAAAACAGCATGGCGGAAAACCTCAGCGAGCTGGCGCAGCGATTTGAGGCACTGGAAAAGCAAAACGAGATACTGCTGGACATATTGAAGCAGAGCGAGCGAAACCGCGACGCGTTGGAGCAGACCATAACGGCCAATGTGGAGCGCTTCGTTCGCCCCTCGCTGGAATATCTCAAAAAGACGGTGCGCGCGGAGGACGTGGATTTCGTTAACGGCCTCATAACCGAGATAGTTTTCCCCATAACAAAAAAGCGGGACAGCGCGATGTCTGCGCTAACCCCGCGTGAGCTGCAGGTGGCCGTGCTGGTGAAGGAGGGCGACACCTCCAAGGAGATCGCCGCAAAGCTGTGTATAACACAAAAGGCGGTGGATTACCACCGTCTAAACATACGCAAAAAGCTGGGGCTGCCGCGCGAAACAAGCCTGCATACCTATCTGGAGACGCATCTGTAGATTTTACCGGCTAAGCGATACCTCCACCACCTCGAGCGCGTCGCCCGCCACCGTGAATTTCACTTCGAAATTCTTGTATTCCATGCCGTAAATACGCTTGGCGTCACTCTGGTAGGCCGGTCTGGGATCCTGCGCCAGCAGCGCGCACAGCACGGCCGCATCTTCCTCGGAAAGCAATTTCCGCCACTTTTGATGTATATGCACCTTTAGCAACGGCTCCGCCGGAGCCGCAAAACCTGCGGTGGCCTGCGGATGGCTGTCCGTATAGGGCAGATAGGGTTTTATATCGTAGATGGGCGTGCCGTCCAGCATATCCGCGCCCCGCACATATATGAGCGGCCCATTCTCCGCCGCCAGATCTATGCGCGCAAGCTCCACGCTGGATATGGCTATACGGTTTGGCCGGTAGGGCGAGCGCGTGGCAAAAACGCCCCTTCTGGCATTGCCGCCCAGTCTGGGCGGGCGCACCGTGGCAGACCATTCCCCGCCCCGCGCCTGAGAAAATCCCCAAATTATCCATATATGCGAAAAATCCTCCAGGCCGCGCAGTGCCTCGGGGTTCCTGTATTCCGGTTCGAAAATTATGACCGCGTCAAGCTGCTCCACCAGTCCGCTCTGCCTCGGTATACCAAATTTAGACGGAAAATCGCTCTTTATACGCGCAATAGTTTTAAGCTCTGCCATAACGGCCGTCCTTTCAAAAAATCGGCTGCCCTCTGCGGCATATTCGCGGCCGCGCAGGCAAACGAAAAGGCGTGTGCATAGAGCCGTAAATCCCCGCCCCCTGTGCCCATTATATAATAAAAATGGCCGATCATGTCAATCAAATAAGGCATTATGTTAAATTTTTATACGCTTTGTAAAAAATTTATTTACTGCGCGAGAAAATATGGTTTGTTATGGTATACTGATATATATGGAATGTAAGCAATGCAAAACAGAAATGATAAAGCGGGCAAGCAAAGCGCCTGTGCAGGCGGTGCAGGTTTTTGTGTGCCCCAAATGCGGTACGGTGGTCATTATAGACGCGGACGGCGATGAGAAATGGGAGCCGTGATATGTCTTTTGAGGGACGCGGCATTTAAGGAGGCAACGTGGACATAAAGCAGCAATTTAACGCTATTTCAAAAAAATATGATCAGCAGCGCAGGCAGCTAATTCCCTGCTTTGATGATTTTTATAAACTTCCGCTTGAGGTCATAGATTGCCCAAACCCCAGCCCGCGCATACTGGATATAGGCAGCGGCACGGGTTTGTTTACCTCATTTGTGCTGGAAAAATACCCCAAGGCCAGCTTTACGCTCATAGACTTTTCCGATGATATGCTGGACGTGGCAAAGGAGCGCTTCGCAGGCAATGAAAACTTCGAATATATAGCGGCGGATTACACAAAACATTGTTTCAATGAAAAGTTTGATATAATAATCTCCGCCCTGTCCATACACCATCTTACTGCTGAGGATAAGGAGACTCTCTACGCAAAATGCTTTTCGCTGCTCAGTGAGGGCGGCGTTTTCGTGAACGCGGATCAGGTGTTGAGCCCTCACCCGGCTATCGAAGCAACATTTTATGACCGCATATGGAAATCCGTTCAGGCGAGCGACCTGCCCTCGGGAGATATAGAAAAAGCGCGCGAGCGCGTGAAGCTGGATGACCCGTCCACCCTTGCAGATCAGCTTGACTGGCTCAGAAAAGCGGGCTTCAAAGAGGCGGATTGCCTATACAAATACTACAGCTTTTGCGTTATACTCGCCAGAAAATAGCACCATACCGTCTATATCGCCGCATTTAAAGTATGCGGCTATGCGGCTTTTTTAGCTTTCCCACCGCACCATATGTCCATTCACTAAAAAATATACGAAAATTTAAATATACACCCTTTTTATATAAAATATTTGTTGACACGCAAATAGTTTGATTATATAATCAACTCAACTGGTCATAACAACATGATGACATGATGACAACTGGTGTGCGGACGCGTTGAAATATTCTCTGCAATATTATAGTATAATAAGCATACAGCAAGTGACAAATGCTGAAAACATTATATGGCCGTGTTGCCCGCCGCTAAAGTGGCAAGCGCAGCACGTGGCCGTTTATAGCAAAGAGGGTGTAGTTATGGCCGAGAAAGTGTTGAAATATCTTTTATTGAAGCACGAGATAGTTGAAAAGATAAACAACGAGGAATACAAGGTTGGCGAAATGATCCCCAGCGAGCGGGAGTTTATGGATATATACCAAATGAGCCGCATAACCGTGCGCAAAGCCATAGACGATCTGGTGAACGAAGGCTATCTGCACCGCATACAGGGCAAGGGAACCTACGTAAAAACAGACGAGCACAACTACGATCTGTTTTCGCTGACAAGCTGCACTCAGGATATAATGAACAGCGGCATGGTTGCCAGCCGCAAAATAATAAACGCGGAGGTGCTTAGCGCGGATAAGCTGCGCCAACGCAGGCTGGACTTGCCGGACGGCGAGAAGGTGTTCAAGCTGGAGCGCGTGTATTACGCGGACGGCACACCAATAAACGATACCACAACATATCTGCCGCTCGGCACCTTCCCCGGGCTGGAGAAACACAGCTTTGACAGGGAATCTCTATATGAAATACTGGAAAAGGAATACGGCGTGCGCATAACAAACGCGCGCAGAACCATAGAGGCGGTGCTGGCGCACGAGGAAGTTGCGGAAAATCTGGAGGTGAACGAGGGTGAACCGCTGTTGCTTTTCAGAAGCATAACACTGGGTCTGGTGAACGGCGTGGAAAAACCCATAGAGACATTCAAGTCTCATTACAGGACGGATATATACAAATTCTATTTAAATCAAATACGTACAAAATAAATTTGTGCGTTCAATAAAGACGGCGTAAGCCGCAAAATTTAAAAATCAGGTGAAAAAACCGGAGGTAATTTGTTATGAAAAAAAGCAGGTCTATTTTGTGTACTCTTTTAGTGCTGGTTTTGTCCTTCGCGCTTGTATTGAGCGGCTGCGGCAGCCCCGCTCCGGCGGCGGGCAGCGCGGCGGCCGAATCTCCCGCGGCAGCCGGCGATGGCGGCAATTCTGCGGCTCCGGCGGCTCCGGCAGCGGCGGCGGACGGCAAGGTGGCGCTTGTATGCTCGGCGGCGGGCGCGAATGACAACGGCTACAACCAGACGGCCATAACCGGCCTTAAACAGCTGGCGGACGAGACCGGCCTGGAAACAAAGGTGGTGGAGACCACCACAGACTATCCCGGCACGCTCAAGACCCTGGCGGAAAACGGCTTCAAGCTTATATTCTCGCTGGAGTATGACTTCACGGCGCTCATAGAGGGCGTGGGCGGCGAAAAACCGCTGGCGGAGCAGTTCCCGGACACCACCTTCGTAGTGTTCAACGCAAACCCCAACCTTAACGAGGCGGGCGAACCCATACACAAGAACGTTATATCAGTTATGTTCAACGTAAACGAATCCTCCTTCCTGGCGGGCGCGCTGAGCACGCTGGTGAACGAAAACAACGAGGTGCTTTTCGACACGGCTCAATATTCCTTCACGCAGGGCGAGGACGGCAGAAAGATGGGCTTCATAGGAGGCACGCAATCCTCCGGAATAGAAGTTTTCGCCTTCGGTTTTATGGAGGGCATACAGCACATAGCCAAGGAGCTGGGCGTCAACTACACTATGTACACTACCTATGACGCGGGCTTCGTGGATACGGCGCAGGGCGCAAGCACGGCCGGAACCTACTACAGCGAGGGCGCGAACGTTGTATACACCTCGGCGGGCTCGGTTGGCGACGGCGTGGACGCCAAGGCCAAGGAAATAAAGAAGCTCTCCATACAGGTGGACGCGGATAAGGACGCCACCCAGCCGGGCAGCATACTCACAAGCGTGCTCAAAAACACAAACGTGCCCGTATACGAGCTGGGCAAGGAATACGCCGCGGGCACGATCGGCCAAAAGGGCGGCACGGAGGTAGACTACACACTGGCTTCGGGCGCGACAGGCATAACTGACCTCAGCACGATAGAGGGCTTCATAAAGACGGACGACGCGGCCAAGGCCAAATGGCAGGAGATAAAGGACAAGCTCAAGGAGCTTTCAGACAAGATAGGCGCGGGCGAAATAAAGGTCACAAACGCGCAGATAGGCGAAACGCTGGATATGGCAACGCTTTCGAACGTAAAGCAGCCCTAGAGAACTACGCACCGGCGTTACGCGGCGCAGTCCGTATAACGCCGGTTTTTTGGAAAGGGGATGGTATCCTTGAAAATAATCGAAACGATTGGGCTTACCAAGCGCTACGGAGATTTCACCGCCAACGAAAACATAAGCTTTTCGGTGGAGCAGGGCGAGATAAAGGCCATCGTTGGTGAAAACGGCGCGGGCAAGACCACGCTTGTGAACATGCTGTACGGCATGTCCGCTCCCACGGAGGGCGTTATAAAGATCGCCGCGCAGGAGGTACACTTCCATTCGCCCACGGACGCTATAGCCAAGGGGCTGGGCATGGTGCACCAGCATTTCAAGCTGGCTCCCAGCCTCACCGTGGCCGAAAACGTGCTGCTGGGCATAGAGATATTGCGCGGCAAAAGCCCCTTCATAGACGGCGCAAAGCAAAAGCAAAGCGTGCAGCGCGTAATAGATAAATACGGCTTCGATCTGGACGCGGGGCAGAAGATAGAAAACCTCTCTGTGGGCGAGCGGCAGCGCGTGGAAATACTAAAGATGCTGTACCGCGAGGTGGACGTGCTGATACTGGACGAGCCCACCGCCGTGCTCACCCCGCAGGAGGTCACCGGCCTAATCGGCAGCCTAAAGGAACTAAAGGCGCAGGGCAAGACCATAATTATAATCACCCACAAGCTGGGCGAGGTGATGGAGCTTGCGGACACAGTCACAATAGTGCGGCGAGGCAAGGTCGTGGGCGAGGTGAACAAGTGCGAGACAAACGAGGTGCAGCTGGCGCAGCTCATGGTGGGCAGGGATGTCGTGCTGCAGGTAGAGAAAAAGGCGGCGGACTACTCCGGCGCCGAGGTGGTGTATAGCCTCAAGGGCATAACCACGCAAAACGCCCTGGGGAAGGAGGCCGTTTCCGGCATAGATATAGACATCCGTCGGGGCGAGATATTGGGTATCGCGGGCATAGAGGGCAACGGCCAGAGCGAGCTTATAAAAATAGTCACGGGCATGATGGTCTCCACCGCGGGCAAAATATACTTCAAGGGCGAGGACATTACCAACAAATGGCCGCGCCAGATACGTGACCGCTCAATCGGAATAATTCCGGAGGACAGGTACGAGGAGGGGCTGTGCGTCTCCATGACAATAAGCGACAACATAATAGCCGGTCACCACTATCTGCCCGAAATATCCCGCCACGGCTTCATGCAAAAGGCCAACATAGACGCCAAGCGCGACCGCCTGGTGAAAGAATACGATATCCGGCTGGCGGATAAGGACGGCTTTGTCTCCCAGCTTTCGGGCGGCAACGCGCAAAAGATAATAATAGCGCGGGAGTTCGATCCCTCGCCGGAGCTGGTGATCGCCTGCCAGCCCACGCGCGGTGTGGACATAGGCTCTATAGAGTTCATACACACGCAGATACTCAAGCTGGCGGAGCAGGGCACGGCCGTGCTGCTGATATCCAGCGAGCTGACTGAGATAATGGGGCTGAGCGACAGGATATCCGTTATGTACAAGGGCAGGATAATAGGCACGGTCCAAAAGAGCGAAACAAACACCACGGAGCTGGGGCTATTGATGGCGGGCGTGGTTCCCAAATCGACAAACGGAGAGGAGGCGGCAATCTGATGACTAAGCGAAACAATTTTGTGCTTAATATATTCAATTCCATATTGCCGGTGCTGGCCGCCTTTCTTATAGGCGGTGTCATAATCGCGCTGTACGGCGAAAATCCTTTTGAGGCCTACGGAATAATGCTGCAAAGCACTCTTTTGAGCGGCGACGGCTTCATCAAAACGCTGCACTTCGCCTCGCCCCTTATACTCACCGGCCTTGCCATAGCAATAACATTCAAGGCCAACATATTCAATATGGGCGTGGAGGGGCAGATGCTGGGCGGAGCCTTTTTCGCCTGCGTGCTGGGCTTCACCATAACCGGCCTGCCGCCCGTCATACACATAACGGTCTGCCTGCTGGGCGGCGTTGTTATGGGCATACTGCTGGTGCTGGTGCCCGCGCTTTTGAAGGCCTACTTCCGCGTGAATGAGATGGTGGTCACGCTGATGCTGAACTACGCCATAATAGAGATACTGCGCGTACTGGCGCAGGGCGTGTTCCGCGATCCGGCTTCGGGCTACGTTTCCACGCCCGCCGTGGCGCCAAGCGCCATGTTCACCAAAATAGAGGGCACCTATCTGACCGCCTTCTTCCCGCTTGTGCTGGTGGTCTTCGTAATAATGTATTTCGTGATGACAAAGTCGCGCTTCGGCTACGAGATCACGGCCATAGGCCAAAACCCTGTGTTCGCGGAGACCTCGGGCATGAACGTGCGCAAAAAGATAATGTATATGATGGTAATAAGCGGGGCGCTGGCAGGCCTTGCAGGCTCCGGCTTCATGCTGAGCGAAAAGTTTAAATACACGCTGGACTTCTCCGGCACGCCCGGCCTCGGCTGGGACGGTATGCTCATATCGCTGCTTGGCCGGCACAACCCAATAGGCATAATAATAGCGGCAATATTCTTCGCCGCGCTCAAAACGGGCGCGGACACCATAAGCATATTCTCCAACGTGCCCAAGGAGATAGTGGGCATAATACAAGGCATAATGATACTCTTCCTTGCCATAGACTTTGTGAACGCGCAAACGGGCTGGATGAAAAAACTGCTTGCCAAGATGAACGGCAAAAAAGTGAAAGGCGGTGTGGAAGCGTGAATTTTGAAAGGATACTCTTTGACATGATAGCCAACAGCGCGCCCATACTGTTTTGCGTGCTGGGCGGCAACTTTGCCTACAAGGTGAACGTGCTCAACATATCGCTTGAGGGCATGCTGCTTATGGGTGCCTTCTCCTCCGTTCTGTTCGTGCTTTTCAGCGGCAGCATAGTTGTGGGCGTGGTGGCCGCGATAGTTATCGCCGTGGCCTTCGGCTATATTTTCTCCGCCATGAGCATAACGCGCAAGGGCAACCCCATCATAACCGGTCTGGCAATAAACATGCTGGCCACCTCCATAACCACCTTCGCGCTGAAATCGCTCAATCTGCCCAACATAAACGTTAACCAGCTGGTGGACGTGGCGGCTATGAAGGTGCACATACCCTTTATTGAGGACATACCCGTGCTGGGCAGCATAATAAGCGGGCATTCACCGCTCACCTATATAGCCATAGCGATGATATTCGTGACCTGGCTCATAATGTTCAAAACGAAATTCGGCGTATATCTGCGCGTGGTAGGCGAAAACGAGGAAGCGGCGGCCAGCGTGGGCATAAAGACCAACCGCATAAAGTATGGCGCGGTATTGATAGGCGCGCTGTTCTGCGGCCTTGCGGGCATAAACCTGGCGCTGGAACGCTTGGCGCTGTTCACAAACGGTATGTCCGCCGGTATCGGCTTTATAGCCATCGCCGCCATATTCTGCGGCAAGGGCATGCCGGGCATTACGGCGATATACTCCATACTGTTTGGCCTGTGCCAGTCTTTGGCCATAAATATGAACATATCGGCGGGCCCTTCCTCCGGGCTGTTCAAAACGATGCCCTACTTCGTGATAATCGCCATATTGGCCGTGGTTTCCATAATACAGGCACGCAAGGTATATGTGAGGAGGCTCAAGAATGAATAGAAACGCACTTATAGTTGTGGATATGGTTTACGATTTCACAGACCCCGGCGGCCTCGTGTTTTATCCGCAAAACGAACAGATACTTCCCCGCATACGGCAGGCCATAGACGTGGCGCGGGCGCGGGGCGCGCTGATAATATTCATGCAGCACTGCTACCGCGCGGGCAAGCCGGATAAAAATCTCACGAATATGCGACCCAACTGCATAGAGGGCAGCGGCGGCGAGGCGATAGACAAGCGTCTATCCGTTCTTCCGGAGGACTACGTTATAAAGAAAAGGCGGTACAGCGGCTTTTTCGGCACCGATCTTGATCTGGTGCTGCGCGAGAACGGCATAGAGAATGTTTTTGTGGTGGGCACCAAGACGAACTGCTGCATACGCGCCACCGTGACGGACGCATACTATCTGGATTACAACGTCTTCGTAATACGCGAATGCGTTGCCACCAACGACGAGCTTGTAAACCGCGTGCATCTTGAGGATATACACAAGTACCTTGGCACGGTCATAGGGCTTGACGAATTTGAGGGCAGGCTGAAGGAGGCGAAGCAGTGAAAAAATATGATGTGCTCACCAGCGGATACGTGAGCATGGACAGAATAATAAACACATACACCCCGCTGCGTCCGGGCTACACCTCGCTGGTGGAAAATTCGGATAACGCGAAGGTATATTACGGCGGCTGCTCTGTGAACATCGCCTGCGCGCTGGCCAAGCTGGGCTATTCCGCAATGCCCTGCATACGCGTGGGCGAGGACAGCGCCGAGCTGGGCTTTACGGAATTCCTCAAGCGCAGCGGCGTGGGCACGGAGGCGCTGAGCGTGGTGGAGGGCGAAACCACCTCCAACTGTTACCTCATAGAAGACGCGGAGTTCAACCACGTAACATTGTTTTACCCCGGCGCCATGGACGGCAAATACGCCCGCCCGCTGCAACCGGAAATATTCCAAAACGCGGGCATAGGAGTAATAACCGTGGCCGCGCGGGAGGACAACATAGAGTTTTTCGATCGCTGCAAGCAGGCAGGCCTGCCGCTGGTGTTCGGTATGAAGGCCGACCTCGACGCTTTCCCGCACGATTTTTTGTGGGAAATACTCTGCTACTCCAACATACTTTTCACCAACGAGAGCGAGCAGCGCACAATAGAGCAGGAATTTGGCCTGTCCAGCATAACGGAACTTTTCACAAAGGGGCGGGCAGAGGTGATCGCCGTCACGCTGGGCGCGGAGGGCAGCCTCTGCTTTGAGAAAACGGCGGAGGGCATAAAGCAGAGCCGCCTGCCCGTTATGCCCTGCGAGAGCATAGTGGACGCCACGGGCTCGGGCGACGCTTATATAGCCGGATTTTTATACGGCTATCTGCAAGGCAAAACGCCCGCCGAGTGCTGCGAGATGGGCAGCGTGCAAGCCTCCTTCGTGCTGGAGAGGGCGGGCTGCCTCACAAACATACCGGACTCCGCCGCCTTCGCGGAGCGTTACGCAAAATATAAAGCTATAAGGGAGGGAAAATAGATGCCGTCATTATACATGAAGGTAGACGATACTATTTCAAAATACGTTATTTTTTCGGGCGACCCCTGGCGAGTGGATATGCTAAAAAAGCATTTGGATTCGCCCGTACACCACGCCTTCGCGCGTGAGTTCAATTCCTACACGGGTCTTTACAAGGGCGTGAAGGTGACCATTTCCTCAACCGGCATAGGCGCGCCCTCGGCGGCCATAGCAATGGAGGAGATGTACGCAAACGGCATGGAGGTGGCCGTTCGCATGGGCACGGCCATGGCGCTGCGAGACGATCTTTTGGGCAAATTTATAATACCGCTGGCCTCCATGCGCGAGGAATCCACCAGCGCTACCTACGTTCCTCTGAGCTACCCGGCCGTTGCCGATCTTTCGCTGCTGAACCTCATGAACCAAACGGTGGCCGAGGCGGGCGAGGGATACATAAACGGCATAACCTGCACGATGGACGGTTTTTATTCGCAAATGCGCGAATCCCGCCTGTCCGCAGAGCGCGGTACGGATATCGCCGCCACATTCGAGCGGCTCAAAAAGCTGGACGTTGTGGGCATAGATATGGAAAGCAGCTGCATACTGACGCTGGCGCGGCTCATGGGCATACGCGGCTGCGTGGTGACAATGGTGACAGTGCTTGAGAACCTCAAAAAGGTGCTGGAGGGCGAGGAACGCACGCGCGCGGAGGAGACACTCTGCAAGGTGGTGCTGGACGGAATATACAAGCTGGATAAGGAGGAAGGTAAATGAGCAGGCTTTTCGAAAACGGTAAACGCGCAATAATTGGCATGGTGCACTGCCTGGCGCTGCCGGGCACGCCCGCATATTGCGGCGATATGGAAAAAATAACAGAGCAGGCCTTGGCCGACGCCAAAACGCTCGAGCAGGCTGGCTGTGACGCAATAATAGTGGAAAATATGGGCGATTCCCCCTTCGCGGAATTTCTGGCGGTGGAGCAGACGGCGGCGCTGGCCGCAATAAGCGCGCTGGTGGCAAAGAGCGTACGCATACCCGTGGGCATAGACGCGGCCATGAACGACTATAAGACCGCGCTGGGAACGGCGCTGGCCGTGGGCGCAGGCTTCGTGCGGCTGCCCGTATTCGTGGACACGGTGGAATATTCGGGCTGCGGAATAATACAGCCCTGCGCGCATAACGCCATGCTATACAGAAAGAACATAGGCGCGGAGCATGTGGAGATCTTCGCGGACATACAGGTGAAGCACACTCACCTGCTGCTGCCCCACGTTTCAATAGAGGATTCGGCCAAAGCCGCGAAAGACAGCGGCGCGGACGCCATAATAGTTACGGGAACGCACATAGGAGCGGAAACGCCCATGGAGATAATAGAGCGCGCCAAAAAGGTGGTAGACCTGCCCGTGATTGCGGGCAGCGGGGTGAACACGGCCAACATAAAGCGGCAGCTTCAAACGGCAAACGGAGCGATCGTCGGCTCCAGCCTCAAGGAGGGCGGGGATATTTCGAAGCTCATATCGCTTGAGCTTACTTCCGCACTTGTGAGGGCGTTCAAGGACTGAAAATTTTTCGGAGGATTAATTGATATGATGAGACCAATGAAGCTGGCCGGAGACCAGCTTATGTTTGGCGCGGATTGCCTCGCGCATTTAAGCACGCTTAACGGTAAGCGCGCGCTCATAGTTACCGGGCGCGGGCCCTACCTCAAAAACAACGGCATAGAGGGCAAAATTTGCGATTATCTCGCCGAAGCTGGTATGGAAACGGATATACTTCGCGGCGTGGAGCCGGACCCCGGCTTCAACACGGTGATGCGCGGAGCGGAAAAGATGCTGGAGTTCCGGCCCGACTGGATAATAGCGCTGGGCGGCGGCTCCGTTATGGACGCTGCCAAGGCCATGTGGGTGTATTACGAGCACCCGGAGCTAAAGACGTTGGCGGATATAGTTCCCCCCAACAAGATACCCAAGCTGCGCGCCAAGGCAAGGCTTGCCTGCATACCCTCCACAAGCGGCACAGCCAGCGAGGTTTCGCGCAGCGTGGTGATAACGGACGACGATACCGGCCTAAAATACGGCATTGGCGACATGGAGATGATGCCCGACGTGGCGATCTGCGACCCCGTGGTCACAGCGTCCATGCCGGCCGGCATAACGGCCGAAACGGGTATGGACGCGCTCACCCACGCGCTTGAGGCCTACGCTTCAAACCGCGCCAATTACGTGAGCGACGTGCTGGCCGTAAAGGCGGCGCAAGATATCTTCGAGTATCTGCCCAAGGCCTGTGCGGAGGGCGACAATTTGGAATACCGCGAGAGTATGCTGAACGCCTCCATGATAGCGGGCATGGCCTTCACAAATGTTTCGCTGGGAATAACGCACTCCATCGCGCACACGCTGGGCAGCATATTCCACCTGCCGCACGGCCTTGCGGACGCAGTGGTGCTGCCCTATGTGATACGCTTCAACCGCGCGAACGAGGCGGCCGAGGCCCGCTATGCAAAGCTGGCCGAAAAGCTGGGCGTTGCTGATATGGCGCAGGCCGTGGAGCGGCTGAACGCCGATCTCGCGATAAAGCCGCGCATAAGCGAATACGTGGAGGACGGCGCAAAATATGAAGCCATGACGGCCGAGATGGCCAAAATGGCGCTGGCGGACGGCTGCACAAAGACGAACCCGGTGATACCCACACCGGAGCAGATGGCGGCATTGTTTAAAGAAATTTGGTAAAGAGGAGATATAAATGAAACTGATATGTTACCTGTCAAACGGGTACCCAACTATTGAGGAAAGCAAAAAAACTGCGGAAATATACGGCGAGGGCGGCTGCGATATAATAGAGGTGGACATACCCTCGCACGACCCCTATCTTGAGAGCGAGCTGATATCGGGCAGAATGGCGCACGCGCTGAGGGAATGCGCCGATTACGACAAATATCTCGACAACATCGTGGCGATAAAGAAGAGTATGCCGCAGACAAAGGTGATCGTGCTGGCATACGAAAACACCGTGGAGGATATAGGCGTAGATAAGTTCATAGATTTTTGCGTGACTAACGAGCTTAGGGACGTTATATTCGTGGGGCTCAAAAATGACGATATAAAGAACCGCCTCATAGCCGCCGGGCTGGGCGTTTCCTGCTATGTGCAGCGGCAGATGAAGCAGGAGGAAATAGACTCCGCCGTATCCGCCAACGGATTCATATACATGCAGGCCTTCGCGCCCGAGGATAAGGTGAGCGCAGAATACCCCACTCTCACGGACTGCGTTTCGTACCTGCGCAGTCTGGGCATAGAGCGCGAGATATACTGCGGCGTTGGTGTATATACACCCAACGATTACCGCGCCGTTATGGAGGCGGGCGCGGACGGTGCCTTCGTGGGCAGCACCATATTGAAGCTGCACGATAAACCCGCCGAGCTCAAGGAAACCATAAAGCTTTTTAAAGCCGTGATCTGATTGGGGCACAGCTTTAGGTGTATATACACTTTATTTGTTCTATAGATCGTCCCGGGAAGGCCTTACGCCAATTCCCGGGACGTTTTTTATCCTCTCAATCAAAAATGTTTTTATATAGCAATACCGCCCATAGTATTTTTACATATATTAGCGGTATTTTCCCCCAAAATTCTTTGCAAAAAAAAAGGGGCTTTGCTATACTGTACGAGTGATTGTATAGAAAATGGGAATTGAGGGTTTGTTTATGGCGCAAAGCTACACCAGAACAAAGCTGAGCTGTTATCTTAGCTATATTACACAGGCGGCGGTAAATGGTTTATTGCCGCTGCTTTTTGTTACGTTCCAACGCCAGTTCGGCATAACGCTGGATCAAATAGCGCTGCTGATATCAATAAACTTCGGCGTGCAGCTGTGCGTGGATCTTCTCTCGGTAAAGTTTGTGGACAAGATAGGCTATCGCGCCTCCGCCATAATAGCCTGCGCTTGCGCGGCCTTTGGTTTGGCGGGCGTGGGATTTTTCCCCATGATCGCGGGCGATGCCTACGCCGGACTGCTTACCGCCGTAATAATCAGCGCGGTGGGCGGCGGCATAATAGAGGTGCTGGTAAGCCCCATAATAGAGGCGCTCCCGGGCGACAAGAAGGCCGCCTCCATGAGCCTGCTGCATTCTTTCTACTGCTGGGGAAGCATGGCCGTGGTGCTTTTATCCACGCTGTATTTCAACACCATAGGCCTGGCGAACTGGAACATGCTGCCCGCGCTGTGGGCAATAGTGCCCATAGCCGCGCTCATATTATTCACAAAAGCGCCGCTTATGCCGCTTGTTTCCGAGCACGAGAAGATACCGCTGAAAAAGCTCTTTTCGCGCAAGTTGTTCATAATGTTTCTCATATTCATGGTGTGCGCGGGCGCTTCGGAGCAGGCCATGAGCCAGTGGGCTTCCCTCTTCGCGGAGCTGGGGCTGGGCGTTTCCAAAACGGTGGGCGACCTGCTGGGGCCCTGCGCCTTCGCTCTTTTCATGGGAATATCCCGCACGATGTACGGGCTGTGGGGCGCTAAGTGGAACCTCAAAAACGCTCTTTTGGTGTCGGGCGCGCTGTGCGTGGCCAGCTATATGTTGGCCGTGTTCTCCCCCATACCGCTGCTTTCGCTGTTTGGCTGCACACTTGCGGGCTTCTCCGTGGGTCTTATGTGGCCGGGCACGTTCAGCCTCACCTCGCGCGGCTTTCCGGCGGGCGGCACGGCCATGTTCGCCATATTGGCGCTGGCGGGCGACCTTGGCTGTTCGGCAGGTCCGGCCGTGGTGGGGTTGGTTTCGGGCGCGGCTGAAAACGGCATGTTCGCAAGCATGCAAAGCTGGTTCACGGGCGGCTCCCTCATGGAGACCGGCCTTAAAACCGGACTTTTGGCCGCCTCCATATTCGCTATAATAATGGTGGCCGGCCTCATAATACTTAGAACGCGGCGCAGTAAAAAAACACCCGAAAAATTGGAGGCATGACGCTATGGAAGCAAAGACAGCCGTTGTAACGGGCGGCGCTAACGGCATAGGCCGCGCGCTCACGCTGGCGCTTTTAGAGCTCGGCGCAAATGTCGCCGTTATAGATAAAAACGCTCCACCCGCCTCTTTTTTGCGCTTCGAAAATATAATGTTCTCGCGTGGCGACATTGCCGAAAAGCAGTGCGTGGAGGATTTTTCCGCCGCCGTACTCACTCGCTTCAAAGCTGTTGACCACATCATAAACAACGCCTGCTTCTCGAACGGCGGCATACTCTCTGGCTGCGGCTGGGAGAGCTTCAACGAAATACTGCACACGGGCGTCACCGCGCCCTATTACCTCGCGCTGCTTTTGAAGGATCATCTTGCGCCCGGCGCGGCCATCGTGAACATATCCTCCAGCCGCGCATATATGTCTCAGCCGGACACGGAGAGCTACACCGCCGCAAAGGGCGGCATCTCCGCGCTTACGCACGCGCTGGCCGTTAGCCTGCGTGGACGCGCGCGGGTGAACTCCATCAGCCCGGGCTGGATAGATACGGGCGCTTACCAAAGCGCGCAAAGCTATACGCCCGAATATACCGAGGCGGATATTTTGCAGCACCCCGCCGGGCGCGTGGGCAGGCCGGACGACATTGTGGAGGCGGCGCTCTTCCTTTTGAGCGACAAGGCGGGCTTCATAACCGGCCAAAACATAACAATAGACGGCGGTATGAGCACGCAAATGATATACAGCGCCGATTGCGGATGGGAATATCATCCAAATGAGCGGCGCGAATATTGACGTAAGGCGACCTGTATGCTAACTTATTAGTTGTAGATAGCTTCTCGCCCGGAAGGGGGTCGCCATGACAAAGGATTTTTTTGAGTTCACATCGGAAAACGTAAAAAGCTTAAACGATACAGAGTTAAAGCTGTTTGATTTTGTAGTTAAAAATATGGACAGAGTGAAGCAGATGAGCATACGCATGTTCGCTCACGAATGCTTTATTTCCACCACCACAGTGTTCCGCTTCGTGAAGAAGCTGGGCTTTTTGGGCTACAACCAGTTTATAGCCATGCTGCAGCTAACGGATGACAGCGTGGAGCACGCCGTTATTCCCCAAACCATGAAAAATCAGGGTTATCGCGAGGAGTATCTCAAAAACATAATAGAAACGGTGCGCGTTCTCAAAAAAGAGAGCGTGGACGCGCTAAAGCAGGCGCTTTTGAAGCACCCCAAAATATACATACTGGCCTACGGGCTCACCGTGGAAGTGGCGAAATACGCCCGCCATATATTCCTTGTTTTGGGCTATGACGCGGAGCTGGTTTCCATGGACTATCAGGTTTCCTCACTGCTAAAGCGCATAGCGACGGACGACCTTGTTTTCGTGCTTTCCTACACTGGCGCGAACAAGCGTATAATAGACATGATAGAGCACATAAAGCGGCACACCGCCGCCAAGGTGGTCTCGCTCACCCGCGCGGACAACAACATGACGCAAATGATGAGCGACATAAATTTCTACCTCTTTGCCGACGAAATAAAATATAACAGCCAGGATATAACCTCGCGCATCTCCATGATAGCCATACTCGAAACGGTGCTGTACGAGATTTTGCCGGTCGAAGAATAAAAAACCCTCCGGGGGAGGAGGGCTTTTTAGTGTTGGATGGATATATTGTTTCCCGCCTTGCGGCGGATTCAGGATGTATCTATACTATACCGCACAACTATGAACTATTCGTGTGCATTGATTTAACAAGCTGTAAACACTCCATTTATGCGTAAAATTCTTTGTCGCTAGAGCAAATTAACTTAATATCGGTAGTGTCAGGTTCGAGCAAAATCAGTTCCAGACAAGGCGCTAAAACGCAGGCATATCGGCATATATGGCAAGTTTTGGCAACAAAGTATGGGGCTAATTTTGCCGAAGATGATCACCTATGTTAAGTTAATTTGCTCTACGGCCAAAGCGGCCTACATAAAGCGCTCGAATCTTTCGCTTGCCGCCTTGCAGATCGGGCACTTTGCGGGAGGGTCGTTTTTTGCGCAGAGATATCCGCAAACGGAGCAGCGCCACACCGGGTATTTGAGCGGTGCGCCCGCCAGCTTCAGCTCCGCCGGAGCTTCCCTCTTCGCCTTTTCGGCGCGCCGCCTGTCCGGTATCTGCCTCGCGCTGTCAAAATTTTCGCCTATGTAGAGCGCGCAAAAGCAGGCGCCAAACTCCGCCAGATCATCGTCCCTATAATAGCAGGGGCAGATTATATCCAGATTGTCCCGCGCCTCGCCGCGCACCAAGCGGCAGGGGCAAGCCTCCAGACCATAGCGTGCGTCGTTTTTGAGTATGCCCGCTATGAGGCCCATGCAAAACTCTTCGTCCGGATGCAGCCTGTAGCCCCCCGCCTCCGCAATCTCTTTTATCTCTCTATACTTTTTCGCAACAGCTTCCCTATCCATAAAACTCTCTTCCCCACCTGCTCATTTATTTTTTCATGGCGTATTACATTTTTAGCGCGCGGTAAGCGGAAAGCCTGCCGCGCGCATCCAAACTTTATTGCCCTGCCGTGCGCCGCTTTACTTCACCGTGACCTTGCACTTTGCATACACGCCGTTCCATGTTTTTGCATATATGTATGTGCTGCCCGCCTTAATTCCCTTCACCTTTCCCGCAGCGTCCACCGTGGCTATGCCTCTGTCCTTGCTCACCCATGTGATGGCCTTGGGATATACGCATACAGGGTCGTAGGCTGTTACGGATAGCTGCACCGTTTTCCCCTTCGCCACCGACGCGCTGGTTTTGTTCAGCTTAACGGATTGCGCCGAGGTTTTCACGGTCACCTTGCATCTTGCCGATTTTCCGTTGGCCGTCGTCGCGGTTATGTATGTGGAGCCGTTGCCCACCGCAGTCACTTTTCCGCTGCTGTCCACCGTGGCCTTCTTCGTATCGCCGGATTTCCACGTTACGGATCTATCCGTGGCGTTGGCGGGCGAAACCGTGGCCGTAAGCGTCTCGCTGGTAAACTTCTCCATTATCATAGAAGTTTTGTTTAGCTTTACGGAAGAAGCCTCCACCACCGGCCCTGCACCGGGATGCTGACCCGCTGTCACCGTGAAATCCTTGTAGCCGTCCGTGCCAAGATCCACCGCGCCCCATATCAGACGAATTCGATATTTGCCCACCGGCAGATTATCCAGCTTATTTATTGCATATGTGCCGTTCAAAAAGTATCTTTTGCCGCGATCTCTGAAAACAGCCTGGTTGGACGAGTTTGTTATGACAATTTCGGCATTGTCTGCCGCAACATCAGTGAAAATGGAACTTATTTTAACAATAAGCGGACCCGTTTTGGGGTAATATTTGGAAATACCACTCTCCAGCACCTCCGTTTTTCCGCCCCGAACAATACCCTGACCTATGGAGATGGAGCCGTAAGCGGCAAAGGCTGTGGTCACGCCGCTCATAAGCACTACGCTAAACACTATGGCGAAAACGAGTATCAAACTGATCTTTCTCTTCATGCTCTTCATAACTTGTATACTCCTTTTTATATTATATTGCACGGCGCTTTTATAACTCTCGTGCAAACTTTACTTCACAGTGATCCTGCGCTTTGCAAACACGCCCTTCCGCTTTTTGGGGTATATTTATGTGCCGCCCGCCTTAATGTAATACTGATATCAAATTAAAAGCAATACTTTTCATTTGATGACGCCTCGCTTTGCAAGGCTCATGTTCTGCGCCAAACGGCGCAGAACTCGTCTGTCATCCCATAAGTGCTTCGCACTATAAAAAACGTTACCGTTTTTTATATGGGATTGGTATAAACGAAAGTGTTAAGACTAAAGCAAACACAACCAGCCTTCCAATATATGGCAGCACCTTTTTTTCAGTTATGATCTCACTCGGTGATTTTAGCCGCAGCTCAGTTAACATATTTTTACATTTGATTTGCTTCAGTATATAGCAAACCCTTCGCCATGTCAACAAAGCGGCCGCCCAACTCAAAAAAAGCGCAAACTCGCGCCCACCGCACGGCGTTCTTTTGCCGCAGCGCTTAAACTCCGGCCAGTTCCTCCAAGCGGTCAAGGTCGTAACCCACTATGGTTTCACTGCCATTCAGAACTATTGTGGGGAAAGAACCGCTGGGGTTGAACTCCATCTGTATATCAACCACCAGGTCCTCTTTGTCCTCGGGCACGGTGTCCACATCCACATAAGAATATGCTATGCCCTTCGAATTGAAAAATTCCTTAGTTTTTTTGCACCAGCCGCAGGTGGAAAGCGCAAATATGTTTATCTGCCCCACGCTCCTGCCGTCTACCGTGATAAAATTTATTGTGGAAATATCTGCCATGACTATACCTCATTTCTTAGATTTAAGGCAATACCACACAAATGAGAGTAACCGGAATCGTGATGATTTTTTGCGCTATGCAAGGACAAAAGCGCAAGAATAGCAGAGCTATTTCGAGCACTTTGGACGAAGCATCGCACAAAAAAGCGCGCGATTACGGCTTGCCCTGTTTGTGCGGTGTTGCCTTATATACAATTCATAATATAAACCCAAAAGCGCGGCCTTAGTCACGATAAAGTATATTATTGCTCCGCTTCGCCAAAAATGCGCGGCGCGCCCATCGCTTCGTCCACGGGCAGCGAAAAAGACATGCCGCGCCCGGGCGTGGTGAGCCCCGCGCCCTTGCACACCGCCTTCATTATTTCGCACTTTTGCTCCGCCGCCACCAGCGTCAGCACCACTTCCTTTTCCGGCTCTATGGTTATGCCGAAAAACTTTTGCGCTTCGTGCGCGCCCGTACCCCGCGCGTACAGCACCGTTCCGCCGCCCGCGCCCGCTCGTCGTGCCGATTCCACAACGTCGTCCGCAAAGCCGCGGTTCACTATTGTCACTACAAGCTCAAATCCGCCCTTCATTTCGTTCACCTCATGTAATACTGATATCAAAAGCAATACTTTTAATTTGATGACGCCTCGCTTTGCAAGGCTAATGTTCTGCGCTAAACGGCGCAGAACTCGTCTGTCATCCCATAAGTGCTTCGCACTATAAAAAATCATTCGGGCTGCTCCGCGCCCGATATAAATTGCAGCGTCATGGGCCCGCCCACGCTGGATATGGGTATTGTGAAGGCTATGCCTCCGCCCGGCTGATCCAGCTCCAGCTCTGCCCGCAGCGCCTCCATCATGCCGGGCAGGTGTTCCTCTGCCGCCACGCTGAGCACAATATCCTTCTTGCTTTCGCCCAGCCCCAATATATCCATTATCTCCGAATTGGCCGTGCCCCTCCCCATGAAGGACAGGTGAAAATCGCTTCCCTCGCGCGTACACAGCTCTACTACCCGCTGCCCAAGCCCTCTGTCCACAATGGTGACCAAAATTTTCACGCGCCTTTTAGATACATTGCGCGTACAAATGTTCACGCCCTCCGGTGACCTCTCCATCTCACTAAACCTCACACAAAAAATGCTGCGCTCCACTACGCGCCTTCTATACTACCGCTGCAAGCCGCATAATGCAATACTATAAAAAATATCACATTTCTATTATATCGTCCTCTGTCTCGCGAACGGCAGCCGCAAGCTCCTCGCCCAGCTCCAATGCCTCCGCGCCCTCCGCGCTGCGCAGCTTGAGCTTGTACACCAGCCCCAAAAGCTGTATGGTTACAAGCGGCGTCATCGCCACCATTGCCACCAGCCCGAACGCGTCCGTGAGTATATTCCCGCCCACGGAGGCGCAGGCGCCCATCGCAAAGGGCAGCAAAAAGGTGGCCGTCATAGGGCCGGAGGCCACGCCGCCCGAATCGAAGGCTATGGCGGTGAACACCTTGGGCACGAAGAAGGTGAGAACAAGCGCCAGCGCGTAGCCGGGCAGTATGAACCACCATATGGATATGCCCGTGAGCACGCGCAGCATGGAAAGCCCCACCGAGGCCGCCACACCCACAGAAAGGCTTATCAGCATGGAGCGCTTGCTGATGGCCCCCACGGTGATCTCCTCCACCTGTTCGTTCAAAACGTGCACGGCAGGCTCCGCCATCACCACGAAAAAGCCCATCAAAGCGCCCAGCGGCACCAATATCCAGCTATATTCCAGTCCGCCTATCATCTGACCCATGTAGTTTCCCACGGGCATGAAGCCCACATTCACACCCGTCATGAAAAGCGCGAGGCCAAGGTATGTGTATAAAAGCCCCACGGATATCCTCAATATCTGGCTGCGCGGCAGCTTCAGGTATACGAGCTGGAAGATCACGAAGAAAGCCACAATGGGCAGCAGCGCAATGCCCACCTCCTTCAAATATCTTGGGAAGCCCGCCGAAAAAGCGGCCAGCAGCTCGCCAAAGCCGGAAATGTTCACCGTTTCATGCGCCGCGCTCTGCGCTCCGGACGAGCCGAACAGCATGCCCAGCAGCATAACGGCCATAACCGGCCCTATGGAGCACAGCGCCACCAGACCAAAGCTGTCGTCGCGGGAACTCTTGCCGCCGCGCACCGCCGCCACACCAATGCCGAGCGCCAGTATGAATGGCACAGTCATAGGCCCGGTGGTAACGCCGCCCGAATCGAAGGACATGGCCAAAAAATCCTTGGGCACGAAGGCCGCCAGCACAAAGAGCGCAATGTAGAATATTATGAGCAATTTCGCTAGCTGTACCTGAAAAACGATGCGCAGCAGCGCCAGCACAAGGAACAGCCCCACGCCCAGCGCCACCGCCAGTATGAGCGTCATGGAGGGCACGGAGGCCACCTGCTCCGCCAGCACCTGAAGATCGGGTTCGGCTATTGTTATTATAACGCCTATGAGGAAGGACACGCCCACCAGCAGCAGCAGCTTGCGGGATTTTGTGAGCTGGGAGCCTATGCTCTCGCCCATGGGCATCATGGACATATCCGCCCCCAGCGTGAAAAGCCCCATGCCCAGTATTAGAAGCACGGCGCCGCCAACGAAGAGCGCAACGGTGCCCGCCGGCATGGGCGCCACCGTAAAATTCAGTATTAGGACAATTATGGAAATCGGCAGCACGGAAGTAAGCGATTCGCGCACCTTTACGAGCAGGTTCCTGCCCACCGCACTTCGTTTTTCTCTATGCTTTTTTGCGCGCGTCTCCGCCAATGCACTTCCTCCCCTTCGAATATTATACAAAAAAAGTATAACAAAATAACCGCCGCGTTGTCAAAAGTCTTGCGCCGATGGTATACTACCAACGGAGGATGGAGCGTTGACGGGGAAGAATGGTATTGGTATAAACTATATCTGCATAATAGCGGCGGGCGTTATGTGGGGCATAATAGGCATATTCGTGCGCTATTTTTCCGGCGTTGGGCTTTCGCCCATGCAAATGGTAGCCGCGCGCGCCTATGTTTCCGCCGCGCTGCTCGTGGCTTTTCTGCTCATAACAAATCGTTCACTGCTCAAGATACGCCTTCGCGATATCTGGTATTTCATAGGCACGGGCATAATAAGCTTCGTGCTGTTCAATTTTTGCTATTTTACGGCCATAGGAATGGCCTCGCTCTCCGTGGCCGCCGTGCTGCTCTACACCGCGCCCATATTCGTGACGCTTATGTCCGCACTCTTTTTCAAAGAAAAGCTCACGGGCAGAAAGGCGGCCGCGCTGGCGCTGGCCTTCTTCGGCTGTGTGCTGGTGACGGGCGTGCTGGGCGGAGCCAATGCCGCCGCCGGCGCGGGCATTTTCTTCGGCGTGGCTTCCGGCTTTTTATACGCGCTGTACAGCATATTCGGTAGGGTGGCGCTAAAGCGTTACCATCCGCTCACCGTTACCGCCTACACATTCATATTCGCCTCCATAGGCGTAACTCCGCTGGCGGGGCTGGGCGATGCCGGCGCGGTATCGGCCGGCGCTTCGCTGCTGCCGCTGCTCCTGCTGTTCGGCGTTATATCCGGGCTGCTGCCCTACGCGCTGTATACAAAGGGGCTTTCGGGCGTGGAGCCCGGCCGCGCCTCCATAATGGCTTCGGTGGAGCCCGTTGTGGCCACGCTCACGGGAGTTGTTTGCTTCGGCGAGGCGCTGGAGCCCGCAGGCATAGCGGGCATCGCAGCCTTGGTTATCGCGCTTGTTGTACTGAATACGGGTAAAGCGTTCAAAAACACGGACAAATGCGGTTGATTTTCCGTTTGCTTCTCATTTTGCAAAAATATACGCCCAACCGTAAGAAAAAGCTATAATAAGCGGTATTTCGCTTGCATTTGTACCCAAACAAATGTAAAATAATAGTATCAATATTTATTCATCGGAGTTGAAAATATTATGCGCAAAACAGTGATCTGCTTGGTGCTTGTCGTATGCGTGCTGGCAGCGTGCAGCTTTACCGCTTCTGAGGACATCCCGGACGGCTTTGGCACGCTATTTCGCAACATTTTTAATATCGTTGGCGTAAACACGGAGTCCGGCGCCCAAGCCGCGCCAGCGCCAGCGTCTACCTACCAGCCGCCGAGTAAACCTTTGGGCGAGGACATAATGGACGGCATGAGCACGCTGTTTCGCAATGTGTTCAAAATAGTTGGCGTGAAAACGAGCGAGGGCCCTGTTCCCATACCCTCCCCCACGCCCGAACCTACGCCGGCACCCACACCCGATTCCACACCGGCACCCACGCCCGAGCCTACGCCCAGCCCCACACCAGAGCCAACCCCCACGCCCATCCCAACTCCCGAGCCCACACCCACGCCAGAACCCGTGCCCGCGAAATACAGCATGGCCTGGGCGGAAAAGTATGCGCCCGGTTCCTGCGCATCCTATGAAGAGCAGGTGGGAGACAACGGCGTGTATATAGACGAGCAAAACCAGCTACGACCGCCCGAGGGCAAATATAAGCTGGTGGTGGACTATTACAATCAGGCGGTATGGGCCTATTCGAAGGACGAGGCGGGCAACTACACCGTGCTTGAGCGCATAATGATCTGCACAACGGGCGGCAACGGAAACTGGACGCCCGAGGGCAAATATACAATGGATGATGACTATAAGCGTTTCGGCTACTTCCCCAGCTTCAATTGCTACGCGCAATATTGGTCGCAAATGGTGGGGAATTTCTATTTTCATTCCGTACTGTACTCAGAGCGTGACGCGTCCACGCTGAGCAAGAGCTCTTACAAAAATTTGGGTACGCCCGGCTCCCACGGCTGCATACGCCTGCTGGTGCCGGACGCCCGCTGGATATACGAAAACTGTGCGCCGGGCACGCCCTGCGAGGTGACGACGGACATAAAGAAAGACGAACGGCTCAAAAAGGTGCTGAAGCTTGGCATAGAGGGCGCATCAGACTATGTTGACCCCGAGGCCACACCCTCGCCCGAGCCGGAGCCGACACCCTCGCCCGATACGGAGCCTTCGCCCGAGCCCGAGCCAACACCGGATACGGAGCCGGAAGCAACGCCCGCTCCCCCCGCGGAATAAGAAAATCAGTAAAGCAAAGCGGGCGCCGTATCGCGCCCGCTTTTTTGTTGCGTGAACCAAATTCTCGATCAACCCATTATTATTCTTGTACCGCTCTGCCCCTTGAGCGCCAGCTCCGCTAGCTCCAGCGAGCCTATTATGGCCTTTCTGCCTGCCTTGCTCCCCGCGAACAGGCAAGCCGCCTGCACCTTGGGCAGCATGCTTCCCGGCGCGAACTGCCCCGCCTCCGCGTAAGCCTCCGCCTGCGAGATGGTCATTTCGGATATATCCTCCTGATCGGGCTTGCCGAAGTTCACGGCCACCCTGTCCACCGCCGTGAGTATGAATAGATATTCCGCGTCCACGAGCTCGGCCAGCTTTTCGGCCGCGAAATCCTTATCCACCACGGCCGCCACACCCTTGTAGCCCTGCTCAGTTTTCACAACGGGTATGCCGCCGCCGCCGCCCGCTATTATAACTTCGCGATCACGCATGAGTGTGGCCAGCGTTACGTGCTCGTATATGCTCACCGGCTTGGGCGAGGCCACCACCCTGCGCCAGCCGCGACCCGCGTCCTCCACATACTTGCAGCCCGTCTCCTCCATAAGCTTTTTAGCGGTAGCTTCGTCATAGTAGCCGCCTATGGGCTTTGTGGGGTTTTTGAAGGCGGGGTCATCCGCATCCACGATCACCTGCGTAAGCATGGTTATTACGGGCGTTTCGTTGTCGCCGCGTTTCACCAGCTCCGCGTCTATGGCCTGCTGCAAATGATAGCCTATGTAGCCCTGGCTCATCGCCGTGCATTCGGCCAGGGGCATAAGCGGTGATATACCCGCCTCGTGCCCCTTTTCGAATACAAGATTTATCATCCCCACCTGTGGCCCGTTGCCGTGGCATATTATTATATCGTGACCGTCAATTATGAGCGGCGCCACCGCCTTGGCCGTGTTTTGCACCTTTTCAAGCTGCTCTGCGGGCGTGTTTCCAAGCGCGTTCCCGCCCAGCGCTATAACCATTCTGCTCATTCAAACCTTCCTCCTTTGGCTTTGCTGCTATCGCAGTATCAATCTCCAAATACTATATCGCCATTAGATATCGTGTATACCACCTCGGTATCGGATATCTTTTTGGGGTCTATTTTCAATATGTCCTCTCCCAGCACCACCAGATCGGCTTTTTTGCCCACCTCTACTGTGCCAATCATATCTTCCATAAAGTTTTGATATGCCACGTTTTTGGTGTATATCTCCAGCATCTGATATGCCGAAAGCCCCTGCTCCGGCCAGCGGTACATATCCGTATCCTCTTCCTTGGGATAGGGGCTGTTGCGCGTTACGCCCACCTCTATCTCCTCCAGCACGTTGTAGCCCGTCACCGGTGTATCGCTCGCGCCCGATACTATGCAGCCCGCCTCTATCATATCCTTAACAGGGTACATGGCCTTGGCGCGCTCTTCTCCTATGAACGCCGCCTCCAGCTCATACAGCGGATCTCCGTACATCCACAAAAATTGCAGCGCGTTCACTATTCCGAGGTCTGCGTTTATTTTTATATCGTCATGGGCTATGGCGCAAACGTGCGTCATGGTGTGGCGCAAACCGTCTGTTTTGTTGGCTTTTTTGGCCGCCGCGTAGGCGTTTTGCGTCTCGCGTACAGCGCCGTCGCCTATGGCGTGGGTGTGCACCTGTATGCCCTCCTTGTCGAGCGCGGCCACCATCGCGTCAAATTCCTTTTCGTCCCACACAGGCTCGCCCTTCCAGCCATCGCCCTGTCCCGCTTCGGCGAGGTACGGCTCTATCATGACGGCCGTGCCGCTCTCCGTAACGCCGTCGTAAAACAGCTTTACCGTGCCCGTCTTTATCATGTCCGAATCCAGCTTGGCAAGCCCCTTCGTCTCCTTGACGGCCTGCTCCGGCGTGGTGCCGGGGTTCACCGTGTTAACAAGGCGCATGCGCAGCGCGAGGTCTCCGTCTCGCTCAAGCTTTGTATACAGCGCGGGATCCAGCGCAGGCAGCGAGGCCGCGCCCATTATGTTGGTTATACCCGTTATGCCGAGGGAGTTCGCCTCCTCCTGAAAAGCCTCTATGGCCTCAAGATACATCTCATCCGTATACTCCGCCTTTATTTTATCCGTAACAAGATTCATTGCCGAGTCTGTAAGAAAGCCGGTAGGCTCACCCTTTTCGTCCTTCGTTATTATGCCACCGGTGGGGTTGGGCGTATCCTTAGTTATTCCCGCGATCTCAAGCGCCTTGGAATTCACCCAGGCAGAGTGGTAGGAGGTGTCGTTCACCACGATTGGCTTGTCTGCGCTTATTTTGTCAAGATCGGCTTTCTGCGGGCCGGGATTTGAGCCGTCCGCCTGCTGATAGGCGTTCAGCATGAAGGTGCCGCCCGTGTAGGCATCCATATCCGGGTTGGCTTTAACAAACTTTTCGATCGCCTTTAGATATTCCTCGTTTGTGGAAAGCCCTTCAAGGTTTATGGCGAAAAGGCGTTCCAGCCACATTCCCGGCCCGTGTATATGACCGTCCATAAAGCCGGGCGACACCATCTTGCCCTTGAGGTCTATCACATCGGTATCCTCGCCTATGTAGGCCTCCGCACCCTTGTCGTCTCCCACATATATTATTGTATCGCCCTTTATGGCAACCGCCTGCGCGCTGTCGCCCTCCTTCACCATCGTGTATACCACACCGTTTTTGAGCACGATATCGGCCTGCTCCATCGCGGCGGACGCGGGCAGCGCCGCCAGCAGCATCATGGCGGATAGAGTAAGGCAGACGGCCAATCTTAGCTTTCTTCCATGTTTTTTCATGCGTATTTTCTCCTATAATATGTTGCAATATATTGCCGCATTTCCGGCAAAAACAAAACCTCGCGCATTTCGCCCAATGAAATACGTTTTACAATAAGAGACCCTCCTTCGCCCGTTCCGCTGCCCACTCAATTGAAAACCTGAGCATAGGCCGTCTCCCGCGGCGCGTTACGCGCCATATCGATTTTTTAGTGGTAATGTGCGATTTGAATTATATTCGGGAAGTTTTGGCAGTTTATCCGGCGCGCCATCTATCGGCGCGCCGGGTCTGCCGGGGGATTTGGGGGTTATTTTTTGCCGGAGGGCTGCTGCTGCGTTATGCAGTGCACGTTTCCTCCGCCCAGCAGTATCTCACGCGCGTAAACCGTGGTGATCTCCCTACCGGGGAAAGCTTTTTTCAGCGTCTCAACGGCGCGCTCGTCGTTCGGGTCTCCGAAGGCGGGCAGCACTATGCCGCCGTTTGCTATGTAGAAATTCACATAAGAAGCGGCCAGCCGGTCACCCTCAAGGCGGGGCAGTGTGCCGTCGACAGCGTCCACACCCTCCTCCTCCTCTTTTGTGATGAGTATGGGGCTGGGCACGTACATCTTTGTGATCTCCAGCTTGCGTCCCTTGGCGTCCGTTTCGTTCTCCAGTATCTTCATGTTTTCGGCTGAAATGGCATACTGAGGGTCGCTTTCGTCATCAGTCCATGCTAAAAGCACCTTGCCCGGCTCTGTGAAGCAGCAGATATTGTCCACATGGCCGTTCGTCTCGTCAAGGTATATGCCGTTTTTCAGCCATATCACCTTTTCCGCGCCCATGTACTCGCACAGCATCTGGGTAATCTCGTCCTTGGTCATGTCGGGGTTGCGCCCTTCTGACAGCAGGCACTCCTCCGTTGTGAGCACGGTGCCCTCGCCGTCGGAATGTATGGAGCCGCCCTCCAGCACGAACTCGGCCAGACGGTAGCCGGCCTTGCGCTCTATATCGCACATTTTGCGGGCGACCTCATCGTCCTTGTTCCAAGGGAAATACAGGCCGTCCACCAGACCGCCCCAGGCGTTGAAGCGCCAGTCCACACCGCGCACCTCGCCCGTTTTGTCATTCACAACGAAGGTAGCGCCGCAATCGCGTATCCACGAATCATCGTTGCTCATTTCTATCACGCGGATCTCCGCGGGTATCATGCCGCGGCAGTTTTCATACTGATCCTCGTTCACCAGCATGGTCACCGGCTCAAACTTGTTTATTGCCTTGGCCACCTCCACAAAGGCTTTCTGCGCGGGCTTGCCGCCCATGCGCCAGTTATCCGGGCGCTGCGGCCATATCATCCAGCAGCCTTCGTGGTGCTCAAACTCGCCCGGCATCCTGAAACCGTCCTGTTTGGGGGTAGTGTTGTATACTTTCATGGTATTTTACTCTCCTTTTTATATATTATTCTCATTCTCTTAAATGTTTTATGTAGCTGCCTTGGAGCGCGGGGTTTTCCGCGCCCCCGGCAGTCTTATCTTTGTTATTCACTCTGATGCTCGCTCATTATCTCCTTGTCCGGCAAGCCCAGCTTCTTGGCCTTTGCCACGCTCATCGCCGCTATCACTTCGCCTATCACAACGGCCGCCAGTACGCCTATTATGAGCGTCCAATCCGGCTCCAGCATACCCGTATCCGGGTTGAAGGGCAGCATACTGAATATTATAGCCAGTATGAGCAGTATGAGCGGTACAAATGTCATTATACCAACCAGTCCTTTTCCGCCCGGCACTTTATACGGCCGCTCGCGGTTCGGATCTTCCTTCCTGAGCTTCCAGAAGGCGGGGAACAGGAACAGATAGCTCATAAGCAGCGTTACCACATTGAGCGCGAACAGCGTCCAGAACGCGTCCAGATTGCCGCCATTTTCTGCCATAACGGTTGCCACCATAACTATTACGGATGCCACCACGCCATTTATAATGTTGGCGCTTGATGGCACCTCCTGCTTGTTTTCTTTTTCGAAAACTTTGGGCATCGCGTGGTCACGCGCCGCATACATAGCCACATAGTTTACGCCGAAGCTCCAGCTTGCCAGATTGGCTATGAGCGTGAACATGAACATCAGGCCAACTATCACCATCACTATACCCTGCGGAGTACCCAGCAGCAGCGCTATGGCGTCCATAAAGCCGCTGGATGTGGAAAGCTCGTTTGCAGGTATTGCAACACCTATTCCAAAGGAAGCAAACAGGTAGAACACGGCGATCAGTATACCGCCAATAACAATGGCCTTGGGAATCTCCTTCTTGGGGTTTTTCATATCGCCCGCAAAGGTGGCAACAACCTCAAAGCCCATGAAGTTGAACAGTATTATGGATACGAAAGATATGCCCATAAGGGGCGATATGTCCACGGTCGACTGCGCAACGCCCTGCGTTACCGCACCGTATATGCCGAGGCCGCCCACCAACACCATGAGTGCCACTTTTACAAATGTGCCTAGGTTTATAAGCCACTTGCTCTGACTCACACGGTAGTTGCTCATTAGAATGATGAACCAGATAAACGCCAGCTGTACTACCAGCGTAGTACCTATTGGTATCTCTACACCCGTGGCCGAAATAAATATGTCTGTAAATATAACGGCGAGAGACGCCATCCAAAGCGGAAAGTTCACCCAGTAGTACCATGCCACGCGAGAACCGTTCCTGCGGCCGAAGGCACGCTTTACCCAGTCATACAGGCCGCCCTCATCGTCATAGGTGGTTCCCAGCTCTGCGGATATCATGCCGTAGGGCAGGAAGAACGCCACCAGCATTATGCCCCACCACAGGTACTGCATAGGGCCTATAGCAGCCGCCGGAGCGGCCGCCTCAACCACCAGAACTATGCAAACAGCGGCAAGCACCGCGTCAAACAGCCTGAATTGCTTCTTTTTCTTTACCATAGAATTTAACTCCTTTCCACCGCGCACCGCTCGGGGACGCGGTACCCCCAAAAGGGAATATCCTATACACCATGCGAGATAGTTTTACTTGCCCTGCAAAAATGCGTTCAGCTTTGCCATTTCCTCGTCGAAATCGGCCTTGTCTATTTCGCTGTGATGCTGTATGAAGGAAACCAGCAGCGCGCGCATGGATGTGAGGCGGTTTTCCGCTTCGTCGAAAACAACGGAATATTCGGAATCTATGACCTCGTCCGTCACTTCCTCGCCCCTTGTCGCGGGCAGGCAGTGCAGGAATTTAACGGTGGGCGCGGCCTTCTTTATCATGTCCATATCCACCTGATACTTGGGATAGAATGTCTTCATGCGCTCCTCTTCGGAAAGCTCCGCTTCGTACAGGCCATACCATACGTCCGTGTATATTATGTCGGCACCCGTTATGGCGTCGTCCTCGTCCTCGGTCACGCGCACGCTGCCGCCCGAAACCTTGCACATTTCACGGCCTAAATCAAGCCTGTCCTCAGAAAGCTGGAAGCCCTTGGGCCCGTACTGCACAAATTCGCAGCCCATCTTGGCGGCTATGCACATAAGGGAGAAGCAAACCTGCGTGGCGTCGCCCACGAACACTATTTTCATATCCTCCAGCTTTTTGCCGGCGGGCATATGCTCTATTATGGTGGTGAGGTCGCCCATCTCCTGCGTGGGATGGTTGTAGTCGCTCATGCCGTTTATTACGGGTATGGTGGCGTATTTCGCAAGGTCTGTCACCTGCTTGTGCGTAACCACGCGCGCCATCAGTATGTCCACCAGGCGGGACAGCACCTGCGCCGTATCGCCGATGGTCTCGTGGCCGCCCAGCTGTATCTGGCCGGGAGCGAGATATTGCGCGTGGCCGCCCATCTGTGCCATCGCCGTTTCAAAGGAAACCCGGGTACGCGTTGAGGACTGCATGAATATCATGCCCAGCACCTTGTGCCTCATAAGCTGCGGATAATATCCCAGCTTGATAGCCTTCTTGAGCTTGATGCCTATGTCTATCATTTGGAGCAGTTCTTCCTTTGTGAAATCCTTTGTTTCTACGAAATCCTTAAAACGAGCCATGTGATCGTTCCTCCTAGTGTATTTATTTTTTGATTGATTTATGCTTATGCGGCCATGCGCCGCTTAGAGTTCGCCGTTCCCGCCGTGAAATGTAAGTTTTTGGGGGAACAACTAAAATATAATGCTTTGTTCACAAAAAAGCCATATCTTTTTATATGTTTGTAAAGAATGTAACATTATTGGGTCGGCGTTACATATTTGTGAACAAAATGCCATCTTTCCGTTACACAAAACTGTTTTGCATGTAACAAAATGCCATAGTATAAACTTCAAAAATGGCACTACGCCGCGCAAATAATTTTTTTGAACCCATTTTTTTGGCTGCCTCACGTTTTTTCAGTTGTAACAATAGCCGCTCAGGCGTTACATCACACAGCCCTGTTCCATGATTTTTCCATATATTTTTCACACAACGCGAATAAAAATATCTGTGCGCGTTTATATTTATAATATAGAATTGCAAAAGGGGCTGTAAGGGTATGAGGGAAGTCAGCAACAATACGCACCGGCTGTATAAGCCGCTTTACTCCAAAGAGCACGTGCATACGCACATAGGCGCGCTACACACGGTACGCTTCTTGCTTATTGTGTTCGCCATAATCGGTGCGCTTGGCGTACTCGCCTTTCTTTTCCCTAATCATTACCATTTCCCGAGCTGGATAACGGACGGCCTGAACTTGGCCGCGCCGCCGGACGCGATATCTTTAAATTAGCTGTATTTAGATAAAAAGCGACGGCGTGAGCCGTTTTTTTTATGCTTTTGTGCATCTCACGGCTCAAATATGCATTTGGCAGACGAACGTATTGCGCATATTTTAAGCCGATGATATTTTAAATACACAGGGAGGGCGGCGTATGAAGCTTATAATAGACCAGTCTCCGGAGTACGGCGAGGTTGAGATAACAATAAAATGCGGAATATTGGACGAACGGCTCCAGAAGCTGGTGGAACAGATACGCACATATTCTTTTTCCATAGCGGGCAGGAGGGACGGCCGCACATACAGCCTCGCGCCGAACGGCATATATTATTTTGAGAGCGTGGAGGGGCGCACCTTCGCCTATACGGAAAAGGACGTGTACGAGTGCAGCGCTTCGCTTTCTCAAATGGAAAACAATTTGGCGGCCACGCATTTCGTGCGCGTCAGCAAGGCCTGCATACTCAATGTAAGCGTGCTGGAAAGCGTGCGCGTACTTATAAACGGGCGCATGGAGGCGCAGCTTTCAAACGGCGAAAAGCTCATAATAAACCGCCATTACGTGCAAGATCTAAAGGACAAGCTCAATATGCTGGGGGGTGAGTAGATGGAAAAATTCAAGATGTACGTGAGCGTGGCCTGCACCTCCTTCACTATACTTATGCTTATATTCACCGTGCTTTCGTTATTTGATATCACGGGCACGGTGAATGCCATTGCGGTGCTGGTGCTTATGGCCATGACAATGATAATAGCCGTGGCGCTGTTTTTTACGGACAAAATACCCGTTTCCACACAGCTGGCACGCTCCGCAATGGATATGGCCGTGATACTGGCCGTGGTGCTGGGGCTGGGCTCCGCCTTTGGCGTGGTGCCGCTCACATCGGACGCCATAGCTGTAGCCGTGGCGATGTCGGCAGCGGTATACGCGGGCACAGTTCTCATAATGATGATAAAAACCAAATCCGACGTGGACGAAATAAACCGCACCATACGGAATATAAGGGACATGGGAAAGATGAAGGGAAAAAACGATGGAAAAGATGATTGAGGTAGCCGGACTCAAAAAGAGCTACGGCGATGTGGCGGCTGTACGCGGCTTAGATTTTGCCGTGGAGCGGGGCGGGCTGTTCGCCTTCCTCGGCCCAAACGGCGCGGGCAAATCCACCACTATAGATATGATATCCACACAGCTTGCCCCCACGGCCGGCCGTATAACGGTGGACGGGCTGCGCGTGGGCAGTGACGACGCGGCCATACGCTCGCGTATAGGCATAGTTTTTCAGGACAGCGTGCTGGACACACAGCTCACCGTGCGCGAAAATCTGGCACTGAGGGCGCGGTTTTATGGTCTTTCGGGCGCCGAGCGCAAGGCGGCCGTGCGGCGTGCGGCGGACGCGGCGGACGTTATGGAGTTTATAGACCGCCCCTACGGCAAGCTTTCGGGTGGGCAGCGGCGGCGCGCGGATATCGCCCGCGCGCTCATAAATACGCCCGGCCTGCTTTTTCTGGACGAGCCCACCACCGGCCTAGACCCGCAGACGCGGCGCAAGGTGTGGGAAACGGTGCTGGCACTTAAAAGCGAGCACGGCATGACGGTCTTTCTCACCACGCACTATATGGAGGAGGCCGCGCAGGCGGACAACGTGACCATAATAGACCACGGCAGCATACTGGCCGAGGGCACGCCCGCCCAGCTAAAGGAGCGCTACGCAAGCGATATGCTGCGGCTCACGCCCAAGGCGGAGCAAGCGGTGCTTGGTTATCTTTCCACGCGCGGCATAGCCTACACGCAGTCGGGCGGCAATATAAACGTGCCCATAGCGAACACCGCCGATTCACTGCCCATAATAAACGGTGTGGCGGAGCACATAGCCGGCTTTGAGGTGGCGCGCGGCAGTATGGACGACGTATTCATAAACCTTACGGGGGAGGATATAAGAAGCTGATGAAAACGAATAAAAACAGCGCGTTTGCCGGGCTTACCGGCCGCAATCTAAAGATATTTTTTCGGGACAAGACCTCGGTATTTTTCTCGCTGCTGGCGGTGCTCATCATAATAGCGCTGTACGCCTTCTTTTTGGGCGACGTGCTGAAGGAGGGGCTGCCCGAGGTCGCGGGCGCGGGCGATCTTATGAACGGCTGGATAATAGCGGGCATACTGGCCGTTATCTCCATGACCTCCACGCTGGGCGCCTTCGGCGTGATGGTGGAGGACAGGGCGCGCAAGATGTACAAGGATTTCTCCGTTTCGCCCATAGGCCGCGGCGCAATATCGGGCGGCTACATAGCCTCCGCCTTTTGCGTTGGCGTTATAATGAGCCTTGTTGCCCTCGTTATAGGTGAGATATACATAGTGGCAAACGGCGGAGCGCTGCTCTCTCCCGAGGCTATATTAATGACGCTTGGCACCATACTGCTCTCCGTGCTGGCCAGCAGCGCGATAGTTTTCTTCATAGTAAGCTTTTTCAAAACGATGAACGCCTACAGCACGGCCAGCACCGTGATAGGCACGCTAATAGGTTTTCTTACCGGCATGTACATAAACATAGGCAGCCTGCCCGAGGGCGTGCAGTCTGTAATAAAGGCCTTTCCTGTGTCCTACTCCGCGCTTATGTTCCGCAATATATTCATGGAAAAACCCATGGCCGAGGTTTTCTCGGGCGCGCCCGCAAGTGCCGTGACAGACTTCAAGCTCAGCATGGGCGTGGAATTTTCCTATGGCGACTATACCTCTACCGCGCTGTTATGCGTGATAGTGCTTATCGGCACCGCCGCGCTCTTCTATCTGCTGGCGCTTGCCAATATGTCCCGCAAACGCAAAGCGTAGGGTATTACCATCCCTCGCGCGAAAGCCGCTCCTGCAAACGCCGGAGCGATTGCCGCCGTTCCCGCCAATCGGGCACGTACCGCTGCACTATCGCCCAAAAGGCGGGCGAGTGATCGTGCCTGAAAGTGTGCGCCAGCTCGTGCACTATGACGTAATCCACGGCGGCGGGCTCCGCCAGTATCAGCCGCCACGAATAATTTATGCTGTTTTTACCGCCGCAGCTCCCCCAGCGCGTCTTGGCCGAGTTTATCCTTATGGCCGTGGGGGCTGCGTTCATTTTTTCGGCAATTTGCAGCGTGCGGTTCCTGAGATAGGTGCCCGCCACATCGCGATACACCAGCGTGAGCAGATTTTTTATGGCGGCGCTGTCCATGCCGCGCGGCACGGAAAATTTTTCGCCGTCAAAGCCCGCTCTTCCCTCCGCAGCCACTATGGGAAATTCCCTGCCCAAAAGCGGCGCGCAATCCCCATAATCCACCGAAAACTCCGCCCGCGCGGCCAGCCTTTCGCGCTGGGCGCTGCTGTGCTTTGCTATCCAATCCGCCTTGGACAGCACAAACGCGTCTATGGCGCGCACCGAAGCCCGCCTAGGCGCACGCACCGTCACAACGCCTTCCTTTATATATATGCCTATGCTTTTGCGCGCGCAGCGCACCAGCTCGTATTTGGGAACGGTTTTTTTTATCATAAACAGATTCTATCAAATTCTTGAACAATTCGCAAAACGCATTTATAATATAGTATAAACAAACATTGTATGCGCTGCGGCGCGGAAAGGCGGAACGAAAAACATGTCCACACCATCCATTTTTATAGACGGAGACAAGGGGCAGATAGCCAAAACGGTGCTTATGCCGGGCGACCCGCTTCGCGCGAAATTCATAGCGGAGACCTATCTTTCAAACATAGAGCAAATAAGCAACATACGCGGAATACCCGTTTTCACGGGCGAATATAAGGGCAAGCAGCTCACCGTTATGGCGAGCGGCATGGGAGTGCCCTCCATGGGGATATATTCTCATGATCTGTACAACTTCTTTGACGTGGAAAATATAATACGCGTGGGCACGGCGGGCGGCATACACCCTGACCTTGAGGTGCGAGACATCGTTATAGGTCAGGCGGCCTGCACGATAACCAATTTCCTCATGCAGTTCCGTATGCCCGGCACCTTCGCGCCCATAGCGGACTTCGGGCTGCTCAAAAAAGCGGCCGATCAGGCGGAGAAAATGGGGCTGCGCTACCGCGTGGGCAACCTCTACTGCTCGGACTTTTTCTATGACGACGCGCAAAGCCTTGCGGAGTGGCAAAAGCTGGGCGTGCTGGCCGTGGAAATGGAGAGCGCTGGGCTATACGCAAACGCGGCACGCTTCGGCAAGAAGGCGCTGTGCATCTGCACCGTGTCGGACTGCCCGCTCACCGGCAAATTCTCCACAGCGGAGGAATGCGAAAAAACATTCACCAGCATGATGGAGCTGGCGCTGGAGATCGCCGAGTGATTTTTTCACGAATAATTTTGTTTTGTACGCGCCGCCGCTGTCCATAATAATATCAGCGGAGAAAGCAAGAAAAGGAAAGTGATCTTATGAGCCTCAATCCGGAATGCGTGAGGGATACGCTGCTCACGATACACAGGGAAGATTTCGGCCACGGCTGGGTTTTTTACAAGGATTCCAGCCTGCTTGGCAAATATAAGGAAAAAGAGATAGTGCATCACGTAAAGCTCTTTATGATGGCCGATCTGGTGGTTGATGTAAAGGGCATCTTCGGCAACTATTTCGATATAAAGGGCGGGCTTTCCGAAGAGGGAAAACAATTCGCGGACAATATAAACGATGACGACGTATGGACACGGCTGATGGAAAAATTTGCGCAGCTGCCCATGCTGAAAACAAAATAGCAACGCAAAAACGGCTGCTTCGAGCGGCCGTTTTTAAATAGTATATAAACGGAAGGAAAACACAGGCCATGGACACTATCATAATATATTACTCGTACACCGGCCATACCGCAAGACTGGCGGAGGCCAAGGAAAAAGAGCTTGGCGCAGTGCTGCTTCAGGTGAAGGACGTGAAAAAACCGGGCGGGCTGAAAACATTCTTTTCCGGCTGTCCGGCCGCAATGGGCAAAAAAGGCTGGCCAATAGCGCCGTTCGAAAAGGATATCGCGGGCTATAAGCGCTACATAGTTATGGGGCCTATCTGGGCAGGGCATGCCGCGCCGCAGGTGAACGCCATAGTTGAGAGCATACCTTCCGGCAGCAGCGTGGAATTTATAATGGTATCGGGCGGCGGCCAAAGCAGCGCCAAGGCGGCCGCAAAAGCCGAACAGCACGCCAAGGAGCACGGGCTCGTCTTTGCCGGATATACGGATGTGCGGGGGTAGCCGCGGATTAAATCACAATAGCTGAATATCGCGCTTGGGGGCGCGTTTGGGAGGGGATACCATGAGGAAAGCATTTGTCATTTTGTTTATGTTACCCGTTTTTTTGCTGTGCTCAGGCTGCTTCACAGACCACGATAAAACAACCTGGTACGCCGCTTCGCAGTTCGATTATATAACGCTGGACACGCTCATGGAGTACGGCGGAGATTTTGAGTTTGGCCACTATATGACCTTTGGCAAAACCCCAGACGAAAAAACCGCAATGGACGGCAGTTTTGACAAAAAGCGCGGCGAGGAGGATCACGCGTTCTGCAAGCAGGCCACAGACGAATTTATAGACATATTGTCCGGCCAAAAGCTGTACGCGCTAAAGATCACGCCCGAATACAACGGCGATTACGACAAATTTGCAAGAGAATATTTCAACGATCCAGCCAACTCTCCCCAAAATGAAAATCTACCCTATCCTCGCTTTTACGCAAGCATACCCACGCTCCACAAAAAGGGAGCAGCAAAAGATCAGACTTTTCTGCGCTGGATATCCATAATAGGCAATCCGAATAAATGCCGGATAGATGTGGAATTCATGCGGCAGGATGACGACAAAAAGCATCAAGTGTACGTATATTTTATAGAAGACGAACATCTCATTGAAAAGCTCTCCGCCTGGGTGGACAAATGCCTGGAGCAGGACGGCGCGGAGCCCTACGAGGTCGGCGAGTAACGTTCAATAATACTGATCACTGACAAAAAAACTCTAGCTGTGAACGCCGATCATTGGTTAAAAGTATAAAAAAATAAGCTTTGCGGCGCAAAGCCTATTTTTGTTTTTCGTATAGGTTCTGTTCACACTTCCGCCGCGCCCTTTTGCTCCAGCAGATAGTGCTCTGCCTCCGCGCTCCACAGGCCGTTGTGGCGCTCCGTTATCTCGGCCAGCTTGGCGAAGAGCGGGTCCGTTTTGCCCTTTTCGGCGAAATCGTCTATGGCGGTGAGCGGCAGGTCTATCTGGTTGTATATCATCTTCTTGCCGCCCGGTATGCTGGGCAGGTTCAGCACAGCCTCGGGCACGCTGTCTATCCCGCCTATGTGGGTAAGCATGGCGGTGGGGTCTATCACGCCCGTGTTCATAAGCGTCACCACCTCGCGCATATCCTCTATGCGACTGCCCGTGGTGCCCGTGAGATGCTGTGCGGCATAGTGCACATCAAAAAAGTTTATGCGCGCCGCCAGCTCCGTATCCGTGGGACCCGCGAAAAAGTTCAAACAGCCGTCGTAGCCCAGTATGCGGTTGCCCTGCTCTATAACGGCAGGCACGGGCGCCATTACGAAAACATCGTCATAGCCGCCGCCCACCATGGCCTTGAGCTCCGCCACCGGGTCGGCCATCTTCGCCGTGTTCACATAGTGCAGCTCCACGCCCAGCTTGGCCGCTTTTTCGGCCGGCAACACCTTGGCCGCGCGCGCAAGCCGCGCCTCGTCTATATCCGTTACCACCATCACGGAGGGACGGTATTCGCTGTTCATGGCGTAATCCACCGCGCCCAGCCCCATCGGGCCCGCGCTTGCCAAAAGAGCCAGCTTGCCGCCCTTCTTTATCTCCATCTCGTGCATGAAGCTGCGCGGATTCACGTGATAGCTGGCGTGATAGGCCGCAGCTATGCAGGCCATGGGCTCCGCCAGCGAACCGAAGTAAAATGCGTCAGAATCATAGTGTATGAGGAAATCGCGCTCCATCACTTGATTGGGTATGTTTATATATGTAGCGTTTCCGCCCACGTAGGGGAAGGAAAAGCCCGCCGATATGAGCGAATTTTCATAAAGCAGCGCCGTTTGCATTATAAATTTTTCGCCCGGCTTAAATTTGTGCTGCCATTTTTCGCCCACCTCGGTTATAACGCCGCACATCTCGTGGCCTATTATGGCGGGCGTATCAAGCAAGCTTTCGGGCGCGCGCTTGTGCTCCTGCCCCATCTTCGCCAGTTTGTATGTGGACATGCAAATGCTGTCCGTTATCACCTTGGCGCGTATTTCGTCCGTGGCTATGTCGGGCAGCTCGTATGTCTGAAGCCGCAGATCGTCCTTGCCGTATATGCGTACCGCTCTTGTTTCCATAATTTTTTCGCCTTTCAATATATTATTGTTTGTTATCGTATCATTCCCTGAAGAGAGCATTTTGAGCAAAATATCACAAAGATACGAAAGCATATGATAATATATTATAGCATGTGAGAATGCGGCGGGCAAGCGGCGGTTTTCGGCCGCGTAGCCGAAAAACATATCACTTTAATAAAAAACCCATCAAGTCAAAAAATTGGTGGGTTTTTGGGCAATCTATTCGCTGATATTTTCGGTCTTTATGGCTATACGGCCTTCACCAGCGCCGCGGATTGTACTATCTCCGCCTTTATGTCCTGCATCATGGCCTTGAGCTTGCCCGTTTCCTGCTTATAGATCAATGTGTGCGCAACGCCCTGCTGATTCGCGCGGCCCGTACGGCCTATGCGGTGCACATAACAATTGCTGTCGTTCGGTATATCGTAATTTATGACCACATCTATATTGTTTACGTCTATGCCCCTCGCCGCCACATCTGTGGCAACCAGTATGTTCACGTTGCCCGCGCGGTAGGCCTTCATCACCTTGGCGCGTTGGGTCTGCTTCATATCGCCGTGCAGCGCGGCCACGCAATATCCGTCCCTTTTTAGGCCGGCGCTCAGCTTATCCGCCATACGCTTTGTGTTCACAAAGACGAGCGCGGTCACATATTCGTCGTTTTGCAGCAGCGACAATAGCTCCGGCTTCTTCGCCCCGCCGCCCACCGTGGTATAGTACTGCTGTACTGATTCTACGGTGAGCGCGTTTTGCTTTATGGCAATGTGCTTCGCCTGGTGCTGATAGCTTTTGGTGATCGCCATTATTTCCTTGGACAACGTGGCCGAAAACAGCACCGTCTGGCGCTTTTGGGGCACCGCCTTCAATATTTTATCAAGATCCTTGCGAAATCCCATGTCCAGCATTATGTCCGCCTCGTCCAGCACCACCGTCTCTATGGCGTCCAGCTTTATTGTCCGTCGCGCTATATGATCCAGCAGCCTGCCCGGCGTGGCTATCACTATGTGCGGGTGGCGGCGCAGTGCCGCAAATTGCTTCTGTATATTTTCGCCGCCGTAAAGAGTGGCTATGCGCACGTTTTCCTTGTATTGTGTGAGCCGCTGCAGCACCGCAGAGGTCTGCATGGCCAGTTCGCGTGTGGGGCTCAAAATCAAAACCTGAGCCGACCGGCTCTTTGTTTCCACATTTTGGCTTACCGGAATGCCAAAGGCTCCCGTCTTGCCCGTGCCCGTGGGCGCCTGAACTATAAGGTCCAAACCGTCCAGAAAGGGCTTTATGGTCTGATCCTGCACGGGCGTGGCGCTCTCAAAGCCCATCCGCACTATCGCCTTCAATATGCTGGGCGATAATCCGTATTTTTTAAAAGTGTTGTTCTTACTCATCAATTCTCCTGTCTGCTTCACAAAAAAGTCCGCCCACTCCAAACATAGAATGGACGGATTTTATTGCACATCTGATCCGATAGCAAGTATCGAACCATAAATTTTTCCTCTTGTATCAGACGACCCCGCTGCTTATGGCGGGGTCGTCTGAAAAACAAATGTTTCCTTATACTGCCTGCACGTTTGCCGCGCGCAGTTTGCTGCTGTTTTTGGGATCGGGCTCTATGTCAAAAGTTACTGCCTGACCCTCTTCGAGGGATTTGTAACCGCTGCCCGAAACTATGGAAGAGAAATGAACGAAAACATCGTCACCGCCCGCATCGTTTGCTATAAAGCCAAAGCCCTTTTCCGAGTTAAACCATTTTACTGTACCACTATTCATTGTTGATACCTCCTGAATTTGAATTTTTTTATCCGTAGCGTAGAAAAACCCCATATTTTCGCAAACCGTAAAGCCTAAACTTCGATCGGTTTGCACAAATACGAGGTCTATCAATTACTCTGAATATGCATATACTTTAACATACTAAACAACATCTGTCAATGAAAAAACCCGCACGTTTTGTACGGGTTTTATGCGCATATTTTTCAGCGACCTATATTTGCGCCAGCGCCTGCTCAAGATCAGCTATTATATCATCTATATTTTCTATGCCCACCGAGAGGCGGATAAGGCCGGAGCTTATGCCCGCCGCCTTCAAAAGCTCGTCAGAGAGCTGGCGGTGGGTGGAGCTAGCCGGATGCAGCACGCAGGTGCGCACCATCGCAACGTGCACGGCTATCTGCGCCATTTTAAGGCTGTCCATAAACTTGATGCCCGCGTCCCTGCCGCCCTTCACGCAGAAGGATATGACTCCGCTGGCCGCGCCGCCGTCCAGATATTTCTGCGCGCGCTCATAATAAAAATCTCCCGCCAGCCCGGGGTAGCTCACAGATTCCACCTTATCACTGCCGTGCAAAAATTCCGCCACCTTGAGCGCGTTTTGGCTGTGGCGCTCCATGCGAAGCGACAGTGTTTCGAGACCCAGATTCAAGAGGAAAGCCGCCTCCGCCGTGGGCGCCGCGCCTATATCCCTCATGAGCTGCACGCGCGCCTTTGTGATGTAGGCCGCGCTGCCGAATGTTTGGGTGTATACAACGCCGTGGTAAGATTCGTCCGGCTGCGTAAGGCCGGGGAATTTATCGTTCGCCGCCCAGTCAAACTTGCCGCCGTCCACTATCACGCCGCCCAGCTGCACGGCGTGGCCGTCCATATACTTTGTGGTGGAGTGCGTCACTATGTCCGCGCCATATTCTATCGGCCGGCAGAGTATGGGCGTGGCGAAGGTATTGTCCACAATGAAGGGTACACCGTTTTTGTGCGCCAGCCGCGCGAATTTTTCTATGTCCAGCACGCTTATGGCCGGATTTGCTATGGTCTCGCCGAAAACCGCCTTGGTGTTCGGGCGGAACTCCCTTTGTATGTCTGCTTCGCTGGCCTCCTGATCCACAAAGGTCACCTCTATGCCCATCTTTTTCATGGTCA
>CAYXFB010000002.1:0-102635 GCA_964464145.1 uncultured Christensenella sp.
CGCTATTCTTGCTTTAGTTTACTGCTCTACCCCAACATTTGACATAGAGCCCTTTAATCGCAAAACACAAAAGGCCTTGCTAACGAACGTTACCAAGGCCTTTTTAGCGTAAACCCGCATGATTAAACGTTTATCATGCGAACCTTTATAACGCCTTCAATGCTTTCCAGCGCAGTTTTGGTCTGCTCCGGCACACAATCGTCAAGATTCATGACCGTGTAGGCAATATCTCCGCGCGACTTATTCACCATGTCGGCAATGTTTATTTTGTTCTCCGCAACGGTGTTCGTTATCTTGCCAACCATGCTGGGCAGATTCTTGTGTATTATGCACAGCCTAACGCTATCGGAAGGAGCCACAACGCACTCCGGCATGTTCACGGAATTCACTATGGAGCCCGTCTCGAAGAAATCATTTAACTGTGTCGCCGCCATTACGGCACAGTTTTCCTCGCTCTCGGGAGTTGAAGCGCCCAGATGCGGCACGGCTATAACGCCCGGCCGGTCTATCATTTCCTCGCCCGGGAAATCCGTAACGTATTTGGCCACCGTTCCGTCCTCTATCGCGTCGAAAAGTGATGTGGACTTAACCAAGCCACCGCGCGCGAAGTTCATTATAACAACACCCTTCTTCATGCGCGTAAACTCGGGCGAGCTAAGGAAATTCTTCGTTTTATCGTTTTGCGGTATGTGTATGCTTATAAAATCGGAAGCTGCCAGCAGCTCTTCCAGCTTTTCCGCGCGATGCGTTTTTGTGGATATCGCCCAGGCTCTGTCCACCGAAATGAAGGGATCGTAGCCTATAACGTCCATCCCCACGGCGGCGGCGGTGTTTGCCACCATTATGCCGATGGCGCCTAGGCCAATAACGCCCAGCGTCTTACCCTTGAGCTCTCCGCCCACGAACTGCCCCTTGCCCTTTTCTACCAGCTTGGGCACCTCCGCGCCCTGTCCTTTGAGCGTCTTCGCCCAGTCATAAGCTTCGAAAAGGTTGCGCGAAGCGGCTATCATGCAGCCCAGCACTAGTTCCTTAACTCCGTTAGCGTTTGCGCCCGGCGTATTGAAAACCACAATGCCCTGCTCCGTGCACTTTTCTACCGGTATGTTGTTCGTGCCAGCACCAGCGCGCGCTATTGCCAGCAGGCGTTCCGGAAAGGCTATTTCGTGGCAGTCCGCGCTGCGAACTATCATGGCGTCGCTCTCCGCGTCCTCAAGGTGCGAGGATACGTTGTAGCCCTCCTTGGGCAGATAATCGTATATTATCGGGGAAATTTTGTTCAGCTTTTTAACATTGTACATAGCTTATCTCCTATAGATTTTCGGTTTCAAACTTGTGCATGAAGGCAACGAGATCCCGCACGCCCTGCTCCGGCATGGCGTTGTATATGCTGGCGCGCATACCGCCCACGCTGCGGTGACCCTTCAGGTTCACAAAGCCCGCCGCCTTGGCCTGCGCCACAAAAGCGGCGTCCTTGGCCTCGTCGCCAGTAACGAACGTTACGTTCATCATAGAGCGATCCTCAACTGCCACAGGGTTTGAATACAGCTTTGAGTTGTCTATGAAATCATAGAGCATGCCCGCTTTTTCTTCGTTTATCTTTTGCATTTGGCCTATTCCACCCAGCTTTTTCAGCCATTTGAACACCAGACCGGCAATGTATATGGAGTAGGTGGGCGGTGTGTTGAACATGGAACCGTTATCAACATGCGTACGATAGTCCAGCATGTGGGGCAGCCCCTCGGGCGCATTTCGCACCAGATCGTCGCGCACTATAACGATCGTTACACCGGCCGGTCCTATATTTTTCTGTGCGCCGGCGTATATGAGGCCGTAATCCGCAACGTTTATCTCCTCCGAGAGTATGTAGGAGGACATATCGGAAACAAGCGGCAGGCCGTTCGTTTCGGGCAGCTTTGTGAATCGCGTGCCATATATGGTATTGTTGGATGTTATGTGCACATAGTCCGCATCGGTAGTGAACATGGATGCGTCCAGCTTGGGTATGTATGAGAAGGTTTTATCCTCGCTGGAAGCCACCACGTTGGCTTCGCCCACCATTTTCGCCTCAGCTATGGCCTTTTTCGCCCACGCGCCCGTTTTCACGAAATGCGCGCGCTTGTATTTCGTCATCAGATTGAGCGGCACCATATAGAATTGCAGCGACGCTCCGCCCTGCAAAAACAGCACCTTATAGCCGTCCGGTATGTTCATCAGCTCGCGCAGATCGGCCTCCGCCGTATCTATTATCGCCTGATATTCCTTGGAGCGATGGCTCATCTCCATAACGTTCATACCGCTTTGTTCGAACGAAATGAACTGCTTTTGCGCCTCTTCCAGCACCGCTAGCGGCAGCACCGCCGGGCCTGCGGAAAAATTATATACTCTTTCCATAAAACTAAAAACCTCCCCTTGATTCCAAAGTAAATACATAATCGATTATACAGGCAAACCCCACGCTTTTCAACTGTTTTGCCCATATTCCGCGCCCGCGCCGCTGCATGTTTTTTGCGCGAGACCGCCCGCCCGCTCATAGCCCTGTTTTTATTGGCGCTTATGCTGTATAATATAGAAATACCCGGCTTTACGGGTTCAATTCTTGCAAAGGCAAAGGTTTAGCAATGGATCTTTTTTCCCAAAACCTTAAAAAAAGAGCGCCGCTGGCAGACAGGATGCGCCCAAAAACACTGGACGAATTTTTGGGACAGGAGCATATAGTGGGCAAGGGCACGCTGCTCCGGCGTGCGATAGAGGTGGACAAGCTGGGTTCCTGCATATTTTGGGGGCCGCCCGGCTGCGGCAAAAGCACGCTGGCCGAAATAATCGCAAACACCACGGGCAGCGATTTCTATAAGCTGAACGCCGTAACAAGCGGTGTGAAGGACGTTCGCGCCGTTATAGACAAGGCGGAGGATGCGCTCAAAATGTACGGCCGCGAAAGCTTTTTGCTGCTGGATGAGTGCCACCGCTGGTCTAAATCTCAATCGGACAGCATATTGCCCTCCATGGAAAAGGGTATAATAAAGCTCATAGGCTCCACCACGGAAAATCCGCTGGCCTCCATGACGGGCGCTATAGTTTCGCGAACGCGGCTGTTCGAATTTTATCCGCTGAAAAAAGATGACGTGCGGCAGGCCATATTTCGCGCAGCACAGGACAGCGATAACGGCTTTGGCAGCATGGATCTGCACGTGACGGACGAGGCTGCGGAGCACTGGGCGGACATGGCCGAGGGCGACGTGCGCACCGCGCTGAACGCTCTTGAGCTGGCCGTGCTGACCACTCAGCCGGACGCTAAGGGGCGCATTGAAATAACACTGGAGATCGCCGAGCAAAGCATACAGCAGCGCGCGCTGCGCCTGGACGAAAACGAATATTACGACATGCTTTCCGCCTTTTGCAAATCACTGCGCGGGGGCGACAGCGACGCTGCGCTCTTTTGGTTTTCGCGCATGGTGCAGGGCGGTATGGACCCGCGCGTGCCCGTGCGCCGCATGATAGTTCACGCCAGCGAGGACGTGGGTCTGGCTGCGCCCAGCGTGCTCAATCAGTGTATCGCGGCCTATCAGGCCATGGAATTTATAGGTATGCCCGAAGCGCGGCTGAACGTTGCGCAGGCAATAATTTATCTCTGTGAATCGCCCAAGAGTAACAGCGTGGAGCGGGCGATTTCCGCAGCCTGGAGCGCGGCGGCCAACACGAACGTGCAGCGCGTGCCGCAATATTTGCAGGAGGCGGGCTACGAGAAGGCCAAGCACGCGCCCAAGAGCGCCGAGTATAAATTTCCGCACGACTACCCGCGCCACTATGTAGAGCAGCAATACCTGCCCGACGAGCTGGCGGGCAGCAAGTTTTACACCCCCTCCTTCGAGGGTTACGAGCAAAAGGTGCACGAATACCGCCGCTACACGGGCAAGGAAAAGCCGGAAAAGTGACGCGCAAGTAAAGCTTAAGGTCGCCTCCGGCGGTTAAGGAACTTTTTTGCAAAAAAGTTCCTTAAAACCTCAAAAAACCTTATTCTCCAGCTATTTTCATTTATCCCACCTTGAGCGGCCATCTTTCAACTGCTCAAATGCAGGCAGTTGCGTTTTTCCAGGTGAATATATATGGGCTGACCCGGCTCAAATAGCTGGAAGCTTCGAAAAAGCACGTCCGCGTGCAGCTTTACTCCCCGCGCCTCTATGGAGTAGCGCAGCACATTGCCGTGCGGCACAAAATCGCGTACCCTGCCCGCCAGCACGTAACAATCCTCGGCAGGCTCTGGCGGCGCCACCGAAATGCCTATCGCTTCGGGACGTATGGCAATATCCATTCCCCCCGGCTGCCCGCCCGTCAATCCGGCAAACTGCGCCGCCGAAAGTATGTTGTAATTGCCTATGAAGCTGGCCGCGAAATGCGTTTTGGGGTGGGTATACATTTCGATGGGCTTGCCGCTCTGCTCAATTTTTCCCTCGTGGAAAAGATGTATTATATCGCTCATTATGAGCGCCTCGTCCTGATCGTGCGTTACGAAAAGGCAGGTTATCTCAAACTCTCTGTGTATGTCCTTTATGTGATTGCGCAGGCTTTTTCTGAGCTTTGCGTCTATCGCGGAGAGCGGCTCGTCAAGTAGCAGCACCTTGGGCTGCATCACCATGCTGCGTGCAAGCGCCACGCGCTGCTGCTGCCCGCCGGACAGCTTGGCCGGGAAAGCTCTCTCCTTGCCCTTTAGTTCCACCTTCTCTATTATATGCTCCACCCGCCTGCCAATTTCGTCGGTCGAAAACTTTTGCACCTTGAGGCCAAAGGCTATGTTGTCGAGAACGTTCATGTTTGGGAAGAGGCTGTATTGCTGAAAAACCATGCCTATGCTTCGTTTTTTGGGCTCCCTGTGCGTTATATCCTCTCCGTCCAGAAAAACATTGCCCGCCGAAACGCTCTCCAGCCCGGCAATGCAGCGCAGCAGCGTGCTTTTGCCGCAGCCCGAAGAGCCCAGCAGCGTAACGAACTGCCCCTTTTCCACCGTGAGATTTATATCCGCCAGTACGCGGTTTTCGCCAAAATATTTATCTACCTTCTTTATTTCTATGTAAGCCATTTCACACCTCTTCCTTGCTCTTTGCCTTCTTGAAAAGCACACTGCCCGATATAACGAGCGTTACAGCGAACAGCACCACTATTACCGCGCTGGAAAGCTGGCCGGAGCGGAACATTATTTTATACAGATACATCTGCGCCGTCTGGTAATAGCTGCCGCCGATTATGTTCACTATCACAAAATCGCCGAACAGTATTGCCACGGAAAGCAGCATCGCCACCTTTATTCCCTTTATTATGTTGGGCACAATCACCCTGAAATACGCGCCCAGCTTGCCCATTCCCATGAGCTCCGCCGCCTCAATGAGCTGCCGCGCGTTTATGGTGTCCAAGCTGTTTTGTATGCCACGGTACACATATGGCAATATCATCACGCAATACGTCCCCACCAGCATCACTATTCGATTGGAAAAGGGCAGCGGCGCGCCCGCATACAGCGAAAGCACACTTATAGCCAAAATTATGCCCTGTAGCGCGTAGGGTATGGTGCAGAGTATCTGCAAACCCTTGCGCCAGCGCGGATGGTGCACCGTTACCACGTACATTGCCAGCAGCATAACGAGCGTACATATTGCCACGGGCACAAAGCTTATGACCACAGAGCGCACGAGCGGCAAGAGAAAGCCGCTGTCCGTAAATATCTCCGCGTAATATTCCAGCGTGAAGCCATTCGGAAGCACGTCGTTCCACTGCTTGAAGAGCGAATATATGAATGTGAGCAGCAGCGGCACAAGCAGATACACGCATATCAAAACTATTATTACGCGCGATGAAATACGCGTTTTCGCTTTATTTTTCATGCTTTGCCTGCTCCCATCTCTGTTTTTTCAATATGTAATTGTTTAGTAGCGTGGCCGCCACCATGAGCAGCATGAGCACCACGGCCAGCGCGCTGCCAAACTCCTTGCGCTGCACCACGTCGCCCACGAACTGCTCTGATATACGTATGGGCAGCAGCGAAAAATTGCCCGAAAGCAGTGCGTAGGCCGTAGCATAGGCCGCTATCGCGTTGCTGAAAAGCACGCTTACCGTGCCCAATATGCTGGGCAGCAGCACTGGCAGCCCCACCTTGAACCAGTAAAGCAGGCTGCCTCCGCCCATTATGCTCACCGCCTCGCTCCACTCCTTTTTCAGCCCGTCAAAGGCGGGTATCAAAAGCAGCGTGGCCAGCGGTATCTGAAAATATATGTAGGTTAAAAGCAGGCCGGAATAATCGTACAGATTAAACCCTGCCAGCCATTCTATGCCGAACTGTTTGCCCAGCATCACCAGCACGCCCACGTTCCCCAGCAATATTATGAAGGCGAAGGCCAGCGGTATGCCCGCGAAATTGCTGGTCATATTCAGCACGCTCATGAATGTGTTGCGCGTTTTCGCCGTTGCCCCGCTTGCCGCCTTCGCGCCGAAAAATGCTATCACAATGCCTATGAGGGAGCTTATGAGCGAAATTTGAACGCTGTTTATTACCGCGTCCAAATACAGCTTTTTGGTGAAAACATCGGCATAGTTTTGCAGCGTGACGCCCGCGCCCTCCGCAGATAAAAAGCTGCGTACGGCCACGCCCCCCAGCGGTATTAGCTCAAACAGCACTATTACCACCGCAAAGGGCACTATTGCCCAAAGATAGCTTTTCCTTGCTTTAATCGCGTTCAAAGAGCTCCACCCCGCTTTCATCTATGTCCATCATGCCCGCGGCGGGCGCTATGCCTAAAAGCTCGCACAGCAGTGGCGCAATAATGCGCTGCGGCAGCATATCCCCACGAAAAACGCCCCGATTCGCTCCCTTAGCAAAAATGTACAGCGGCACCTCGCGCAGCTCGGCCGTGTTGCCGCCGTGCAGGCCGTGCGCGTCCATTGCGTGATCGGCAGTTATTACCACGGCGTAACCCAGTTCCAGCCAGGCGGGCAGCAGCGAGGAAAGCGCCACGTCCAGCTTCATGGCCGCCTCCGCCTGCTCGCGGCTGCCCTGCCCGTGCTTGTGGCCCGCGTCGTCTATATTCATAGTGTGTATCAGCATAAGCTCCGGGTCGAAGTTCGCGCGCAGATATTCAGCGTCGCACAGCACGTGGCTGTCCGGATATTCATCCTCAAAATAAAAAATACCGTTCCGTATATCGCCCTGCGCGTTAAGCCGCAGCCTGTCCGCTATGCGGTCAAAAGGCGCGCTGCCATATAGCTCGCTCATCCAATAGTAGGCGGCCGCCGCCGTACCCAGACCATTTTTTACGCAAAGCGAAAAAACATTTTCCACGCGAGAGCGCCGCACCGTTAAATTGTTTGCCACGCCGTGCTCCGAGACCGCAAGACCGGAAAGCAGCGTTTCGTACAGCGGGCGGCTCATGCTGGGCAGCTCGCCGCACACGCGGTAACGCCCGGCTTTGCCGCACTCGGCCATGTGCTCCAGATAGCCCATGTTTTCGCGCGCCAGGCCGCTTCCACATCCGTCCATTATCACAAAAATAGTTTTTGACATACTCTGTTACCCCTAGTTTTTTTCGCCACTCGGCAAACTACCCCCGCACTGCGAGGGTAGCCTGCCACATCTGAATATATAAGAAGGAAATTTACTTTGCGTAGGCGATCACTTCTTCCTGCCAGCGCTGACCTATCGTTTTAGTGGTCTCATCCCAGGCGGCCATATCCTTTATAAGCCCGGCGTTTGCGTATTGCGAATCGTCTATGAGCTTCGCTTTGAGGTCTGCGGGCAGCTCCACGTCTCGCACCGGCTTGGCGTAGCCGCGTGCCAGATTCACCTGTCCCTTATCGCTGAGAATGTATTCGCGCGCCAGTGCCGCCGCGTAGGGGCGCTTTGTGTAGGCGTTTATTATGGTGGTGTAGCCGCTCTGCACCGCCGCTTCCTCGGGTATGTTCACCTCAAAGTTGGCGTTCGGGTTGGATGCCACAAACTGGTCTCTGTAATTGAGCGCGTTGTAGTCCCAGAGGAAGGCAACGGCTATCTCGCCTTTTTCCATGCGCGCTATCGAAAGCTCGCCCTTATCCAGCCTTCCCTGCTCCGCCAGCGTTTTGAAAAACTCCAGCCCGGGCGTTATGTCGCTTTCGCTTCCGCCAAGAGCCAGCGCCGCCGAAAGCACGGCGTTTTGCGACTGATTCGCCTTCGTTACGTCGCCCACTGCCACAACGTAATCACCGTCCAGTATATCGGCAAAGCTCCCCGGTACCTTGTCCACCAGATCTTTGTTCGTTATCATGCTTATAGTGCCGTAATAGGCCACTATCCAGTTTCCGTCCTTGTCCTTTGCCCAGTCGGGTATGCTGTCCCAATAGCTTGTTTTGTAGGGAATGGCCAGCCCCTGCGAAACGGCTATGGGCCCGAAGGCCTGGCCAACGTCGCCCATATCCTTGGTGGCGTTGTCCTTCTCGGCCTCAAAGAGCGCCAGCTCCTCCGCGCTGGACATATCCACATCCGTGTGCTTTATGCCATATTCGCTTTCTATATCCTGCCATGTCTCCACCCAGTTTGCCCAGGTGTCCGGCATACCCACGCTATTGATCTCGCCATCCTCCTTGGCCTTGGCAACAAGCTCATCCACCGATAGCGAATTCAGATCCACCGCGCCCTGCGCCTCCGCGCTTACCGCCGCCGCAGCGGTCTGCTCTTGCTGTGGGCTTGCCGCCGCCTGCGCCTGCGCACATCCCGTTATAAACAGCATGGCGCTCATTGCCACGCCCACTGCCGCAATTCCAATTTTCTTTTTCATAGATCATTACCTCCTGTTTTTTCTGTTTTAGAGTGTAGAGTAATATAAAAAAATCTAATATCAAAAAACGGTAAAAAGAAGGTAAAATGATTTAGGCATTGCCAAATTTTTTTTACAATACTGTCTAACGTGGACGATAAAACACAAAGCGCCGATTGTCATATATCTGATATGGTAGTATAATTATAAATACATTATATAATACACATCTATGTTTATTAAAATAACAGATCGGTTTTGGCCGATATACGAAAGAGGGCTTTATGCTCAAGCGAATTATTTTATTTGTAATCGCTGTGTGTTTGTTATGCAGCTGTTTACCGCTGTGCGCGTTTACAGCGCCCAAAAGCGGCGAAGAGAACGTTATTAAGGTGGCCTGGCCCGTTCTGGGCACCTTGTCTCAGGTAGACAAGGATGGCAACTGTTTCGGATACGATTATGACTATCTGCAAAAGATCGCGCAATACACCGGCTGGGAATATGAATTTGTTCAGTTCAAAAGCGCCGATCTGAACGAACGCCTGCTGGAGGCCTTGGATATGCTTAAAAAGGGCGAGGTGGACATACTGGGCGGCGTTAGCCAAAGCGAGGCTACCCTAAGCGCCTACGATTTTCCTTCATACAGCTATGGTACGGCCTATTACACGCTGCTGGTGCCCAACGAAAGCACTTCGTTTTACAATATGAACGATCTTGCGCAAAAGCAATTGCGGGTGGCGGTGTACGCAAACGCGAAAAACACGAACCTGCTGCTCAAGCAGTTTTGTGATGCCAACAAAATTGACCTTGTTACAGTAGAATGCGAGAATGAAGCAGATCTTGTGGATGCCGCTTACAATGGCAAAGCGGACGCCATAATAAGCAACGATCTCATACCGATTGAGGGAATGCGTTCCATAGCGCGCTATGGCGGCGAACCCTACTATTTTGCCGTAACAAAGGGGAACTATTACGTAACAAATGCTCTTAGCAGCGCACTGTTTAATATACACACAGTAAATCCATATTTTGAGGAAGAGATGTATCGCAAATACTTCAACGAAAAAATTTCACGCGCCGTCTTCACCCAGGATGAGCGCGAATATATAAACGAGCACCAAACGCTCAACGTGCTGCTTTCCACACAGGCCGCACCATTTCAGTATTTGGATAGTGAGAGCAACGTAGCCGGAGTGTCAAAAAATGTGCTGGATATAATATCTGAGCAAACAGGAATTAATTTCAATTACATAGTAGCCAAAAGCCACGATGAATTTATTCAAGCTTTTGGCAACCAGCAAATAGACCTGATCGCGGGAGTACCCTATAATTACGATTTTGGTAATGCTTACAAAACTGTATTCACCAACCCCTTCGCCTCCTCATCTATGACAATGGTAATGCTTGCAAACAGCGGCAACAAGCCCTGGAGCGAATCTGTGCTGGCACTCCCCTACGGTTCCTTTTGGACGGAGCAGACAAAATTCAAGCAAGTCGATTTTTACAGCTCCGTAATTGAATGCCTCGCTGCCGTAGCATCCGGCAAGGCGGATTATTCGTATGGAAATGTATACAGCATGGGATATTATATGCAAGAAAACCGTAAAAATATGATCGCGTTGCCCTATCCCGGTGAAACAACAGATTTTTGCATAGGCGTGTTGCGTCCGGCAAATATAGATCTCATTTCCATAATAAACAAGGTGATACGCACCATTCCCGAGGGCGACATACCCACAATGTTATTCAACAATACTATAGACGGTAACAAGAACGTAACTTTAGCCAGCTTTATTGTTTCCAACCCCGTGGAGAGCATAGCCGCAATATTTATTATTGCCACAGTAATAATTCTGCTGATAACAATAATACTCTACACGCGCACACGCGCGAACAGACAGCTTAGATTGGATAACGAACGTTACTTACTCTTATCTGAAATGGCAAACGAGTATCTCTTCGAATATGAGCGAGAAAAGGACGTGCTTAAGCTATCTCGCACCTGTGCGGACATGCTTGGGATAGAAACAACCGTTACGGATTATTCCAAGAAGATAGATTCCCATATACAGGACGATAAAACGGCCAAAACATTGCACAAGATAATAACAAACAGCGGCACTGAAACGGAAGTGAAGCTGCAAACAGTGGATGGCAGTATGCGCTGGTTCAACATTGTGAATGCCATCGTGACGGATCGCCATAAAAAGCAGCAGTATATAGTAGGCAAGCTTGTGGATATACAGGACGAAAAGCACGAAAAAGAGCTGCTGCTTGAAAAGTCCCAACGGGACTCGCTAACAGGTCTTTACAATGTGGCCAGCTGCAAGGAGCAGGTTACAGAATATCTGAGCACAAAGCCCAAAGAGGAGCTGGGTGCATTTTTGATCTGCGATATAGACAACTTTAAAGATATAAACGACAGCTTTGGCCACGCAAATGGCGATAGCGTGCTTCTGCTCGTAACCGATATACTGCGCGGCCTATTTAGGCAGCAGGACATAATAGCGCGTATGGGCGGGGACGAATTTGTGATATTTATGCGAGGCGTGAAGACACGCGACACATTTGTATCCAAAAGCGCCCAGCTATGTGAGGAGATGAGGCAGCGAATAAGCTTTGGCGGCAACGAGCGGCGACTTACGGTAAGCGTGGGCTCGGCACTCACCATATATGAAAACGATGATTACGAATCGCTTTACCGCAGAGCAGACGCCGCGCTGTATAGGGTGAAGGAGCATGGCAAGGACGGCTTCGCGGTGGACGGGCAAGCGTGATGCGCTCTGCGCGCGGCTGCCTTGCAGCCTACTTTTTAGCCACGCGCGTAGCAATCAGCCTTTTTGCGTCGCTCAATATCTCCTCCGACGTTATATCCATCATGAGCCAGCGCGAGCCATTTAGCGGCGGCACACTGCCATACAGCTTCTGCGTATATTCCGTACAGGCGGGCAGCAGCAGCTCCGCCTCCACAGCCTCCCGTCTGCCTATGCAGACAAGGCAGGTAAAACGGCCCGCCGCCGGGTAGAGCGTGCACAGTGAACGCCCGCCCTTTTTATATTTCACGTTCCAGCCGGGCGCACCGCCGCAACAGCTATACTCAATTTTTGGCTGTACGGAGTAGGTTTGCTGCATATAAGCATTTAGCTCATCCCATGTAACGTTCGTTACTGCCGCCGTTATCTCTTCCATTGAGGGTTCCTTTTCTGCGGGAAAAATTTCTTGCCAGTCCATAATCTATTCTCCTAATACCAATTAAGCATGAATGCCCTTGCTGTCCATAAATTTCACGAATTTCTTTTCACCAAATATCTCATTCGTCACAAACTCGCCCTCGTAAAAAAAGCTGTAGGTGGTGAAGGGCGCCGTCGCGTTTTGCGCCTGCTGCGTTGTTTGTATCTTAATAAGCTCCACGTCACTGCCCCGTTCATTTGCCAGCGCCTTTATTATCTGCGCGTATTTTTCCGTATGCGGGCACTGATCCGTGTAATAGAGCGCCATGCCCATTTTGTCCGTTTTTCCCGTTACGCAATCGCGAAATTTCGGCACGGGCGCGTCTTCGGCAAACGGAAGATACAGCAGCTCGTAATTGGGCGGCGCGGTGTCCGCTAACTTAAAACCCTTGTGCTTCAAAAACTTGGGATCGGACAGGAAGGGCATCTTTTTTGCAGCGCTCAGCGCGCACAATCCTGCCATGCCTTTTTTGCGCGAATCGTCCACGCATTCCGCAAGCAGCCTGTTTGCGTTGCCCTGCCCGGAAAATTGGCCGGACACCCACAGACAGTTTATATACATATAGCCCTCCGCGTCTATGGGTGCCCATGCGTTTTTTGCCGGTATATACTCTATGAAAACCTTTCCCCGCACATCCAGCTTTTTAAAAACCAGACCGTCCTTAAAGCGCTCGTTCAGCCATGCTTTTTTCAGCGCCACACAGTTTTCTCCCTTTTTATCCGTAATAGCGCAACATATATGTTCCTGCGCGATGTTGCTCTTGTCCACCGATATTATTTCCATAAAACCTCCACGATATAATTATAACTATATTATACCGCAATTATACTGCACAAAACATGACAACTGTATGTCATATTTTATTTCGATTACATACAAAAAAGAACCGACCGATCGGACGGTTCTTTTTTGCCGTGGATTTTTACTTTATACGCTCATCCAACGCGCGCAGACTCAGCTCCGCCATTTTTTCGCCCAGCTCCGCCGAAGCGTTTTTCGCGCTATTGATAAACCATTCGTCGCTCTCGCCCAGCCTGTCAAGCGCCACCGTTTCAGGATATAACGCCATCAAAAGCGAGGTCTCAAACTCTCCGGCATGGTCGTAGCCCGTCGCGTGCTGCGCCTCCTTGGACATTGCGGGAAGCACGGTTATCCAGTTCCACGGATTGTCTCCGGATTCCAGCTCCTTATAAAAATCCTGATTGTCGTTTCTGCCCCACCAGCCCGTTCCCATAGTTTCCTCCAAATACTCGAACGTGAGTTTCTTGGCCGCCTTCATGCAGGCCAGCGTCATGGGATTAGGTATTTCGTCCTCATACTGGTGGTGTATCACCATGTATATATTTTTCCAGCCGCCATACAACAGCGATTTTAATATGCCGTACATATTGGCCTCAAAAACATCCACATCCACGGTCACGCTGTCCTTTTCCGGCCCGGCCACCGCGTAGCTGCTCACGCCGTACCAAACGGGCGGGTATATCACAACGTCGCGCTTTGCCTCCAGCCGCTCCAGCAAGCCTTCAACTATAAGCGTATCACAGCCGAAGGCGCAGTGCGGCCCATGATATTCCATAGTGCCCACGGGTATTATGAGCGGCCAGCGCTCCTCCTTCGCCCGCTTCGCCTCGCGCGGGAAGGCCTTTTCCATCCTCATGTCATCCACCTCTTTTCATTTAGTTCATTCGTGCAAAAATACCTGCCGCAAAAAACATTCCTTCTGACCTGTCGCAGGCTCTATGTACACATATTCCTCCATTTCGGCGCGCCATTTGGCGTATATTTCGCTATTGCTCAGCAGCTCATCCGCTTTTTTCGCGTCCTGTACCTCGTAATAGGAAAACAGCATGTCGCCCTCGTTCCATATAGAAAAATTGCTTATACCCGCGCTTTTTAAGGCCAGCGTGACCTCCGGCCAAATTTCGTCGTGGCGCTTTATATACGCCTCCCGCTTGCCCGGCTTGAGCCGAAAAAATATGCCCACGCGCTCCATCGCCTAGAACCCCAGCTCGTATATTTTGCCCACAGGCGCGCAGAGCGAATCGTAACCGCCCTCCGTTATGGCGACGCCTATCTCCCAGCGCACGCCGAAGCCGGGAGCCGTCACAAATGTATCCACTTGGAAGGTCATGTTTTTCTCCAGCGGGTAATTTGAATCCATCTCCATCCAGGGCGGCTCCACCTCTATCATGCCCGTGCCGTGACAGGGTCCGTACACATAGTTTTCCTTGTGGCCGGTAACCACATATTTTTTATAAAAGTCGTTCGCTATAGTGCTGGCAAGCACGCCCACCCTTAGCTGTTCCTTTGTCCAGTTGTGCATATCCAGACAGAATTGTATATAGTCCCGCCGCTCCTGCGTCAGCTTGCCCATACATATCGGCAGGCCCACGCTGGGCGAATATCCGTCCACACGCGCGGAAAGGTTGAGCTGCACTATATCGTTTTTGCCTATCTCCCTGTCCGGCCGCGGACGCGAAATGGCGTGGCTGGTGGATTTTTCGCTGAATATATACATGGGCAGACCCTCGTATTCCGCGCCCTTTTCGTATATTGCCTTTTGCGCCACGCCTATCATCTGGCACTCCGTAACGCCCGGGCGGATCGCCTTCAAAACCTCCTGCGTGGCGTGCTCCACCATAGTGAAGCCGTGGCGTATGCAGGCGATCTCGTTATCCGATTTTATGCTGCGCAGCTTCACCATTATAGAGTCCGCGCGCACTATCTCCGCCTCCGGGTACGCCTCCTTTATTCCGTCCATTATAACCATCGTGGTGTCTATCCAGCTTGCTACGCCTATTTTGATCTTGCTGCCCGTAACGCCTATGGCCTTGAATACGTCGTTGAATTTATCCGGCACCAAATGCGGCGCGCTGGGGTCTGCTGATTCGCGGTATTCCATAAGCACGAATATATTGTCTATCTTGCCAAAATCCGCCGCAAAGATCTTGCTTTCCAGCCCCACCATCAGCGCGCAATCGCCATTGGCCGAGACCGCGACGCCCGCGCGCTCAAAAAGCGGCCAAAACCCGCTCAAGTAGCGCACGTTGGCAAAATCCGATTCTGTGGAGTTCACCACCAGCACGTCAAGCCCCATCTCCCTCGTGAGCTCGGCCGCCCGCGCTATTCTTTCCTTGTACTCATAATCGGGAATCTTTACTATGTTCATATCTATCTCTCCTTAATAATATTAATCTTTTTTAGCGTTGGAATCTATCAGCACCACCGTAACAAGTATTATGCCCTTCACTATCCACTGCCAGTAGCTGTCTATTCCCAGCAGAACCATGGCGTTGCTTATCACACCCAAAAACAGCGCGGCCAGCATTACGCCTATCACCTTGCCCCTGCCGCCCGTCAGCGCCGTTCCGCCCAGCACCACCACCGTCATTACGTCAAACAGCATATTGTCGCCAATGGTGGCTATGCCGGACATGGTTTTTGAGGTCATGCCTATCGCGCCCACCGCGCACAGCACCGCCGAGAGCACAAAGGCCAGTATTCCCACGAATTTTACGTTGAGGCCGGAAAGCTTGCTGGCCTCCGGGTTGCCGCCCACGGCGAAAAAGCTCCTGCCCAGCGGGGTATGCATAGTGAAGAAGTACAGCACCACGCCCACGGCCACCATTATTATAACGGGTATGGGCACCACGCCCACGTAGCCCATTCCCAGCTCGTTGAACTCCTGCGGCAGGCCGGATATTGGCACGCCCTTCGAATATATGAAGTCTATGCCCTTTATAACGTTCATCGTCACCAGCGTGGCTATAAAGGAGGGCATCTTGCCAATCACCGTAAGCACGCCGTTTATTATGCCGAAGGCTATGGCAAGGCCGAACACCAGCACCAGCGCCAGCGGCACGGACATGCCGGAGTTTGCCACAAATCCGGCGAAAAAGCAGGATACCATGCCAATTATGGAGCCTATGGACATATCCATCTGCCCGGTCAGTATTACGAAAAACTCACCCAGCGCCACAATCGCCAGCCAGGAGACCTGCCGCAATATGTTCATCACATTGTCTGTGGAAAAAAAGTTATTTATTGTCACGGAGCATATAACGAACATTCCTATAAAAAGAAACAGTATCATCCATTCCTTCACAAAGGCGGCCGCGCCTCCGCCATACCTGCGCGCCTTCAATTCAAAGCCATCATTTCTCGCCATATCAGCTTACCCCCAAAAGACTGTTTATAATATTTGCCTGCGTAATGTCGTCGCCCTCTACCACGCCCTTTATCTCGCCCTCGAACATAATGTATACCCTGTTGCTGAGGCCTATTATTTCCTCCAGCTCGGGCGAGACCACTATAACGCCCTTACCCTGCCTTGTAAGCTCGTCTATGAGCTTGTATATCTCCACCTTCGCGCCAATATCTATACCGCGCGTGGGCTCGTCCAGCAAAAATATATCCGAATCGGCCAGCATCCATTTTGCTATCACTATCTTCTGCTGGTTGCCGCCCGAAAGCTTGGAAACGCTCTGCCAGAGCGAAGAATAATTGAGCTGCAGCTTCTCAAGATAATCGTACGCCGCCCTTAGCTCGGCCTTGTGATCGGAAACGAAGCCGCACTTCAAAAAATCCTTTATAGAGGGCAGTATGGTGTTTTCCCGCACGTCATACATAAGATTCAGACCAAGCTGCTTGCGCTCGTCCGGCACCAGCCCTATCTTGTTCTTTATGGCGTCTATGGGGCGTTTTATATGCACCCGCTCGCCCTTCACGTATATTTCACCGCTGACTATGGGCAGATTGCCGAATATGGCGTTTATGAGCTCCGTTTTGCCCGCGCCCACCAGCCCGGCAATGCCCACCACCTCGCCCTTGCGCAGCGTGAGGTCTATATTTTTGAACTCCTTTCGTGCCGTGAGTCCCTTCACCTCCAGCAGCATATCGGGCTGGGTGTTTTCTATGTCCGGGTAAACCTGCGTGAGCTCGCGGCCTATTATAAGCGAAACCAGCTTGGGTTTATCCACATCCGCCACCCTTCCGCTGTTTATATACCTGCCGTCGCACAGCACCGTATACGAATCGCACACCTCGAATATTTCGTCCAGCCGATGGGATATGTATATTAGCCCTATTCCCTTTTCCTTCAATATACGTATTATTCTGAAAATATTCTCTATCTCTTTTTCCTGCAAAACGGCGGTCAGCTCGTCCAGTATTATCACCTTGGATTCAAACATTATGGCGCGCGCCAACTGTATTATCTGCTTTTCGGCCGTGCGCAGATATTTTACCGGAATACTTATGTTTACGCCGCTGTTTAAAAAATCCATGAGCTCTTCCGCCCGCTTTTGCAGCTTGCGCCAGTCTATAAACGGCCCCTTCGTGGAATAGTGGCCTATGAATATATTTTCCAGCCCGGTCATATCGTCCATGAGTTGAAATTCCTGATGCACCACCGCCACGCCCTTGTGCTGCGATGTGCGCACGTTGTAGCTTGACGGGTTCATCTTTTCGCCGTCAATATAGAGTTCGCCCCCGGTCATGTGGTTTTCGCCTATTATGCACTTGGCTAAAGTGGATTTGCCCGCGCCGTTTTCGCCCACCAGCGCGTGGCATTCACCCGCCAGCAGCTCAAAGCTCACATCATCCAGCGCGCGCACTCCGGGAAATTCCATAGTGCAGTTTTTCACTTCTACCAAAGGTAGTTTTTCCATACTCTTCTCCTCTTTCACAGCCACAGCCACCCCAGCGCCTCTATGCCGGAGCATATAACGCTCTCGTCCTTGCGATCCGGGTGGCGCAGGTTGTGTATTATGCGCTTTATTTCGTGATAGGGATACATGCAGCTCTTTACGCCCGTTTCGCCGACGGGATTTATGTCGAAAAACATATCCTTCACCAAATCGAAATCCAGCTCATTGTATTTCAGTATCTCGTCCAAATACGTTTCCTTTTCCTTCTGCGTTTGCGCCGCCTCATACCCCAGCGAGGCAAGTACCATGTCATATATTACGGCGTTCCGAAGCTCCGCGTTTTCTATGCGCTGAAAATGCGGCACATACTTCTTGAGCTCGGGCTCACGCTTCACCGCGTCCAATATTTCGCGTATGAGCGCCAGCAGACCGGGGTGCCTCAGCTTGGCCTGCATAATGGCGGGTATATCCCGCTGCGTCATTTTGTTGGACTGGAAGGGGAAGGGCGCTGTGTATAGCGGCATTTGGCTCTCGTGTATGGTCACTATGCTCCTCAGTGCCAGCAGCACCTTTTCGCCCAGCTCTTCGCCGAAGCGCGCATTGCATACGGCGGCGAAAAATTCCTCCGCAGGCATTTTGGAGCCCCAGCCGTAGTTTCCGTGCGCCCACTGGTGCATAAACAGCCCGTACCATTCGAACATGAAACCGTTTATGCCCTTCACGCCGTGCTCCGCGCTGGTGATGTGCATTTCTATGTCGCGTTCTATAACCTGCACATTCGGCTCGTCCTCATAGCGGATCACGTTGCTTTCGAATATACGTAACAGCCTGCCCATAGTGGATGTGATGGAGTTTGATTCCGTGTCCCTTCCGCTTATGCGGTGCGCGCCAAAGGCGGCAATCCACTTTTCGAATTCCATTTCCGGCACATACAGCCCGGGCGCCCAAAAAAGCTCTATATCCTCCGGCATACTCTCCGCGCATTCGCGCAAAAATTCCGGCTCCTTTTCAAGCGGCGGCTGGCGGTATGCGCGTATTCCCAGTGTGCAGTCCGGATTCACGCCGCGCACCTCCTTGTAAATGAGGTTCAAAAGCCACATATTCGCCTTGTGCTTTGCCTCGCCGGGCGTAGCGCCCTTGTGCCAGCGCTCCTTGCACCTCTCGCACTCGCAGAACCAAAAGCCCTCCTCGCTCTCCTCCAGCGTGTAGCCGTCGAAGCCCAGCGTGGCGATCTTTTTCATGCTGGCCAGAATGTAGCTCACGTTTTCCTCGTCGCTCAGGCAAAGCGAATCGAAATCGTTCATAAAATCACTGCCTGCGGGCTTCACCATGCGCTTTTCCGGATGCTTTATGCTGTATGCGCCGTTGTACGAATTGAGCCCTACGTAGGCGAATATCTTCATCCCCATGCTGTGCGCGTAGGCTATGAGCTTTTCTAAAAAATCATCCTCTATGTTGGGATGTGTGTAGCGCAGCTTTAGCCAGCGGTTGTTTTCCTTGTTCCATATCTCTATGGGTATATTTTCAAACACCGTTTCGGGATATTCTTCAAACCTGAACGGCCAATAGCCGTACATCACCATATTCATCTGGTTGATTTTATTGTCCAGACAATCGTCTATATATATCTTCCATTCGTCCCAGCCCCAGAGCTGCATATCGAAGCCTATGCGGCCATAACCCGCGTACCATGAAAACGTGGGCGCAACGGCGCGCTGAGCGACGGACGGCCAGTCGGCTATTCTTACACAGGGCAGACAGCAGCCGTGCTCCCGCCTTTCAAGCAGCTGTTTTATTGAGGTTATGCCGTTTATGAGGCCCGCCTTATCCGCATAGCCCAGCTTTATGCTGCTTTCTTCTATATCCAGCACGTAGCCCTGCTCCAAAAAAAGCGCTTCGCCGTTGTCCTCCAGTTTATCTTCCAGCCTTACGGCGATTGCCTGCGCCTCGTCCGCAAAAGCGCCGCAGGTGACGCCAAACTTGCCGTTTAGCCGCAAGCGCGCCATTTCGACCAGCGCCTCCTCCGTTCCGTCTTCAAACGCCAGGCGCTCGAAAACCTTGCTGTAGCCACCTTTTTTTATTATCTCCTTGGGTTGAGGAAAAAGTTTTTTCATGTGATCCCCCCTTAAACAACATACCGTTTTTCAAAAAATGTCCTGCCGCGGCGAATCCCACTGCGGCAGGACGTTTTCACACATCGATCATCCAAGCCATGCCCAGTTTTTCCAGTCGTATTCGTTTATATTCGCTGGCGTTATGCCCACGGGTGTGGGAAGATCGTATTTTTCGGGCAGCTTCTCGCCGTTCATGGCCTGCCACAGCGCATCCATCGCCGTGTAGCCCAGCACCACCGGATCCTGCAATATTTCGCCTATCCATGCTTCGTTGCCGTCCTGTATGAAGCCCAGCACCTCTTTATCTCCGGCTATTCCTATGAATTTCATATCCTTCGCCCTGTCCGCGCCCATTGCCGCGTTGTACGCCCCCAGCACCTCGGCATCGTTGTGTCCGCTCACAACGTCTATTGTCTTTTCGCGCTGCAGTATATTGTCCATGAGATCTTGCGCGGAGTTTTTGTCGCCCGCGCCAGTGTCGCCTTCAACTATTATGTTCGCGTTGGGGAAGGCCGCCTTCACCGTTTCTGAAAAACCGTCCACCCTGTCCTGCGCTACCTGTCCCGATTGCGGACGGGATATGAACAGCAGCGTGGGGTCGTCCTTGCTCAGCGTTTTGAGGTATTCCACGGCCACCTCGCCCGCGGCTATTCCCAGCGCCTTCATATCGTGGCCCACAAAGGTGTCCCATACCGCCTGATCGGGGCTGTCCGGCTCCTGCGGGTAGTCTCCCACCACAAATTTTATTCCCTTGTTTTTGCTGAGATCCACCATTGTGGGGATCGTGGCCTTAGCATCCGGCGGGAATATCACTATGCCCTTGGCTCCGGCTGAGGCCATGTTTTCCAGCTTTGTTATGGCCGTCTGCACGTCCATATTGGAATCCTCGAACTGGTATTTCACATTTGCATCCGGGTTGTCTTTAGCCCAGTTTTCCATGCCCTCCTGCGCGCCTAAAAACCAGGGGTAGGCCAGCGTCATTATGCTGCCGCCTATCAGAACCGGCTCTCCAGCCGCCGGAGCTTCCGCCGATTGGGGCGCTTCGGACGCGGGCGCTTCAGCCGGAGCGGCCTCCGATGCCGCCGGAGCCTCCGAAGCCGGAGCGGGCGCCTCGGATGCCGCCGGGGCCGAGGGAGCGGGCGCCGCTTGGCATCCCGTCAGTACCAATGTGCATGCAAGCACCAAAACCAGTGCTATGGTCAAGATCTTTTTCATGTTTCTACCTCCAATATATCTTTTGTTAATTTGCGGACACCCGCAAAATCCTTAATAAAAATCACTCGCAGTAGCCCGAATTTACGTAAAATGCCATGGGCTGGTCTCTGGTGTCCAGCCTACCGTATTGCACGGCAACCGGCGTATCGCTCTTCAGGCAGATGGAATATTGCGTCTCGCGCGGTATGCTTACCCCGCCCATATCCTCTGAATTGTCGGTGCGCAGGCAGCGTACCCGCTTTGCCTTCACCTTGAGCGGCAGGTTTTCTATGGGCTCTCTGTCCGCAAAGAACAGGCTCATATTTACGTGGGCATCCTTTTCCGTGGCGTTCAGTATTATTATCGATTCGTGGCTTTTCAGGGCGAAGTTTCCTTCGGGCGGCAGTTCGCCATCCGGAAATATCCAAACTTTTTTACCGTATTCATTCTCCATAAAACGGCGGCCTCCAACGCTTCTATTAAATTACTTTCAGCTTGATCTCGTTCTTAAAGTGGGTTTGCAAATCTGATTTACATGAATACTATAATTCATAGCCAAATCGAAATCAATAGCTTTTGGTGAAATTCGTAAAAATTAAAGTTAAACGTTTTACTACATCATATTAGCTTCCTTTACTTTTCACAGAGTATATGATACATTGTGAATATCGCTTTTGAAACAGGGGCTATGCTATGAGCACAATAAAGGACGTTGCAATGATCGCTGGCGTTTCAATCGCCACAGTTTCAAACTATTTGAACCGCACCAAGCCGGTGAGCAGGGAGACCGAAAAGAAAATATCCGACGCCATAGACAGGCTGGATTACACGCCCAATCTTTTGGCCAAGAGCTTGAAATCCAGCCGCTATACGGATGTTGGGGTCATCTTGCCCAGCCTGAACGATTCCTATTACACGCAGGTCTTTCAGGGCATAGAGCTGACCATGCAGAGCAGCCCGCATTTTTTGAACCTCGCCTTTTCCTACGACATACCCGAGCTTGAAAAGAACATTGTTCACAGCTTTTTGAAGAAGAATATCTGCGGCCTTATTTTGGTGACCAGCATGCCCAACGACTGGGAATATTATTACCAGCGCTTCACCTCCAAGGACAGGCCGCTGGTGCTGCTGGACAGGATGATAAACAATCTGGACACCACCTTTGTCTCCTTCGACAACCGGAAGATAATGCGCCGCATGCTGCTGCCCCTGCTGGAGCGGGGCGGCACCGATGTGCTGCTCTTCGCCGGTTCGGGCGAGTTCCACTGTGAAAAGGAGTGCATTTCCGGTTATCTGGATACCTACGCGGAGCTTGGCCTTGCCGCCAACCCCGCGCATATAGTTTCTGATGTGCTGAACAAGGAGAGCGCCTTTGCCAAGACTATACACACGCTCAAAACGCTGCGGCCGGATGCCATTCTCACCACCTCGGAGCTCAGCGCAATGGGCGTTATTGAAGCGCTCACGCTGCTGGGCTACTCCCGTACCGATATACCCGTGCTCACCCTGGGCGAAGAGCATTGGAACCGCTTCACGCATTCCTTCGCCACCCGCTCCGCGCGCCGCCCAGCCATACAGCTGGGCGAAACGGCCGCCGGGCTCCTGCTGGAGCAGATCCGTTCGCCCAAAACCTTTGAGCCCAAGCACATAGTTTTGGAGGATCGCCCCTTCGCGGAGCAGGCCGTCGCCGCTTCGCCCGCCCCACGCGAGGATATAAGCATATTGATGCTGGAAACGCCTCAGACGCAGGCCATACTGGGTCTGGTTCCCAACTTTGAAAACAGCACCGGCATAAGCGCAAAAATTGAGGTGCTGCCGCACACCGCGCTGCTGGACAGGATATTTTCCGAGGCGCGCGGCGGCTGCGAGCCCTCGGACGTATATATGTTCGACATACCCTGGCTCTATCATCTGGCGGCCGAGGGTATACTGGCGGACATAACGGAATACATAAAGGACACCTCCTTCGACGAGGATATATTCCTGCCCGGCTGCCTGAAATATTTCAGCGAATTTGAGGGGCGAAACTACGGCCTGCCCTTTATGTACGCGCCGCAAATACTCTATTACCGCAAGGATCTGTTCGAAAACAAGGCGATCAGCACCGAATATACCAAGCAGTATCACACGCGGCTCACTCCGCCCAAAACCTGGAAGGAGTTTGGCGCGATCGCCGAATTTTTCACCGAAAGCGCCATTGCCGAGGGCGGCGTAAAATATGGCACCTCCATACCCTGCGCGTACAAGGAATGCATGGCTCCCGAGATATATATGCGGCTCTGGTCCTTCGGCGGGCGCATATTCGACAGCTCCTTCCGCGTGACCTTTAACACCCCGCAAACGCTGAAGGCCTACATAAGCTATAAGAGCGCCTTCAAATACGCCAAGCCCAATTTCAGGCAGGCGACCGATCTTAGCGTAATATCAGACTTTGTTAACGGTGAGACGGCCATGCTTATAACCTACCCGTCCTTTTTGTCCAACTCTATGGATCTGCGCAAAAACAGCCTTACGGGCGAAATAGGGTATAACCACATACCCGGGCGAACACCCATCCTGGGCGGATGGAGTTTTGGCATGAACGCCGCTTCGCGCAAAAAGGACGCCGCCTTCGCCTTTTTGAACTGGGCGGTGCGGGAGGACAACGCGAACTATTTTACGCTGCTGGGCGGCCAGCCCGCAATAAACAGCATATTCGAAAACGACGAGCTCATAAAGTTGCACCCTTGGCTGCCGCTTTATCATTCCGCGTACAAATACACGGAGCCCATCATTCCGCCCTACAAAAACGGTCTGCCTATAATACCGCAGGAGAGCATAGATTCGGAAATATGCAAATACGCCTCGGCGCTCATAGACGACAAGCTGGATGTTACCAAGGCTATACAAAAAACACAGGAAAGCCTGGAAAAACTTTTCTTGCGATACGGCTACTAGAAACTACAGTATACTGATTCCCTCGCCCTTCATTCGGCGCAGCACGGCGCTGGGCAGCTCCACCTCGAAAACCATGCAGCCCTCGCGGTAGTCCTCGCTTATCACGGTACCGCACTCGTGTAGTGTGGACACCAGATCGCTGCGCGAATAGGGCAGGCTCAGCGTCACCCTTTGCAGCATTTCGGAGAGCCTTTCCGCTATGGCGTTTTTTAGCGCATCGATACCCTCGCCCGTCCTCGCGCTTATTGCCACCATGTTTTGAGGCGCGGGGATCTCCGCCTTGTCCATCTTATTGAAAACTACTATCGCGGGCGTGTCCGCCGCGCCCAGCGAGCCCAGCACCTCATCCACGACCTCCATATGCTGCCGCAGCTCTGGGTTGGAGCCGTCCACCACGTGCAGCAGCAGATCGGCGGCGGTGGCCTCCTCCAGCGTAGAGCGGAAGGCCTCCACCAAATTGTGCGGCAAATTGCGCACGAAGCCCACCGTATCAGTAAGCACTATCTCCCGCCCGTTTACCTCGGCGCGTCGGGTAAGCGGGTCCAGCGTGGCGAACAGTTTATCCTCCACGTATGCGCCCGCTCCGGTCAGCGCGTTCAAAAGCGTGCTCTTGCCCGCGTTTGTGTAGCCCACCAGCGCCACGGTGGGCACACCGGAACCCTCCCTGCGGCTGCGGCGCTGCTGCCGCTGCTTCTCCACCAGCTTGAGCTCCTCCTCGAGAGCGTGTATCCTGCCGCGTATCCGCCGCCTATCCAGCTCCAGCTTTGTTTCGCCCGGCCCGCGCGAGGCTATGCCCAGCCCTCCGGCGGCGGCCGCCTGCCTGCTGAGCGCCATTCCCTGGCCTATGAGCCGTGGCAGCATATATTTCATCTGCGCCAGCTCCACCTGCAAGCATCCCTCTCGGGACTTTGCGCGCATGGCGAAAATATCCAGTATCAGCGCAGTTCTGTCCACCACCTTGGCGTTCAGCCGTTCCTCCAGATTGCGCTGCTGTATGGGCGATATCTCCGAGTTTATTATTACCAGATCGGCGTCCAGCCGCGCCACATCCAGCGAAAGCTCCTCCACCTTGCCGCGGCCTATGTATGTGACGTTGTCGGGCGTTTCGCGGTTTTGCACGCTCACCGCCACCACCTTTGCTCCGGCGGTCTCCGCCAGCTCGGTAAGCTCTTCCATACCGTCCTGCGAAAGCCCCACCAGTATAGCGTATTCCTGCGTTTTTTTGAGGTCGTGCATGCCGCTTCTGCCCACCTGCTCGTCCGCCGCCAAAATAGCCTCAAACAGCTCGGGCGAGCCGAAAGCGCTCGGGCGGAGCGGGCCTATAGTGTTATATTCGCCCTCGCGTCCGGTCAAAAAGGCGGCGTACATATCCACGGCGCGCCCCTCGGCAACGCCTATGGCCGCCATGGAATCGAACCGTGCGTCCGCCAGCGTGGCGTAATCCACGCCCGAAAGCCTGCCGCTGCCGCCCGGGTGCGTGTGCAAACAGCGTATGCCCGAAAGCCTGCTGTCGCCCCGCCGCGCGCTGAGCATGGGCATTGCCGCGCGGTCAAACTTGCCCACGCTTATATGCTTCACGCTGCCGTTTCGCGCTATCAGCACTGAGATCTCGCGGTTCATGGCGCAGCTGTATTCGGCCAGCGCGTCCGCCAGCTCCTCGCTCAAAAAGACATCCCGAGGCATCGCCATGTCGTACATGCAAAGCATTCTATCTAGCGTGGCGTTGCTCACGCCCTCTATATTACCGTGTATTTTTTCGCCGTCCATCAATCCTCCGTGTATGAAACGTTCGTTACTATCATCTGAATGTTACCGACTGCGCATCCGCGTCCATAGCGTCCACAATGGCCAAGGATTCAACCCTCAGCCCCTTGCCGCGCAGCATAGCTCCGCCCTGCTGAAAGCCCTTCTCTATCACTATGCCTATGCCGGCCACATTTGCCCGCGCCGCCTCCACTATCTGGCACAGGCCAAGCGCCGCGCAGCCGTTCGCCAAAAAGTCGTCCACTATCAGAATATTTTCACCGGGTGATATGAAGCGGCTGGCCACTATCACCTCGTATTTGCGCTTGTGCGTGTATGATTCTATGGGCGCAGAAAGCATGGTGCCATCCAGATTTATAGACTGCGCTTTTTTCGCGAAAACCACCGGCACGCCGAAGTATTGCGCCGTAACGGCCGCTATGGCTATGCCCGAGGCCTCCACCGTCAATATCTTGTCCACCTGCACATCGGCAAAACGCCGCTTGAATTCCTTGCCTATCTCACCAAAAAGCTCTATATCCATCTGGTGGTTCAAAAAACTGTCCACCTTGAGCACATTGCCCTGTTTTACTATACCATCCTTGCGTATACGCTCTTTTAAAAGCTCCATGCCGAATTTTCCCCTTCTTTCAGACTATATACAGCTCCGCGAACTCCTCCGCGTGCGGCATAAGCTCGTGCAAAAACGCCTCTTTCATAACTCTCACGCCCCTGCCGCACATCATGTGTTTCTGGAAGTACAGCATTATAACTCCGTAAAACGCGGTGGAAAGAAAATCCACACTTCCCTCACCCGCTCTGCCCGCCTTGGCGAATAGCTCGCTCATGTACATAAGCGGTATTATATAGAGGTAGTTGGTGTACATCCTGCGCATCTCTTCGCTCTCCGCCTGCTCTATCAGCATTATGCGGGCGAACTGCACGAAGCCGGGATCGGCCAGATATTTTTCGGCGAAGCTGCGCGACAGCTCCAAGAAGCGCGCGCGGCCGACAGTCTGCTCGCTTTTAAGCTCTGCCATGAGCTGCTTCACTCTATCCCTAGCGCCCTGCTCGAACTCTGCCGTCAAGCTGTCCATTAGCGCTTTCTTATTGCGAAAATAATTGTATAGGCAGGTTTCGCGCCTGTCTATGGCCTTTGTAACGTCCCTTACAGAAACCGCCTCATAACCCTTGAGCGCGAACATTTTAAGAGCCGCGTTCATAAGCTTTCTCTTTGTATCCATAACGCTTTACCTCCCCGGATATTATACCCAAAGGATACATAACAATCGTTACTATGTCAATAGTTGTCCGCGAAAATTAGCGAAATTTTACTTTTCTTGCAAGAAGCAAAGCGCGCCAGCCGTTAAACAGCTCGCGCGCTTTGGAGGAATCAAGCCCCGCGCCCCAAAGTTGCGATTTTTTCGGGTACGGCGGCTCTTTCAGTATTGGTACACTGTCCTACTCTTTTTAAGTTGGCGCTTTTTCCGCGCCTCCCGCCAATTGCTTTTTCAGCAGGCTCTTCTGCTTTTTCACGTCCATGCTGTCCACCGCCTTGTTGAGGAACAGCAGACCCAGCAGCATTATGCCCCAGATCATCTTTTTGGCATAGGGCGTGAACTGCCACAGCGTGAACGCGCTCTGCAGCACCTGTATGCATATGAGCGCCAGTATTATGCCGAAAATGGTACCCTTGCCGCCCGAAGGGCTTATGCCCGCCAGCACGCAAACCAGTATGGCCTGCAGCAGGTAGGTATCGCCATAGCCCACCTTGGCCGAGTTTACGCGCGCTATTATCATAAGCGCGGCGATTCCCGCCATGAGGCCGGCTATAGCGTAGGCCATCATAGTGTTCTTTTCCGTGTCTATAGCGGAAAAGCGAGCGGCCGTGTGGTTTTCGCCTATAAAGTATATCTTCTTGCCGAAGCTGGTCTTTGCCATTATGAACATGAGCACGATGGCGATTATTATGAACAGCCAGAATATATAGGGCAGCCCTGCGAATGTTTCAGAGCCGAACTGCTTGAATGGCTCTGGAAAGCCGTTTATGCCCTGACCGCCCGTTACGGCCATGCTTATGCCGTTGAAGAGTATCATGGTTCCTAGAGTTGCCACTATGGGGTTAACGGAAACCTTTGTTATGAGCATACCGTTCAAGAATCCGCAGGCTACCGCCACGCCAATGGCAACCACCACAGCGATGAATATACCGCCGCCCTCGCCCACGGAATCCATGAAGGACTGGTTTGTCATTATCATAGCGGCGAATATTCCCGCCAGATTGGCGTTTGCCAATATAGAGAGATCTATTCCTCCAAGCAGCATTGCCATGCCCATCCCTAAAGATATTATGGCAAACTCAGACACCTGAAACGCCATGCTGGAGAGGTTTCTGGCGTTGTACATCTTGTCTCCCAGCACCAGTGCCATAGCCAGCAGTATACCTATAGTAACGAATATCAGTATGGTAAGGTTTATGTCCTTACGCATTGAGTTTTTCAATTTTTGCATATCATTTTCCTCCGTAGTATAGGACTATTCCGTGAATATGAACATCTTCCGGTTTCTCAGGCGTTCCTGATAGGAAGTCACCGCTATGCTTATAAGCAGTATTATTCCCAGGAACAGATTGTTCCAAGAGGAGGAGAAACCGAGGAAAATGAGCGTGGAGTTCATAAGATACATCAGCGTCACGCCCAATATGGTGCCGAAGATTGTTCCCTTTCCTCCCGCCACACTGGCTCCACCAATTATTACCGCGCCTATTATATTCAGCTCCGTCCCAACAAGGGTAACCGGGTTAACAGCGTTCACGCCGCCTATATATATCATGCCCATAAGGCCGCCCAAAACGCCCATGAAGCCGTATACGAAAAGGTGTGTTTTCCATATATTGAAGCCCGCCCTGCGCGCAGATTCCTGCGAACAGCCAAGCGCCAATATGCTCTTGCCCAGCATAGTTTTGGTGAGTATAAACCAGGTAAAGATCACCACGGCCACAATTATGATGAAGAATCCGGAGAGGCCGTTTGTGCTGCCGTATTGGTCGGTGTAGGAGAAAATCTTGAATCCGCCAAAGTCCGTTATTGCGGAGGGTATCTCCACAGAGCCTATGTTTTTGGTGCCTATGAAGGTGGTTAGTATTCCGTGATAAAGGCTGGATGTGCCCAGCGTTATTATGAAGGGCTCCATCTTTGTTACGTGTATGAACACCGCGTTCAAAAGCCCCAGGCCAAGACCCACCGCGCAGGCTATCACCATCGCGAAGGCTATGTTGTTTATGCCCGTGTCCATCATAAGCTTGGTGGCCGTGTATCCGCCGAATATGGCTATTGCGGTGAAGGATACGTCTATGCCGCCCGATATCATTACCAGCAGCAGACCCATTGCCACAACGTATGTGCCCGCCGCGGATTTTATCATATCGAATATTGTGGCCGGCTGCAAAAATTCCGGATTCACAATGGATACTACCACGCAGTAGGCTATTATTATAATTAGCAGGAATTTCTCGGTGGACATGCCCTTTTTTGCGCCCAGCGAGTTTGTTTTTGTTGTCATACCGCCTCACCATCCTTACTCTTGCTTTGCAGGTGCAGGGAGTTTATAACCTCCGTTATGCTTGCGTCTATATCGTCCCTACGCATATCCTCTTCGCCAAATTCGCGCACAATAGAGCCCTTGAACATTACGGATACGCGGTTGCAGTTTGCCACTATCTCCTCAATCTCATCCGAGATTATTATTACGGCAATACCCTCGCGCGCCAGCTTTTGCACCTGATCATATATCTCTGCCTTAGAGCCTATATCCACACCCACGGTGGGGGTATCCAGTATGAAAAGCTTGGGCTGCGTAGCCTTCCACTTTCCAATTACCACCTTTTGCTGGTTGCCGCCGGAAAGTGTTTTTATCATGGTCTGAGCGTTTGGTATGCGTATCTTCAGGCTCTTTATCGCATTCTCCGCCATTTCAAGGCGCTTCGCGTTGTTCAGCACACCCGCGCCGCCCTTCACCTTATCCAGCACGGCGGATGAAACATTGTCTGTCAGATCCTTATCCAGCAGCAGCCCCTGCGTGCCCCTGTCCTCCGGCAATAGAGCTATGCCCATGTCCACCGCCTCCACAGGATTTGTTATCTTCACATCCTTGCCGCCAAAAACTATCTTCCCGCTGTCCGGCGGGTTCAGCCCGAATATGGAGAGCGCCAGCTCCGTTCTTCCCGAGCCTAAAAGGCCTGTTATGCCCATAATATCGCCCGGACGCACGGAAAGATCCACATCGTAAAAATGCCCCTGCTTTGTCAGTTTAGAAAGCTTCAAAAGCGGCTCCGCTTCGCCGGCTTCTCTTATGTAATGGTTGTATTCTATCTCGCGGCCCGTCATAGCGAAGACGATGCTGTCCCGCGTTATTTCAGACTTGCTTAGGTCGGCCACCTGCTTTCCGTCTCGGAAAACCGTTATGCTGTCTGCCACAGAGAGCATCTCGTCCAGCTTATGGCTTATGAAAACGATTGCCAGTCCGCGGTTTTTGAGGTTGTTCACTATGTCCAGCAGCTTCTCTATCTCAGAACGTGTGAGCGCCGTTGTGGGCTCGTCCATGAAAAGTATTTTCGTGTCCAGTGCCAGCGCGCGGCATATGGCTATTATCTGGCGATTCGCTATGGATATCCCCTGCACCTTGGCATTGAGATCCATAGTCACGCCCACCATATCCAGCGCCTTTTGCGCGATCTCTTTTACTTCCTGCTTGTTTATGCTCTTTCTGTTTTCCTTTACCAGCTTGTTCATCGCTATGTTTTCGGCAACCGTCATATTGCTGAAAAGCGAAAGATCCTGGTATATTATCTGTATGCCCGCGCTTATTGCGCTTATGGGCGTCATCTTTGGGTATAGCTGTCCGTTTATGTATATTTCTCCCGAATCCGGCTGCTCCACGCCCGCCACTATTTTAACGAATGTGGATTTTCCGCTGCCGTTTTCACCCGCGAGGCATTTCACCTCGCCCTCGTTTATTGAAACGTTGACATTATCCAGCGCCTGCACGCCAACGTAGCTTTTACTAATGTTTTTCGCAACTAAAATACTGTTCGCCATTGACTTGCTTCCTCCTTTTCGCAGCTACCAAGCTGTAAAAAATCACTTTTGCCGCCCCCTCCAAATGGGGGGCAGCAAAAATGACCGGTACGTATTAGCGTCTTTTTTAGAAGTTGAATATGGGCTCGTCTATGTTCTCTGCCGTGAATACCAGCGGAGCGTCTGCAAGCAGCATATTGCCTTCCATTCTCATTTCTCCGTAGCCCTCTTTATCGAAGCTCATGCCGGCCTCTATGGGCTCGCCCTTGAGCATACGCAGAGCTATTTCGCAAGTAACATAGCCTGCGTCAGCGGGTCTCCACGCAAGACCTGCGTCCATAAAGCCCTCGCGAACATATTCGCCAGCCTGCAGCGGAACAGCCGTGGAAACCAGCGCGATATCGCCCCTGTTTCTCTCTTTGAGCGCCTGAGCTATGCCCGCGCCCGAAGCAGCGCTGTCTGTGAAGCCCTTTATGTCCGGGTTGGCCTTCAGCACTTCTATAGCCTTGTCGTAAGCTACCTGATTGTCATTGAGGTCCTCTATGGGCTCGGGGGTGATGCACTCTATGTCAGGATAGTTTTCCTTGAGATAGTTTACACACTCTTCCCACCAAACCATGTGGGGAACCATTGTGAGCATGCCTACGAAGGAAGCGAACTTGCCTTCGCCGCCCATTGCCTTAGCAAGGTTTTCGCCAAAGCGAACGCCGTGCTCCTTGTTCGGGAATGCTTCCATGTCATAGTCTACGGAGTCCAGGATGTCCGGAGCTTCGTGGCCTATAACAACTATGCCCTGATCCCTTGCCTTTTGCAGTACGGGAGCCATAGACTGAGCATCGTTTGGAACAACGCAGATAGCGTCTACGCCCTGAGCGATAAGATCCTCAACCATCTGAACCTGCTTTGCCGGGTCGCCGCCCTCGGGGGCGATCTGGTACGCGTTTACGCCTGTATTCTTGGCAAATTCGTCAACGCCTATGCGCATATCGTCAAACCAGGATATACCCTCGTGCTTTGCCACCATAACGATGGTGTACTCGCTGTTGTCCTTCGCGTCGGCCGCGGGTGCCGCTGCGCTCTCTGCGGGTGCTGCCGCGCTCTCGGCCGGAGCCGCCGCGCTTTCCTCTGTGGGTGCGGCTGCGCTCTCTGCCGGGGCTGCCGCGCTCTCTGCGGGCGCAGCTGCCGGTGCGGAGCTAGCCGCCGGTGCGGGTGTGGAGCACGCTGTCATCAGCGTGATTGCCATAACCGCGATCACTACGAAACATACAATCTTCTTCATCTTTCTTCCTCCTTTGATTAATTCACTTACGCTGTTGTAAGCAAAACAAAAAACATAACAGTTGTTATACCAATTCCATTTAAAAAGTGCTTACACTTTTTATAGCGCGAAACGCTTTTGGAATTAGTATTGCGGCGATCAGCTGTCCGCCGCCTCGCCCGCCTTGGCCACTATGTCTGCCAATTCCTCATAGTGCCCCTTCACCTCTTCATAGAGGCTGCGGTATATTTTATACAGATCGTCATATATCTTCTGGTTTTTCTCTATTGGGTAGGTGGTGTCAGACGCGCTCACCCAATCCTTCACAACGTTGTAATCCTTGAATACGCCCGTGGCCACGCCCGCCATTATGGCGTCGCCCACCGGTGCGCCCATGGAAGCGCTCATATAATCGCCCGGCACACCTATGCAGTCGCACACTATCTGCCGCCATATGGGGCTTTGCGCGCCGCCCTCTCCCATGACCATGGGCAGCTTCATGCTTATTCCCGTGCGCTTTATAAGCTCAAAGTTGTGCTTTAGCGCAAGCGCCGCGCCTTCCAGGAAGGAACGCAGCATGTGGTCCTTTGTGTGCGCGTAGCTCATGCCATACATGACGCCGCGCGCTTTGGGGTTCCATATGGGCGTTCTCTCGCCCATGAAGTAGGGCAGTGTGATAAGCCCCTCGCTGCCCACGGGTATCTTGCCCGCGCGCTCGCAGAGGTAGGTATATGTGTTTTCACCCAGCTGCTCCGCCACGATTCCCTCTATATCGGCAAACTTTTCCTTGTAGTAGCGCAGCGCGGAGCCGCAGCCGCAGATGGCAGCCAGCGTAGTGTAGGTATCCTTCGAATTTGAGGCGTGAACTATGGTTATGAGGTCCTTCGTGAACTTGGGCTGCTTATGCACTATGCCCATAACGCCCGCCGAGCCCATAACTAGTGATATATCGCCATCGTCTATGGCGCCGCCGGCCACCCAGGCCGCGTTGCAGTCCACCGTGCCCGCTATTACGGGCGTGCCCGCCCTAAGGCCTGTAGCCTCCGCCGCTGCAGTTGTCACCTCGCCCACTATATCGTCGCAGGCGTACAGCTTGGGGAATTTCGCCGGGTCGAGCCCCAGCTCCTCCAGCATCGCCTCGTCCCATTTTTTGTTTACTATGTCAAAGGCTATACCTATGAGGCTGGCGTTGGAATAGTCGGTTGCCAGCTTGCCCGTGAGCATAAGGCGCGGGTAGTCCGCCGCCGTTTGAAAGCTTATGGCCTTGCCGTAAAGCTCCGGACGGTTGTTTTTCTCCCAGAGCAGCTTTACGGTGGCGTAATAGGGGTCGACCGGGTTTCCGCTCACGTCAAAAACGCGATCCTCGCCAATTTTTTCCTTTATATATTCGGTTTCCGCCGTGCCGCGCCTGTCCATCCAAAAATGGCTCAGCTGCAGCGGATTCAGATCTTCGTCTATAAGTATGCAGGCGGGCGAGTGCGCACTGACCGAAACGCCTTTTATATCCGCCGGATCGACACCCGATTGGCGTATCGCCTCCTTCATGGTGGCGGCTGTGGTTTCCCAATATGTTGCCGGCTCGTGCTCCGCCCAGCCCTTGCTATTTGTGAGCGTGGGGTAGTCTATCGTCTTGTTGCCAAGTATCTCCCCCGCTTCGTTTATGATCACAGATTTTGTGGCGCTCGTTCCTATATCGCAGCCTACTAGATATCTTCCCATTCCATCCTCCAGATTTTTTAATACGTGCTCTATTTCAAACTATCTTTAGTGCATAGCAGTTCGCCGGTGTGCACAGCAGCTTTTTCAGTTCAGCGTCCAGCTTCATGAGCGTTATGGTGGCGCCCATCATATCCAGCGAGGTAAAGAAATTTCCCACGTTGGACCAGCCGATCTTAACGCCCATGTCCGAAAGGCTGTCAAAGGCTCTGCGGAATAGTATATTTTGCTCCATGAGCATAGTGTTTCCCAGCCCGGAGATCAAAATGGCTACCTCATCGCCCGCCGCGAGCGGCATATCCTCGAATATGGCGGCCAGCATCCTATCCACGATCTCATCCGCCGGCTTGAGCTTCGATGTATCCAGGCTCGGGTCGCCGTGGTGGCCTATGCCTATCTCCATGGTGCCCTGCTCAATTATGTAGTTCGCGCGCCCCACCATGGGTATTATGCAGGAGGAAAGCCCCACTCCCATGCTGCGCGTAGATTCTATAGCCTTCTGCGTAACGGCTATCACCGCGTCCAGATCGTAGCCCAGCGCCGCGGCCGCTCCACCGATTTTCCACATCAGCACCTCGCCCGCCAGCCCGCGCCTCTTGTCCCTGTCCGAAACGGCCACGTCGTCATTCGCTATGACCGCCTTCACCGAAATGCCGTCCCGCGCCGCCATTTCTATGGCGCGCGCAACGTTGTCTCTGTCCCGCATATAGTTGCCGTAAAGGCAGGCAACTCCGCTGCCCGCGTCCACCGCCTTTATAGCCTCGTAAAACTCCTCCGCGGTGGGCGGAACAAATATTCCGCCAACAGCCACGGCGTCCAGCATGTTTTTGCCTATATATCCTATGAAAGCGGGATCGTGACCGGCACCTCCGCCAGATATCAATCCAACCTTGCCCGCAACGGGCGCGCCCGAATATTTAAAAACCTTGCCATTTTCCGTGGGCGATATTATCTCCGGATAGCATTTAACAAAGCCGTCCACGCTCTCCGTTATCATATCCGCCGGATCGTTCGCAAATTTTTGCATTATGTCTTCAAATTCTGTGTGCATCTCTTCTTCTCTCATATCATTTTGTAGTAATTGATATAAACTTCCACTTCCCTCTCGGTAAGCTTCTTGTTCTTTTTGCCCAGCAGTACGAACTGACGCAGAGAGCGAAATGTCTCCACCAGCCTGGGGCGATTCAAAAACTCCGTTTTTCCCTCCGCTACGGCGCTTATGTGATTGAACAAATGTGCCAGCTCCAGCTCGTTTTTTGTGATCAGCTCAGTAATTTCCACTTCCGACTGCTTGTTGTCATCAAAGCCAAATTCTTCCTCGCGTTGCTCTATGATCTCAAGGATCGCCGCATATATCTTTACAAAAGTGGTGAGCCGCAGATCGTTGCTCCTGTTGTATTTTTGGCGGAACCCGGCAGGGTCCCAGCCTATGTGCGTACTGATTTCGGCATTGCTGATGCCGTACTTGCCGAAAATAAGATTTATTTGGTAATAAACCTTATCCACAAGGCAATCCTTAATTATTTTTTTTAGCGCAATTTCTTCATATTCCGTCATTAAATGCTCCTAGATACCAAACAAAACACATATATATATAAAATACTTGAGTTCAATAAGTACTATTCAAATTAAAAATCTTGAGATTGTATATGCTTAGTTATCCGTTATGCTGAATATATCATATCGCTTTGCGAAGTTGAATTGCGCAAAAGGTTGGTTTCTTGCATATTAGCTACTCATTTTAAAATTCGTTATTTTTCGCACGATTAAAATCGAGCCACAACGTCCTGTGATGTCCTGTATCGTTCCTTTCTATTATTGTGAACTCTGGTATAGTATACACTAGTTAACCGTTTATAAAATAAGTGTTGATGAATTTAATAAATATTTTTTGCAGTCTGAAAATATCTTCCAGTCCAAAGCACCCGTTTTCGCCTCAACAAAGCCAAAAAGCGCACAAAAAGAAAATATTACAACCTAAGCAATTCATTGCCAAAGTAGCCAATGAGCTCCTTGACTTTAATACTGCGTGATAATATAATCACCTCAAAACTATGGCGGAACGCTTGATGGAAAAGGGGTATTTTGACATGAATTTGAAGGAATCCTATACGAATCTTACAACAAAGATGATAGACGAACACAAAGAGGTCTTTTCGCTTCTCAGCATGGAGCAGCTGGAGCAATTTATGGACGCTATCGCGGCCGCCGATAATATATTCGTGCTGGGCGCCGGACGGGAGGGCATTTCCTTGCGCGGCTTCGCCATGCGCCTCGCACACATGGGAAAGCGCGCTCAGTGGATCTGGGACGACACCACGATAGGCATAAAGCCAGGCGATCTGCTGGTTATGTCGGACGGGCGCGGAGACATCGGTTCTTTCAGCTATATAATGAAAAAAGCGAAGGATGCGGGCGCAAAGCTGGCACTTTTCACGGGCAATCCAGACGGCGTCAACGTGAAGAATTACGCAGATCACGTATTGTTCGTACGTTCCCAAGCCTATCTTGTGGAGCGCAACGACGTTGTGCCCACCGTGCAAATAATGGGCAACCAGTACGAGCAGCAGCTATACATGATGTGCGATATAATAATAATGCTGCTCACCGAAAAGCTGGGCATGACATACGACGAGCTTGAGGCGCGCCACCGCAACGTTGAGTGACATAAGCTTATCCTTTTTATAGCGTGAAGCGCGTTTGGAATGGCAGACGTGTTTTGTGCTGATCTTGCGCAGAACATGCCACGCCGCAGGCGCGGCGCTTCCAAATCAAAACATATGTTTTAATTTGGAATTAGTATTAGATTGTTGTATACATTTATATAAGAAAACGGGCGCATAACTTGTGTTGCGCCCATTTTTTCTTTTCACATATTTTTGGCTGCTATCGCCTCGCTTATAAATTTTGCCAATCCCTCGCCGTGGCGGTCTATATTTGCGGCGAAGCGTTCGTCCGCAATATACATTTGCCCCAGACCCCCCAGTATATCATCCGTACACTCGTAATAGTTTTGGCTGATGTGCCGCTGCAGCTCTGCCACCAGCGCCTGAACTTCCGGGCTACTTGGAGCCTCGCCCATTCTCTGTGCAAAGCGCGAGAATATATCGTTCATTTCGCCTTGTATGCGCTGCCAGTCCTCCTTTTTATAGGCGGCCGTTTTCTTTTCGGACTGGGCATATTCTGCGCTCTTTCCCCAAAGCTCCCGCGCCTCTTTGCGGTATTTCTGCTTGGCCGCTTCTATTTCCGTCATATCAAATTCACTAAAGCTCATATAATCATTTCCTTTCAAAATATCGTCCAGCAGGGCTATAAGGCCGGAAAGCCTATCTCGTTTTTTTACCAGTATCTCGCGATGCCCCGCAAGCGCTGTGCTTCTGTCGTAGGAGGGTGAGTTCAGCAGCTCGGATATATCACTCAGGCTGAAATCCAGTTCCCGTAAAAACAGTATTTGCTGCAGGCGCGAAAGCTGCTCCCCGCCATACAGGCGGTAGCCGGCCTCCGTGGTGCTTGCGGGCTTCAGCAGCCCCACCTCATCATAATAGTGCAGCGTGCGCACGCTGACACCCGTGATCTTGGAAATTTCCTTTACCGTTTTCATTTTTGCACCTCCCACGCCTTAAAATATAAACCATAACGCAACGTTAGTGTCAAGCTTGTTTTTTGCGGGTCTGCTATTCCGTTTTGGAATGCGCCTATAGCCAATATTATATATATGCGTAATAATTAATAATTATTAAAATTTTTACTGTAAAATACAGGATTTTGTTTGACATCATAATTTTAATATGATAATCTATTAACGTAATTTCCGTATCGGTAGACCTCGTATTTGTGTGAATCGAACGTTTATGGTTTACAGAAATATGAGGTCTTTTCATGTAAGTGAAATACAAAAAATCTAGAGGAGGTACCAGCATGAACAGTGGTACAGTGAAATGGTTTAACGCAGAAAAGGGGTATGGCTTTATCTCAAACGATGACGGTGGCGAGGACGTATTCGTACATTTCTCGGCTATCGTTTCAGAAAGCAGTTATAAATCGCTGCAGGAGGGTCAGCACGTGGCTTTCGACATCGAAGCTGATCCCAAAAACAGCGGCAAACTCCGCGCTGTAAACGTGCAGCCGGCGTAAAGACCATTAACACAAAAACCGTTCCGCGATACGCTTCGGGGAACGGTTTTTTCTGTTGCCGCCTTCGCTTCGGGAAACGCCGAATATATTTTATATTCCCCATTTTTTTAATATAAAACTGATGTCAAAATGTGTGCTATGTGGTATTATATAAAAAAGATGTTTTTTGGCCAGATAGTTCTTTTTTGGGGGTAATACTTATGAAAGTCTGTCCTAAATGCAGACATATAAATGAAGATTGGGACGAATGGTGCTCTAGCTGCAACTACAGTCTGTCGGGTATACGCCCGCTGGGTACCGAAGCGCCGAAAAAAAGGATAAACAAAAATGCGCTTATAGTTATAATCGTGGCAATTTGCGTTGCCGCGGTGTTGCTCTTTGCCATATTCTCCAACTACCAATCTAGCTACACCCTTCCGCAGTGGATACTGGACAGGATGTCCTACCAGCGCACCCCGGCAGAATTTTCGGTTGGTGGGGCAATGATCCCATATAATATTTTTTACTAGTTCATCCGCGCCGTCCGTAGCGGTCGGCATCTTTTTATTTGAGTAATACTTTTAAGCAGGTCTGTTTCAGTGTATATATTTATTAGGATATTTATATTGAACGTATTCGCGGAACGTGGCGCTGGGGCGCGTCCTTGCCAAAACAATTTTTTCGGCAAAACGATTACCGCAAAGCCGTTTGAGAAAACATCTTAATATTAACATCTGGTGGTTTAAGAAAATAAAAAAGCGAGGTGTTGGTATGTTTAAAGAAAAAATACGTGTAGTTCAGTATGGATGCGGCAAGATGGCCAAGTACATCATAAGGTATCTACATGAAAAGGGAGCTGAGATCGTGGGCGCGATAGACGTGAATCCCGAGGTAGTGGGTGTGGATATCGGCGATTTTGCCGGTCTTGGTACAAAGCTGGGCGTTGTTATTGAAAGCGACGCAAACGAGGTGCTGGACAGTTGTGACGCGGACGTTGCCATACTCACAATGATGAGCTTCATGCCGGATATGGAAGAGGCCATGGCAAACGTTGTAAGCAGGGGCATAAATGCCATAACCACCTGCGAGGAGGCCATATATCCCTGGACCACCTCCCCGTCTATAACAAACCGTCTGGATCTTTTGGCCAAGATGAATGGCTGCGCGATAGCCGGATCTGGTATGCAGGATATATACTGGATAAACATGATAGCCACAGTCGCCGGCGGTGTGCACCGCATAGATAGGATAGAGGGCGCGGTGAGCTACAACGTGGAAGATTACGGCCTTGCGCTGGCCAAGGCGCACGGTGCCGGCCTCACGCCGGAGGAATTTGAAAAGCAGATCGCCCACCCCGAAGAGCTTGAGCCCGCTTATGTGTGGAATTCAAACGAGGCGCTCTGCTCTAAAATGGGATGGACAATAAAATCTCAAACGCAAAAGAGCGTTCCATATTTTTATGACAGCGATCTTTATTCCTCCACGCTGGGTGAAACTATTCCCCAGGGCAATTGCATAGGCATGAGCGCGGTGGTTACAACCGAGACCTTTCAGGGGCCGGTAATAGAGACGCAGTGCATAGGCAAGGTGTACGGCCCGGACGACGGCGACATGTGCGACTGGAAGATAATGGGCGAGCCGGACACCACCTTCTTCGTGCAAAAGCCAGCCACCGTGGAGCACACCTGCGCCACAATAGTGAACCGCATACCCGTGCTGTTAAGCTGCCCTCCCGGTTTCTACACGGTGGAAAAAATGCGGCCGGTGGAGTATATGACCTACCCAATGCAGTATTATGTGGAAGACGAGGAATAAGGCTTTATACTAAAAACGCGTAAAAAAATCCACCTTACCGTAGCTGTTACGGAGAACTAACCACTTGAGTTTATTAATGGCTAAAAAACTGTTGCATACCATATCCATGCAACAGTTTTTTTGCGTTCAGCTATTGACTGCGTTTTTCGCCCGCCCTATGGCGTTTGCGCCTTGGTATCCGCACTCGCTCCGCGTACAGATGCGCCCCCTACGCGTATTACGGGCACTATTTTAAAGTAGTTTTTACTTCCCGGCGTTAGCCCGGTAAATGTATATTCCGTTTGGTTCTTCACTGTGGCTACGTGTTTAAACTTTCCGTCTATTTTGCGGTACAAGCGGTAATAGTTTACGCCGTCTGCCGCTTGCCACTGTACGCGCACACTGCGCACCGTCTTTTTGTTGTATGTAAAGCCGACCGCCGCGCTTGGGCGGGTGTAGGTGACCAGTATGTCGGATTTTTCGCCCGCCTCACCGCCTACTATGGCCGTTACGGTGTAGCTGTATTTGCCGCCCGTCTTCAGCCCCTTCAGCTCTATGCTTGTTTCCGTGGTTTGGGCTATTTCCTCACCCGCGCCATTGTGTATTATGTAGCTTTGTGCATTTTCCGCACTGTCCCACGTTAGCGTTAGCCTATCCGTTATATTATAGTCTTTGGGGTGGGTGACCTTTAGGTTTGTCACCTTGGGCAGCCATTTGGCGTACAGCGTAACATCCGCGTATATCTGATTATCAAAATCGTATTTCTTACCAAAACCGCTGTCCATATACCAGCCCGCAAAGATGTGGTTTTCCCGCATTGGCTCTGTGGGCGCTTTGGCTTTAACTCCCGCCACTATGCTCTCCGTTTTATCCGCCGTTACGCCGTCCATATATTTGTAGGTCAGTTTGTGGTAGATCACAGAGGGTGGTGGCGGGGGGGGGGGTAACAGTTTTTCTGTTACATTAAGATTAAACTCATTAGATGTTTTGCCATCTATAATTATTTTCAGTTTGTGCGCACCTACCGGCAATACTGAGGTGGTGGTCAGAACAAGTGTTCCCCTGTTTCTGTCTATTATTATATTCCCTGCCGTTATGTCACTGTTAGTTGGTTGCAGTATAATCGGATATGTTCCTTCTATTATATTTGTTGTAGTTACAGGAAATTCTACATTTTCTGACTTTCCGAAATTGCAAACACCGATCTGTGAACCCACAGCCACGCTCCCTTTGGTAGAAAGAAACTTTACCTTCGTTGCGGGGGCAGGTGGCGTATTGTCGTCTATAATAGTCTGACTGTCGTCCGATGCAGATAAATCACCTACTGCGCCGGAACCGTTAAACCCTTCACCTGTTTTTATTACCATGTCAACGCCAACGCTGATATCTCCTTGAAGTCGGCTCTTGCTAACGCAACTAACCGCCCTTGTGGAACCTTCCGCGGTGACAACGCCTCCCGTTACTTGCAAAGTTCTTCCGCTGATCCCATAAACTTCGTGAGCAACTGAAGATGTACCGCCTTTTGCTGTAACAATAGAATTGTCTTCTATGATTACGTGTTTACTGTCAACTCCGGAACTTATTTTCGATGCAATTATTCCGGCGCTAATACCATCTGTAGTTCCGCCGGTGGCATTAACCCGCGCGTTATCCTTTATATGAATATTGCCGACAGCATCTGCGCTTGGATTACCTATATACAAGCCACCGCTAATAGCCTGACCACCTTCTGAATTTTTTCCGGCGGCATTAACCAAAGAGTTGCCCTCAATCATAATATTAGAAGCTCTAATGCCCGTACTATAACTTAGATCGCCACCTATACTTTCGCTTCCCTCTGCTGTAACGGTGGCATTCCCACTAATCCACATTTCTCCCGAACCAATACCACTGCTTATGCCAGCAAGTCCACCACGAGAACCAAATTTTGTTTTTCCGCCAAAAGTTGTTACATTAGCGTTTTCATCTATACCTAAATACGAAGCAGAAATTCCAATGGCATTTGTAGAGAAGCTGCTTTCTGATTCTCCACTTGTCGCAATAACTGTAACGCCGTTTGTAATATGAAGTTTATTTAATACAAAAAAGCCAAAATTGTAAGCCATACCATCTGTAGCAGTAGAAGCACCATTATTGGCCTCCAGTGTTCCCGACCCTCTAATTGTTAGCGAATCATCTGTTGTTATAGCAACAGACTGAGCATTACCATCACTTGAATTGGTATTACCACTGCGCACAACACTTGTTGTACCCTCCGTTAGGTTTATTGTACAATTTACTGACGGAAACTTTATTCCATAAGATATTCTAAACTTATCTCCCGCGTTGTCTGTACCTGTAATTTGTGCCCCAAACAAGGTAAGCGTTTTGCTGCTTGCATCCCAGCTCCAACCTTCCGCGCTGTCAACAACAGATGTGTTGTTAAAATTTACGTTGGTTTTCGTTGTGCCATCAGTGCTCAAATAGCTGCCACTACCGGAACTCAAATCAAGCCCGGTATTTCGCGGAGTAATTCCGGCAGCTACTTCTGCAACATTCTCTTCACCCGTCTCCACCGCTTCCGTTTCCACTATTTCAACATCTTGCATAATCTCCGCCGGTATATCCTGCACGGATGTTTGCTCTTCTATGATCGGCTCCGCAGCCATTACCGTTGGCGCAAAGGAAAGCACCATTAGTATAGCCAAAACAACCGCCAATAATTTCCTGTTTGTTTTCATCATAATTCCCCCACAACCTTTTTTAAATCTCACCCTTTTTTCACATTTGTGTGTGATAAATCTGTTTGCTAAATAGGCGGACAGCGAAAAAATCCGCACAATCTGCCTTTATATCTATACCTATTTTTATAAATTATACAGGACTTTGGGGGGCTTGTAAATTACCCCAAAATCGGCAAAAAAGGGTACACACATAATGAAAAAAGTGACGAGTTTTTCGCTCGCCGCCCAATCGTTTTTTGCTATTTTAACATATAGTTTTTCAAATCATTTCTGCCCGTGACACCCAGCTTTTTATAAGTTCGTTTTAGCATAGCTTTTACAGTGTTGACCGAAATATTAAGATGTGTCGCTATTTGCTCGTTGCGCCAGCTCTTGCTTGCAAGCATGGCGATGGTGAATTCCATGGTGGTCAGCACATCCGCAACACTTGCATTGTTGTGCGAATTGTGTATATCCCGCCATGCCTGCGCAAAACGGTACACCTGCTGCGTGATCGCGGCAAAGGCCTCCGGTTCGTCCTTTCGCAGGTTGATCTCCACCATGCCGCCTAAAAGCCCATGATGCTCCGCAAAAGGCTCATAAAACCGCTCCGGCCTTGCTATCTCCCACGCGGCGAGAAAATGCTTGTTCGCCTGCGCGGAATCCTTTTGATTTATGTAGCACATGGCAATCACCAGATTAAGATATGTCTCGCCCACCGGATAGGTGCCGTCCTTTAAGCTGAGTGCGGTTTTGGCGGTGCCTATCGCTTCGCCATAATTTGCGTTCAGGTACTGCCTGTGCGCTTCCACATACAGCGCTATGAGCCGTATTCCCATTGGCAGGCGGTGCAGCGCGACGGGCAATGTTTCCATACCCTCTAGGTGAATGAGCGTGATGGAAAGATTATGCGTAAACGCCAAAAGCTGTTTTTCTTCCTCGGTGAAGCAGTATCCGGCGGTTGTTTTTTCCCTATATGAATTAAGCATGGTATGGATGATTTCCCCCGCCTTTTGTGCGTCGCCCATGCACAGCGCGCCAAAACCCGCCATCAGTTTGGCCGAGATCCTTATCGCGCCGCTTTCGTTTTCCATAAGGCTTTGCGCCAAACGATAACAATCTTCGCCCTCGCCGCGATAATAGTGCCTCTCGCAACGGGCAAGGGTTTTACTTTCGCTGCCGGACAGTTTTTTGATATATATGTCTGAGCTGCCGGGCTCAAAATTGGCGCACATGAATGGCAATGGCAGTTTTTGAGTATCGTTTGTCATAACATTTTTTTAAATTCCCTAAGATGTCGATATATTGGGTTAATGTAATTATAGTCTTTTTGCCTTTTTCTTGCAATATATCATTTTACGCCCGCATTTGATGATTTGTATATTCGTAAGCAAAATGCAGAAAGCGCTTGGCTTCCTGCATTTTTTGCCCACGCCTCAGTTCGCCGTCACAGCTAACCTTCGGGTGGATTTTTCTTACCGCGCAAACCGCGTGGTTATTACAGACGCATCGGCCGGAGGTGCCTCCGCGTCCGCTTGGCATGATTTTATTCGCCGAACAGCTCGTTCGCCTTGGCCATGTTTTCTATTATGGGCACGCTGAAGGGGCAGCGCTCCTCGCAGCTCCCGCAGCCTATGCAGTCCGAGCCGTGGGCGGACATCGAGGCGTAGTGCTGCTTTATGCTGGGCGGAATGTTCGCCTCGTCCAGCTTCGCAATGTCCAGATATTTGTTTACGTTGGCTATATCTATTTCGGAGGGGCAGGGCAGGCAGTGGCTGCAATATACGCAGCTTCCCTTCATGCTGCCCGTATTGGTGTTTATTATATCCGTATAGTCAAGCTGCTCCTCTGTCATATCGTAATATTTAAGAGCGTCCGCAACCTCCTCCGGCGCTTTAAAGCCCAGCAGCGCGCTTACCACCGCCGGACGGGTCAGCGCGTAATGTATGCACTGGCCGGCCGTCATCGGCTTGGCGAAGGGGGTGTGCTCTGCCGAAAGCAGCTTGCCCGCGCCCAGCGTTTTCATAACGGTGATGCCCACGTTGTGCTGTTCGCAAACGTTATACAGCGCCGCGCGCGCGGGGTCTATGCCCATATACTGCTGCCCGTCGAAATTGGCTTCCAGCGTATCCAGCACGTTTGTTTTGACGGGCGTCATATCAAAAGCGGCATTTATGCTGAAAAGCAGCACATCTATCTCGTTCATCTCCACCAGGCGGCGCGCCACCAGCGGGTTGTGCGAGCTGGCGCCCAGATGGCGAACCACGCCCTTCTTTTTGAGATCCTTCATATAGTCAAGTATACCGTGGTCTATTACCTGATCCAGCGCCTCGTCCGTATCCATGAAGAAAAGCATTCCAAAATCTATATAGTCAGTCTCAAGATAGCGCAGCAGATCTTCGAAATACTTCTTGCTTATTTCGAAATCACGCGTAATGTCATATTGCTGGTTTAGATCCACAGAGCAGATGTGGCCCTGCAGCATAACCTTGTCGCGCCTGCCCTTGAGCGCCTTGCCTATCTTTTTACGTATATCCTCACCCGGCATAAACACATCCATTATATTTACGCCACTGTCTATTGCGGCGTGTATAGTGCTCTCCACCACGTCATAGGGCTTTCCATCCAAATGCTCCGCGCCCATACCTATTGTACTGGCCTTTAAGCCTGTATTACCAATCTCTCTGTATTCCATAGCGAAAATTCTCCTTGAATGTTGTTATTTGAAATTTATAAAAACATTGGTATCGTGTGAGAACGATACCCTATATATAGCATATCCTGTATTTACCAAAACTTCAAGTGCATATTGTAAAAATGGCACACATTTCACAAAATTTTTTTCAAACGCGGAAAAAATTATCAAATCATATAAAACCACCGGCTTTTCTATAAAATGTCCCATATAAGGTTTACGATCTCTTGCCACCAGTTTATCAATATATGTATCAATAATCAACTGTGTGCGAACAAACGCCATGTACATTATTTTTTACTAGCACATCGTAAACCGCCACGCGAAATAGGATCGTTTCGAAATTTATCAAATTTTACTCTTTACAAATCAAAAATGCTATGCTATATTTAAATCAATAATAATAATTGTTATTGTTTGAGGAGTGAAAATGGAGACTGCGAGAAAATATAGCAGAAAGAGAAACGCCATATATGAAGCGGTTTGCTCCACCGTAACGCACCCCAGCGCGGAGTGGATATACACCCGGCTAAAGCCCGAATATCCCGATCTGAGTTTGGGCACGGTATACCGCAATCTATCTCTTTTTAAGGAGAGCGGCGAAATAAAGAGCGTAGGCTCTGTGAACGGTCAGGACAGGTTTGACGGAAACATAAAGCCGCACGCGCATTTCATATGTAAGAAATGCGGCAGCGTATCCGATCTTATGGAGGAGCCCGCGCCCGGCATTCCCGTGGTGGACGGCCGTGTGGAGGAATACCAGCTCAATTTTTATGGGTTGTGCACAGATTGTTGCAAGGAAGCGGCGCAGTAGGCGTCGATTCAAATATAAAAAATAATATAGAATCAGGAGACAAAGAATTATGGAAAAGTTTGTATGTTCAGTATGTGGTTATGTTCACGAGGGAACCGAGGCTCCGGATGCTTGCCCGCAGTGCAAAGCTCCTAAGGAAAAGTTCAAGAAGCAGTCTGGCGACCGTTCCTGGGCGGCAGAGCACGTGGTTGGCGTTGCTAAGGGCGCTCCGGAGGAGATCCTTGAAGGCCTGCGCATGAACTTTGCCGGCGAATGCACGGAGGTTGGCATGTACCTTGCGATGTCTCGCGTGGCTCACCGCGAAGGTTATCCCGAAATTGGCCTGTACTGGGAGAAAGCCGCTCTTGAAGAAGCAGAGCACGCCGCTAAATTTGCGGAGCTTTTGGGTGAAGTTGTTACAGACAGCACAAAGAAGAATCTTGAGCTGCGCGTGGACGCCGAAAACGGTGCTACACAGGGCAAATGTGACATCGCCAAGCTGGCAAAAGAGGCCGGCCTAGACGCCATCCATGACACCGTTCACGAAATGGCAAGGGACGAAGCCCGTCACGGCAAAGCCTTTGAGGGTCTGCTCAAGAGGTACTTCGGTTAATCAGCAAATTTACCAGACCGCAAAATATATAGTGATAAAAAGCCGGGGCGGTCGCTTCGGCTTTTTGCTTGTACGCAACAAAAAAACGTGCACAAAGCCTGCTGTTGCTGTATAATTGGAAACTGTACAACAGTTTTGGAGGTTTTTATGAAGGCATACGAAGATTTGAGCATATTGGTACAGCGGGGCAAGGCGCCGGATGTAAAAGCGGCGGTGGAAGAACTGCTGGCGGCGGGCAATCCTGCTTCGGAGATATTGGACAACGGCCTTTTGGCGGGCATGTCCGTGATAGGCGAAAAGTTCAAGAACAACGAGGTTTTTGTGCCCGAGGTACTCATCGCGGCGCGCGCCATGAACACCGGCCTTGAGGTGCTTAAACCCGCGCTGGCCGAAAACACCGGCACATCCAAGGGCAAAGCGGTGCTGGGCACGGTGAAGGGCGACCTGCACGACATAGGCAAGAACCTTGTGAAGATAATGATGGAGGGGCGCGGAATAGAGGTAATAGATCTGGGGGTGGACGTTTCGCCCGAAAGATTTGTGGACGAGGCGGTCAAAAACGGAGCGAAGATAATAGCCTGCTCCGCATTGCTCACCACCACCATGAACACGATGAAGGACGTGGTTGCCCTGGCCGAGCAGCGCGGACTGCGCAGCGATATAAAAATAATGGTGGGCGGAGCGCCCGTTACGCAGGCCTTTTGCGAAAGTATAGGCGCGGACTGCTACACGGCGGACGCGGCTTCGGCCAGCGAGGCGGCATTGGAAATACTTGCGGGCTGACAAGCGAGCGCAGCCGCCCACGCGCTTCCCGTGGCACACCCCAAGCGCGTGGGTGGTTTTTTATTGCTCTTCGCCAATTGAAAATACGCGGTGCTTTTCGCGCCGCGTATTTTATATGTCTCTCTAATTATTTCTCTATTCTACAGAATTCTTTTTATGCATCTGAAATTGTTTTGCCAGTACGCAAGGCTCAGCTTAGTTTCGCGCACACCGCCCGTGCCGCTGTCTATCATTATACCGTTGCCCGCGTATATGCCCACGTGACCGTTGAAGCAGAGTATATCTCCCGGCTGCGCGTCGCTCAGGCTGTAGTAAGTGGGGAAATCCGCGCTGCGCCACTGTGAGGATGTCATGTAGCCTATGTTATAGCCCGCATTGTTGAGCACGTACCACACATAACCGGAGCAATCGAACCCGGCCGGAGTCTTGCCACCCGTCACGTAGGGCGTTCCCATAACGGAGTAACCCACGCGCAGTATAGCCTTCAATAGATCCTTATTCACTGCCGTCGCAGAGACCGGACCCACCGCGCCGCCGTTCATCATACCGCACTGCGGCGATACTTTATAATAGTATGTAACGCCCTCTTCGGCCTTGCGGTCTATGTATGTGGTTATGTCATTCAGCGTGGTAATAAGCTTGGCACCGCCGTCCGGCTTTGTGGAGCGGTATAACTTATATCTGTCCGCACCGGGCGTGGGATTCCACGAAACCTTTATTGTACCGTCATCACGTGCGGTGGCCTTTAGGCCGCTCAGCTTGTCCATAGTGGTCTTGGCGTTCACCACACCCGAATACACGCCGCGCGTGCTATCTTTATACGGAAGCACTTTATAGTAATACACAATGCCCGTATCCAGCTGGGAATCCATATAAGCCGTAAGCTTTGTGCTAGCCAGCTTGGCGTATGGCCCCTTCTCGTCATAGCTTCTGTATATCACATACTTCGTAGCTCCCGGAACGATCTCCCACGAAACGGTTATGCAGTCGAAGGTGTCCCTAACAGCCTTTACGCTCTCCGGCTTGGACAGATTTGTTTCAGACTGCACCACGCTGGAGTAATCTCCGCGTATGCTGCCGTTGAAGGAAAGCACCTTATAGAAATAGGTAACGCCCACCTCCACCGTCTTGTCCTTATATGTATCCACATCGCCCACGGTCTTTATTTTTTGGTAGCCGGTCTTTTCCTCTAATGAGCGGTATATGGCATATTTTGTTGCCTTCTCCGCCTTTTCCCACTTCAAAGTTACCGTGTCGTGCGCGACGGGCTGCGCCATCAGATTGGCCACTGCCTCCGGTACGGCGGAAGCTTCAGAATCGTCAGTTATTTCGGCGGCGACTTCCTCCTCTATGGATATTTCCACATCGGGGATATCCACGTCCTCCTCGGGCATACCAGCACCCGGCTCCGGCTGAGTATCGTTCAATATATCGTCAGAACTTTCGTTTGCGGGGCCAGGCGTAACAGTAGAGTTGTCGATTTGAACATCTTCAGTATCCGCAGCCATCGCGGTTGCCGGCGCCATCGATAAGCATAAAACGGCGGCCAGTACAATACCAAGAACTTTTCTCTTCATAAACAGTACCTTTCATTTGATTTTGCGTGCCGCGCGGTTTCCCGCGGCCACGCACTTTTCATTGCGACGCTCCGGATACTTATAGCTGCGTTCCAAAGCGTATATTAGCGTGTTTTGTAAACATATTATATCACAAATCTAAAAATTTTAAACATTTTGTGCTCCGCGCGGCCAAAACCCGCCGCTCTTCAGGTCTAAAAACGGCTTGGTTATGCGGTTTGCTCGGGTTGTAAAAGTTTGTTCATATTTTTTCGCGAACGCGTCTTTTTTTGGAACAAAAACTGCAGACCGCGCGTCACCGTCCCATATTTCGGCGAACCGCAAACAAATTATTGTGCTGTCAGGTACTTTTCATATATAATATTGTGCATAAAGCATAGGGGGTATGTTCTTTAAATGAGTGAACATGAAATTTCTAAAAAAGTGAATCCCGGCCCGCTGGGGCTGCTTGGGTTCGGTATGACGACGATTCTTCTAAACCTGCACAACGCGGGCATAACGGAGCTTTCCGTGGTGATTGTGGCAATGGGCTTTGCGCTGGGCGGCCTGGCGCAGGTGGTGGCCGGCATACTTGAGTTTGTGAATAAAAATACATTTGCAGGCACGGCCTTCACGGCCTACGGCTTCTTTTGGTGGTCGCTTATATTTATATGGATAAACCCGACGGGCGGTGCAATAGCGGGCGCGGACGAGGTCAGCATGGGCTTTTATCTGCTGCTTTGGGGCGTGTTCACGCTGTTTATGTTCATATGCACACTAAAGCACAACCGTGCCACGCAGGTGGTCTTCCTCTCGCTCGCCATACTTTTCTTCGGTCTGGCAATAGGCGATTTTACGGGAATCGCCACAATAAAGATAGTTTCGGGCGTGATCGGCATATTCTGCGGAGCAAGCGCCATATACAACGCTATGGGGCAGATGGTGAACAGCGAATTCGGCCGCAGCGTTTTGCCGCTTGGCTGAAAAGCGTTATAAATCCAGCAAGTAACATAAGAGACTCTGCCAAAGGCGGGGTCTCTTGTTTCGCCGCTTCAATGTATAATTGACAGTGTATAAGTGAAGGGGATATAATATTGTTTAAATTGTGATTGGAGGTCATTACGGCTTGAAACCATATCCATATTACACAACCAGAGAAGTACGCAGCATTGGCGATATTTTAAAATATAGGCTGGAAAACACCCCTGAAAAGGACGCATTTCGCATTAGAATAGACAAGGACAACTACAAGAGCATATCGTGGCGGCAATTTGGCGCGGATATAGCGGCGCTTTCCGCCTCGCTGGACGAGCATTCGCTTTCGGGATCGCACATATGCGTTGTGGGCGAAAATTCATACGAGTGGGTAGTGGTTTTCTTTGCCGTAATAATGAGCGGCGGCGTTATAGTGCCGCTGGACAGAGAACTTCCCGCACCCAAGCTGGGCGAGCTCATAGCCTTTAGCGACGCTAAGGCTATATTTTATTCCGGCAGCTACGCGGGCGCGATGGCGGATATCCGAACAGCGCAGCCGGATGTTCAGTATTTTTGCATACAGAGTGAGAGCGAGGGGCTCTCCGGGCTTCTCATAGAGGGTGAAAGCCTGCTTGCGAACGGCGCGGCTTCCTGCCTTGACGCGGAGCCGGACACCGAAAAGCTGGCGGCCATATATTTCACCTCGGGCACGAGCGGCGAGCAAAAGGGCGTTATGCTGTGCCAGCGTAATATGGTGGCCAGCTTCGACGGCGCGTGCAAGCACGTTCATTTCACGGACGACGATGTAGTGCTGTCCGTTCTGCCGCTGCACCATTGTTACGAGAGCAACTGCGGCATACTGGCGCTGCTGCACAGCGGCTGCGTGATCTGCTTCAACGAAAATTTGAAGGTGTTCCTGAGCAATCTAAAGCTTTTCCGGCCTACGGGCATGAGCCTCGTCCCCCTGGTTGCGGACACGCTCTTTCGCCAGATAATGGACGCGGCGCAGCGTAACGGCAAGCTCAAAAAGCTGCAAACAGGCATGAAAATAAGCGATATACTGCAAAAGCTGAATATAGATATAACGGAGAAGCTGTTCGGCGAGGTTTACGAAGCGCTGGGCGGCCGCTACCGCAAATCCTTTGTGGGCGGCGCGCCCATGAACCCGGTGGTAACAAAGGCCTTCCGCAAGCTCGGCATAACTATGCTCCAGGGCTATGGCATAACGGAGTGCTCCCCGCTCGTTTCGGTCAACCGCGAAAACTTTTACAAGGACGATTCCGTCGGGCCGGTGCTACCCGTTTGCCGCGTGAAGATAAAGGACGGCGAGGTGCTGGTGAAGGGCGATAACGTCATGCTGGGCTACTATAAAGACGAGCAAGCGACACGCGAGGCCATGGACGAGGGTTGGTTCAAAACGGGCGATCTCGGTTATATAGATATGGATGGCTTCCTATATATAACGGGCCGCAAGAAGAACCTCATAATTTTGGAGAGCGGCGAAAACGTAAGTCCAGAGGAGCTGGAAGGTTACGTGGTCAATCTTCCGCTTGTGAGCGAGGTAATCGTTTACGAGGACGCGGGCAAGATAATGGCGGAGATATTCCCCGACGCGGACTACGCCAAGGAGAACGATATAGCCGATATTGAGGCGGAGCTAATGACGCAGATAACCGACATAAACAAGGGCTTGCCCCGCTACAAGCACATACACGGCCTGCGCCTTAGGGACAGTGAGTTCGAAAAGACGACATCCAAAAAAATAATACGCTACAAGGTGCATGCGGACTGATCGCGCCGGAAGGAGTTATATATAATGTACGAAGACGTAAAGCGAATATTGCAGGAGTACGCCTGCATAGAGGACGACATAATAACGCCCGATTCCAATCTACAAACCGATCTCTTCCTAAATTCTCTCGATGTGGTGAACGTGATCGTGGAGTTTGAGGAAGAATTCGGCATAGATATTGACGAAGCGGATATACGCACCTTCGTTAGCGTGAGTGACGTTGTTGGCTATATCGAAGGAAAGCTTGCGCCGCAGGGCGGAATGGTGGGGCAAAACTGATGAAATACGATACGGTATTATTCGATTTGGACGGTACGCTTTTGAACACTCTCACAGATCTGGCGCAAAGCATAAACAAAATGCTGGCGGCGGCGGGCTACCCCGAACGCACAGAGCAGCAGATCCGCGCCAGCCTAGGCAATGGCGCCAAGATGCTCGTGTGGACCTCGCTGCCCGAGGGCACCTGTGAAGCGGAGGTGGAACGCTGTCTGGAGCAATATCGCCCGATATACAAGCAAAACATGAGCAACAACACCCGTCCCTACGAGGGCATAATGGAGCTGCTGGAGGCGCTAAAGCAGCGCGGAATAAAAATGGGCGTGGTTTCAAACAAGCCGGACGCGCCCTGCAAGGCGCTGGTTGATGAGATGTTCGGCGGCTACATAGACGTGGCCATAGGCGACAAGCCGGAGGTTCCGCGCAAGCCCGACCGCGCCGCCGTGGATTCCGCGCTGTCCGCACTGGGCGCAAAGCACGAGGGCGCCATATACATAGGCGATTCCGAGGTGGATATAATGACGGCACGCAACGCCGGACTGCCCTGCGTGTGCGTGACCTGGGGCTTCAGAGACCGCGACGTGTTCGAGGAGGAGGGTGCGGACTTCATAATCGACCATCCCAGCGAGCTTTTGGCGCTGATTTATACTAATTCCATTTAAAAACATAAAGGCCCTGGGGCATTTATGTTTTTATAGCGCGTTAGCGCGTTTGGAATTGCATGAGACGTAGCCGCATAGCGGCACTGCGCAATTTTGCGCAGCATTTCAAATTAAGGATTTTAATTTGAAATTAGTATTAGAGAACGCATGAATATTTCTTCTATAAACAGGCTGCCTGAGTGCGGCCTTTTTTGTTGCCATCTTTCTCATTATAAAACCAAAAAGGTGCGTTTTCACGCACCCATCCGGCTGAGGCAATACCGCGCGATTTCGGCTTGCCCTGTTTGCGCGGTGTTGCCCTAAGAGTATTTTCAATATCCTGAAATATTAGAGCAAATTCACTAATTGCAGTTGGGGCTATCCGAGCAAAATTTGTGTCAGGCAAGACGCGTAAGCGCAGGCGTATCGGCACATACGGTAAGCTTACGCAACACAGCATGGCGCAAATTTTGCCGGAGAGCACCGGCTATGATTTGTTAATTTGCTCAAGGGGCCTTTAGTGAGTTTCCCAATCCAGCGCGCGACCCACGGCTTTTTCCCAGCCCCGGCACAGCGTTTCGCGCTGCTGCATAGATATGGACGGCTCAAAGCGCCTGTCCAGCTCGAACATATCGTTCAGCTCGGCGGTGTCCTTCCAGAAGCCTGTGGCCAGCCCCGCCAGAAATGCAGCGCCGCGCGCCGTTGCGTCCACCATCTTGGGGCGAAGCACCGGCCGCCGCAACAGGTCGGCCTGAAATTGCATGAGAAAATTGTTCTTGCAGGCGCCGCCATCCACCTTTAGCTCGGCCAGCGGTATGCCCGTGTCCGCGTGCATGCAGCCCAGCACGTCGTTTATCTGGAACGCCATAGATTCCAGCGCCGCGCGCGCTATATGGTTTTTGCCCGTGCCGCGCGTTATGCCTATCAGCATTCCCCGCGCGTATTGATCCCAGTAGGGCGCGGACAGCCCCACGAAGGCGGGCACGAAATATACTCCGTCCGTGCTTTCCACCGCCTTGGCCATAGCCTCCGTTTCGGCGGCGTTCTTTATTATTTGCAGCTCGTCCCTGAGCCACTGCACCGAAGCGCCCACCACGTAAAGCAGCCCCTCCAGCGAATAGTTTATAACTCCGCCCACTCCCCATGCCACGCTGGTGAGCATACCGTTCTCCGATCTATATTTCCTTTTGCCCGTGTTCATTACGAGCGAACCGCCCGTGCCGTAGGTGGCCTTCACCATGCCCGGCTCGAAGCAGGCCTGCCCGAACAGCGCTCCCTGCTGATCTCCCACCGCGCCCGCCACGTCGATTTCCATGCCCAAAAAGCAGGACGGATCGGTTTTGCCGTACACCTTGGACGAGGGCTGCGGCGTGGGCAACATTTCCTTGGGTATATCCATGAGCTCCAGCAGCGAATCGTCCCAGCACAGCTCCTTTATGTTGAAAAGCATTGTGCGGGATGCGTTTGAATAGTCCGCGACGTGCGTCCTGCCGCCCGTTAGCTTCCATATTATCCAGCTGTCTATAGTCCCCGTGAGTATTTCGCCCCGCCTCGCGCGTTCTCTGGCGCCGGGCGTATTGTCCAGCACCCATTTTATCTTCGTGCCCGAAAAATACGAATCCAGTATAAGGCCGGTGTTTTCGCGTATATATTCCTCGTGCCCCTCCGCCTTGAGTGTGTCGCAGTAGCCGCTGGTGCGCCTGTCCTGCCACACTATTGCGTTCATGAGGGGGATTCCGGTGGCTCTGTCCCACACCACGCAGGTTTCGCGCTGGTTCGTTATGCCTATTCCGGCAATGTCCTCCGCGCGTGCACCCGCGCTTTGCATGGCGTTTTTCACCGTGCCCAGCTGGGTTTGCCATATCTCCATCGCGTCGTGCTCCACCCAGCCCGGTTTGGGATATATCTGCGTAAATTCGCGGTAATCCGAAGAGGCTATGCCGCCCGTACGGTCAAACAGTATGGTTCTGCACCCAGTGGTGCCTATATCGAAGGCCATAACGTATTTTTTCATGACTGTACCGCTTCCTTTCCAGCTGTGATCGAATTTTTCACATCTCCATGCCGTAGCGGTGCGCCTTGTGCGTGGGATAGAGAGCAAACTGCGGTATGGTAACATCGGGCGTGCGCGTTGCTATGTATAGCGCGGCCTCCGCCACGTTTTCCACATCTATGCAGGCGGCGTGTATGCCTATCTCACGTTCCTTTTCGTCCAGCCAGCCGTCAAGATAGGCGGGCATATCGCCCTCGTAAAGCCCCTGATCTATTATGGCCGTCATGGGCGTTTTGACGTGCGATGGGTTTAGCACCGTAACGCCTATGTTCTTGCCCACGCCCTCCAGCAGTATGTTTTTGGAAAATCCCATCATACCGTGCTTGGAGGCGCGGTAGGGGCTGTGGCCGGGGCTGGATGCCAGCCTTGCGGATGAGGAACCCATGTTTATTATGCGCCCTCCCTCCGGCTGCTTTTCCATCATGCGAAAAGCCTCACGGCAGCAGAGGAACACGCCGTCAAGATTCGTGCCCAGTATGAGCCGCCATTCCTCCAACGTCACCTCGCTCACGGGCGGCGAAAGAGAATCTCTGCCCGCGCTGTTCACCAGTATGTTCAGCTTGCCCCACTTGCCGGAAAGCTCACCAAAAAAGGCCTGCACCTCTTTTTCCTGCGAAACATCGGCCAGGCGGGCAATGCACTCTCCGCCGGCCGCCTCTATCTCGGCGCGCACCTGCTCCAGCCGCTCACCGTTTATGTCCACTATCATCACACGGCAGCCGTTTTCCGCGTAGCACTTTGCCACCGCCTCGCCAATGCCCGAAGCGCCGCCCGTAACTATTGCCGTTTTGCCTTCCAGCCTCCCGCATTTTTCGCTCATTTCAAAACTACCTTCTTTCCCTGGAAATAAAATTTTCTTACTGCCGCCATTATATAAAATAAAACACGATGTTGTCAATAGCATTTTACAATAAAATTCTTTTTTCCTTTCGAGGAAATCAAAAAAAATTCGAAAAAGAATGCTCTGCCCTTATACTTCACACAAAAAAACAAGCTGTGCCCGCTTTATCCGTATGCCTCTATGCTCACCAGCGAGTCTCCTGGAACCTCCGCCGTCTGCCTTCCGTTTTTCAGCACTATGACGCGGTGGCACATACCCGCCAGCTCCTCCATGTCTGCCGAAACAAGTATTATACCCTTGCCCGCGGCGGCCAGCTCGTGGAGTATTATATATATCTCACTGCGCGAAACTATGTCTATGCCCTTGGTGGGCTCGTCCAAAAGCAGCACGTCTGCGCGCGACATGAGCGAGCGTGCCACCAGCACCTTTTGCTGGTTTCCCCCGCTCAGCGAGCGTATCTCCTGATTTAGGCTGTTGAACTCCAGATTCAGCTCTATGGATTGATCCACCACCTCGTCTTTTTCGCGGTTCAGATCTATAAAAAAGCCTTTGCGTATCTGATTGAGCGCCGTTATTGTCATATTCGCGGATATGCCCATATCCATGAAAAGCCCCTCGGCCAGCCTGTCCTCGCTCAAATATCCGAAGCGGTGGCACAGCGCGTCTGTGGAGCTTTTGAGCCGCAGCCTGCTGCCCTTCAAAAGTATGCTGCCCGATTTTATTTCCGCGTCGCCGAATATGGAGCGCACCAGCATAGTTCCGCCCGAGCCTGTCAGGCCGGTTATGCCCAATATCTCTCCGCTATACAGCTTTATGCTTATATCGCTGAGGCTGCTGCTCACGCTTATTTTGTCCGTTTCAAGCAACACGGCTTTTTGCGGGGCTGACTTGGGCGGATAAAGCCGCAGCGCGTGGTTGCCGGATATCAGATAGCGCAGCTTGCCATCGTCGACGTCCTCCCGGCGGCAGTCGGCTATGCGTTTTCCGTCGCGCAGCACCGTTATTTTATCGCATAGCTCCAATATCTCGCTTATGCTGTGCGAAATATATACTATGGATTTGCCCTGTTGCCTGACGCGCAGCGCAAATTCGCGCATTATGCGTTTTTCCGTCTCCATCAGATTTATCATGGGCTCGTCCATTATGAAGAGCTTTGCGCCCGAGCTCAGCGCGCGCGCCAGCGACATCATGTATATCTGGCTAAGATTGAGGCTCTCCACGCTCTCACGCACATCAAGCCCGTAGCCTATCTCAGAAAAGAGCGCTTCTGCCCGCGCGTACATTTCCTTGTAGTCTATGAATCCCGTTTTTTTGCGCGGCAGCTCGCGCAGGAAAATATTTTCCGCCACCGAAAGGTGCGGCAGATAGTTCGCCGCCTGATAAAAAGTGTATATGCCCGCGTCCAGCGCCTCCGCCGGATTGTTTAGCTCCACCCGCCGCCCCTCCAGCAGCATCTCGCCCGCGTCCTGCGGAAATACGCCAGATATGATGTTCGCCAGCGTGGATTTCCCCGCGCCGTTCAGCCCCGCAAGCGCGTGTATTTCGCCATGCTCAAGCTCCATACTTACGTTTTTGAGCACGTTATTGCCATAGAAATTTTTAACTATATCGCGCATTTCGAGCAGCATATAAAACTCCCCCATTTTTCTTCTATGCTTGGATTATATTTCAAAAGCGTGCGCTTCGAAATAATCAAACTTGCCATAAACATACAGATTATTGTTATATGCCATTTTGACTGTGCATGAAAAAAAGTGCGCTTTTTTATTTTTTCTTGTAGTTTTCAGATTTTTGTTTATAATAGTTTAATCAAGGGGCAAGTCAAATTTAATATCCGGATTGGAGGTGTGCTTTGGGTTCAAACCGACCCATTTTGGTTAGAGCACCCGAGCTTTTTGTGGAGCATATCGGTTCCGCGAACGGCGACTTGAATTTTGATCCAAACGAGGCTACAGACATACTTCTTGTGAAAAACAGCGGGGCGCGCGTACTGGTTGGCGGTATATCTTATTCGCTATCAGACGGCGAGCTTGTGTTTTTGCCTGCAAAGCCTTACGGTATATCCATCAGCGAAAAATCCACTATCATAACGCGCTTTCGTTTAGACAAATTTTTGTACAGCGGAAGCCGCGAAAATATTTGGCCCTTCGCGGAGGACGAGGCCGTATTTTCGGGCGGCGCGGCGGCGGCGAATACCCTTGCCGTTATGCGGCACATAGAATATGAGCTGGCCGAAAAACTGTTTGGCTACGATCAATCCGTGCAAAAGCTGCTGGAGTATCTCATGATATTGCTGGAGCGCTGCCTTCGCTCCCCCGGCCGCGCAGAGAATGCGGACGGCCTGCCCGAGCGTATAAAAAGCTACATAGAAGCAAATTACGAAAGCAATATAACACTGTCCAGTCTGGCGGAATCGCTTTTTGTGAGTCCGTTCCATATTTCCCACGTCTTTAAGGAGCAGTTTGGCATCTCCCCCATACAATACCTCATAAACGTGCGCATAAAGGTGGCCTGCGAGCTGCTGACGCAAACGGATCACCCGGTATCCGAGGTGTCTTTGATGGTGGGTTATCCCAATGTCAACTATTTCCACATACTCTTCAAACGCTTCACCGGCCAAAGCCCCGGCGGCTTCAGGCGGGCAAAAAAGCATAAAAGATGAGCTTTAAACAACAACCGCAAGATAGTATATATTAGCCGCAATTTTGTTGGTTGTTTCATTTTGCCAAAAAATATAAATTAAGAACATACCAATGCCAAGCGCGGAGGTATGCAGAATTCCCGAGGGTGTTTTTTATGAAAAAGAGTTTGCGTCCGCCGCGTTTTTTTATATTTGCCGTTTGCGTTTTATTTGCGGCGTTCGGTTGCTTAGGCTGCGCGGATAGTTCGGCGCAGGCAGAGCCCGCCGCTCAGCGCGCCTCCGCCTGGCAGTGGGGCAACGCGGACTGGGAGGTGCTGGTCAGAAGCAAGGTGCAGGGCAAAACGCTCAAGATAGGCTTTTCTCCGCCCGCCGCCTCAGAGTTTTACGAAATAATAATGCACGGCGCTTACTCTATGATGAACGAGATACACGAACGGTTTGGAGTAAATTTCGAATTCGATTTTATAGCGCCGGGCGTGCACGAAGAGGTGGATTCTCAGATACTTACGATAGAAAACTGGGTCACTAAGGGCTACGACGCCGTGCTGGTGTGCTCCGGCGGGGATTTTGACGCCATGAACGCCATCTATACGGACGCCAAGAGCCGCGGCACCTCCATATACCTTTTCAATATGCCGGCAGAGCTTTGGCCGGAGAACGATATAAAGGCGGAGTCCGTTATAAGCTACGATATGGCGGATCAGGCGGGCAGGCTGGTGGGCGAATACGCCGCCAAAATGCTGGACGGCGAGGGAAACATACTTTTCATCTCGGGCAATGACGGGCACTGGACAAACTCCAGAAAGCAGGGCTTTATGGACGCCATATCAAAATACGCCGGCCTCAGTATAGTGGGCGAGGAGCGCGGAGAATACGTGCGCGACAAGGGCATGGCGGCGGCCGAAAAGCTGCTTCAGGCATACCCGGACGCGGATTTTATATATGCTGAAAACGAGGAGATGGGTCAGGGCGCGGTGCAGGCCATAAAGGCAATGGGGCTCAAGACCTGGGACGGCGAGGAGGGCATAATAGTGGTGGCGCTGGACGGGCTTATCTCCGGCTACGAGCAGATACGCCAGGGCGTGCTGACCGCCACGGTGGACGTGGGCCATGTGGATATGGGGCGCGAGGCCATACGCTCTATATTCCTGCACGAGCTGCTTGGTTACGAGCTTGATAAGGTGCAGAACATGCCCTGCGTTATGGTGGACAAAACCAATGTTGATATACCGGAGGCCTACGCAAAGTGGGCCATGGGAATAAAAGCGGATTTTAACTGACTTGCCCCCAAGGCAGCAAGATTTCGCAGAAATACATGAAACGAGGTGAACCATGACATCCGGTGAAAAAGCAGCGGAGCACGCTTTGGGCAGCGCGGCTTTGCAGGCGGTACGCGGGTTTTTCCGCAAAAACGCCGCACAAATATCCGTATCGCTCGTTGTGGTGATACTCATACTTCTGTTTATGCCGCAGTTCTTCAATCCGTACAACCTCGTTGCGGTGACTCGGCAATCCGCCGCCGCCGGAATAGTGGCGCTGGGTATGACCTTCGTTATACTCACGGGCGGTATAGATATGTCCATAGGCAGCGTGGTAGCCATGTCCGGCGTTATTTTCGCCGTAATGGCAAGAAGCGGCGCCTCGCCCATAGTCTGCCTGTTGTGCACGCTTGCGGCGGGCGCGGCCGTGGGGCTCATGAACAGCGTGGGCATACTGTTTTGCGGTATACAGCCCTTTATAATGACAATCGCCTCATCCTCCGTGGTAATGGGCGTGGCGCATCTGCTGTGCGGAGGCGTGCCCGTGGGTATAACCGGAGCAAGCGGCCCGCTCATAGATTTTCTGGGCGTGGGCAGCGTGGCGGGAGTTCCCACGGTGTTCATACTGTTTTTGGCGCTGGCGGCGATATTTCAAATAATATTGCGCTATCTGCCCTTCGGGCGCTTCGTGTACAGCACGGGCAGCAGCTTTGAGGGCGCGCGGCTGGCGGGTGTGCGCACAACGCGCGTCTCCATGACCACCTACATGATATGCAGCCTGTGCGCGGCGCTGGTGGGAGTCATAAACGTATGCACGTTCAAGGCGGGCTACCCCTCTCTTGGAAGCGAGGCGGCAATAGATTCCATCGCCGCCATAGTGATAGGCGGGGCCAGCCTGGCGGGCGGTAAGGGCAGCGCGGTGGGAACGGTGCTGGGCGTGCTGCTTCTGACGATAGCCGCCAACATACTTGGTCTGGTGGGCGTGAACACGTACGTGCAGCAAATAGTTAAGGGTTTGATAATAATAGGCGCTATACTCCTTTCCGCCAAGGGCTTGCGGGAAAACTGGAAAAGAGCGCTGCGGCAGCTTTAGGCCGCGAGATAAACACAGCGGAAGTATAGACGAACCGGGAGGTTTTTTATGACGAACGAAGCGAACGGAACGGTCATTCTGGAAATGAAGGACATCACGAAGGCATTCTCCGGCGTAACGGTGCTGGATGGTGTGCAGTTTGACCTGAAGAGGGGCGAGGTGCACGCGCTAATAGGCGAAAACGGCGCGGGCAAATCCACGCTCATGAAGATATTGAACGGAATATACACAAAGGACGCGGGCGAAATATTTATTGACGGCAAACCCGCAACTCTGGGCAATATATTCGCCGCCAAGGAGCACGGCATAAGCATAATCCATCAGGAGCTGAGCCTGGTGCCCGAAATGACGGTGGCGGAAAATGTTTTTTTGGGGCGTATGCCCACCAGCAAGCTGGGCTTCATAGACGACCGCACACCGATCGAGGAAACGCGAGCGTTGCTCAAGCGCTTTGGCCTTGAGGCCATAAATCCGGCGCAAAAGATCTCCGAGCTCAGCGTGGCACAGCAGCAGATGGTGGAGATAATGCGCGCACTGTCAACGGACGCGCAGATAATAGTTATGGACGAACCCACCGCCTCGCTGACCGATCAGGAGATAGAGAAGCTTTTCGTTTTCATAGACGATCTGAAAACGCGCGGCCACTCCATAGTTTATATATCCCACCGCATGGAGGAGCTATACAAGGTCTGCTCCCGCTGCACGGTGCTGCGCGACGGCAAATACGTGGGCACGGTGGAGCTTGAAAAAACCGACTATAACACGCTTGTAAGCATGATGGTGGGGCGCGAATTCGAGGATTTTTACCCCGAATACAACGGCACAAAGGGCAAGGAGCTGTTGCGCGTGGAAAATTTGAACGCGGGCAATCAGGTGCGCGATATCAGTTTTTCTCTCTATCAGGGCGAAATACTCGGCTTTTACGGGCTGATGGGCAGCGGCCGAACGGAGACCATGCGCGCCATATTCGGCGTATCCGAAACGGAGGTCACGAGCGGCAAGATTTTCATAGAGGAAAACAAAGTGCAGATCACAAAGCCTGCCGAAGCTATAGCGAACGGGCTCTTCCTTGCTCCCGAAAACCGCAAAGAACAAGGCTTTGTGCTAATGCAGGATATAAAATACAACATAACCATGTCCGTTATGGACGAATTTATAAGCGGCATAAAAACCAACGCCAAAAAAGAGGAGGAAATAGCCCAAACCTATTACGATCGTTTGGACATACGTTCCTCCGGGCTTATGCAGCTAACGCAAAATCTTTCGGGCGGAAACCAGCAAAAGGTGGTGCTTTCCAAGTGTTTGGCCACCAAGCCCAAGGTGCTTATATTGGACGAGCCCACCCGCGGCGTGGACGTGGGCGCCAAGGTGGCCATATACGATCTCATAGTGGAGCTGGCCGCTCAGGGCATGGGAATAATAATGATCTCCTCCGAAATGCCGGAGGTTGTGAACATGAGCACGCGGATGTACATAATGCGCGAGGGCAGTATGATGGGCTGCCTTGAGGGCGATGAAATAAGCGAAGAACAAATAATGAAGTATTCTTTGGGAGGACAGGGAAAATGAGCAATAACAGCAATTCTATGACTCTGGGAAAAAACAGGGCGGCTTACGCCGTAAAATCTAAATCCGGCCTTATAATAGCGCTGGCGGGCATATTTTTGATATTCATAATTCTTACGAAGGGAAGGTTTGTGGAACCCGCCAACCTCGTAAATCTGGTGCGCACCGTTTCGCTGTATGCGCCCGTGGCCTTCGCAATGACGCTCTGCCTCATAATTGGCGGCATAGACCTATCCGTGGGCGCGCTGTGCGCCGTGGCCAGCACCTACTGCGCAGGCCTCATAGTGGATTTCAATATGAACATGGGCTTGGCCGCGGTTATAGGCATTGGCATGGCCACCCTCATGGGGCTTATAAACGGACTGCTCATATCCAAGACCATAATGCCTCCCTTCATCGTTACGCTCAGCATGATGCAGGCGGCACGTGGCGTGGCCTACATATACTCGGCGGGCAAGCCTATCCGCACGCCAACAGAGTTTGGCAGCTTCGGCAACGGCTATCTGTTCGACGTTATACCCTACTCCATAATAGTTATGATAGTCGTTATGCTCGTTATGCTCGTGCTGCTCAACAAAACCAAGTTTGGGCGAAATATCTACGCCATCGGCGGAAACCGAGAGGCGGCGCGCTTCTCCGGCATACACGTGCAATTCACCACTATGTGGGTGTACATACTCTCCGGCTTCCTCTGCGGAATTTGCGGTGTTATATGGGCTTCGCGCCTATATTCGGGACAGCCCACACTGGGCGAGGGCGCGGAGATGGACGCCATAGCCTCCGCCGTTGTGGGCGGAACCAGCATGGCGGGCGGCAGCGGCTCTATAGGCGGCACACTGCTGGGCGCGTTCATAATACAAACGCTGACCACCGGACTCAATTACATGAACGTACCCTTCTACTTCCAATACGTGGTGCGCGGCGTAGTCATAATACTGGCCGTGTACATAGACATCGTGCGCAAAAACAAGCAAAAGTAAAAAAGTTTGGGCATACGCCCACAGAAAATAAAAAGCACAAAATATTTAGGAGGAACGAAATGAAGAAAACATTGATGATCGTAGCACTGGCCATAGTAGCGGTATTCGTATTCGCGGCCTGCTCTCCTGCTGCTCCCGCAGCAAGCTCCGCTCCCGCAGAATCTGCGGCGGCTCCCTCTGAGGCGGCTTCCGAAGCGCCTGCAGAATCTGCGGCGGCTCCGGCAGAATCTGCGGCGGCTCCGGCGGAGTCTGCGGCGGCTCCCGCAGCGGATAACGCGGCGGCACCCGAGGGCGACTGGACGGACAAAATGTACGGCGTTTCCGTTATGGCGCACTCCAACCCCTTTTTCCTCAAGGAATCCGACACCATAAAGGCAATTGCGGAAGCGGACGGCAGCGAATTTACATCGCCCGACCCGGCAAACGATATCTCCACGCAGGTTCAGCAGATCAGCGAAATGATAGCGCGCGGAATAGACGTGCTGATAGTTGATCCCATAGACTCAGAGGGCATAGAGCCGGCGCTGGTTGAAGCGGAGCGCGCGGGCATACCCGTTATAAACATAGACTCCGTTGTAACGAACAAGGATCTGGTGCAGAGCATAATAGTTTCAGACAACGTGGACGCCGGACGTCAGGCGGGTCGCACACTGTGCGAATCCATAGGCGGAGAGGGCAAGATAGCCATAGTAAACTGGTCTGCGCTGGGCGCGGTTCGCGACAGAACAGACGGCCTCAAGCAGGTGATCGAAGAGGAGTTCCCCAACGTTGAGATAGTTGCGGATCAGGATGCAAACGGCATAGTTGAGGACGCGCAGAGCATAACGGACACCTTCCTGCAGGCCAACCCCGATCTCAAAGGCATTTTCGCCATAAACGACCCGACGGCGCAGGGCGTTGCGGCCGCGCTTCAGGGTGCTAACAAAACGAAGGACGTTGTAGTGGTTTCCGTGGACGGTTCGCAGAACGGAATCGACATGATAAAGGAAGGCCAGCTCATGTCCTCACCCGTGCAGCAGCCCGCGCTCATAGCCGAGACCGCCACAAAGGTTGCCAAGCAGGTTTGGTCCGGCCAGACTCCCGAAAAGGAGATAATAATACCCGTTATAAACATCACCCCGGACAACTGGAAGGAATACGACGGCAAGACCTATTGATGGCTGAGTAAAAAATAGCTAAAAATAAAACGTGGTCTCGGGCGCTGAAAATGCGCCCAGGACCACGTTTTTTATACCAATTCCAAACGCGCTTCGCGCTGCTCTTGCGCAGAACGTGCCACGCCGCAGGCGCGGCGCTTCCGGATTAAAACAGATGTTTTAATTTGGAATTAGTATTAATTCGCAAAAAAACTATCTCTTGCCCTTTATCTCAAGCCAATATCCGTCCGGATCGTTTATGAAATACACGCGCATGGCCTCGTTGGTGTAGCAAACACAGCCCATTTCGGTGTGCAGCTTATAGGCCGCGTCATAGTCGTCCGTAGCGAGGCAGAGGTGAAATTCCTCGTCTCCAAGGTCATACTTGCCCTCTTTTTCCTTTAGCCAGGTCAGTTCCAGCGTGAAATTCGTCTTGCCGTCACCCAGATAAATTATGTGGTAGCTGCCGTCTTGCGCCTTCTTCTCTCGCACCGGCTTGAGACCGAGCGCCTTTTCGTAAAACGCAAGGCTGGCCTGCATATCGGTTACGTTGTAATTGTTGTGATCGAAAGTGAAATCCATTTTTTCTCCTTTGTTTTTAAAATATCATACGATAAAAATTATACAATACGCGGGCGGAATATGGTATACTCCAATTATGAAACTACTGGAAAAAATACAAGCGGGAAAAGCATATTTTATAGCGGAAATGTCGGCAAACCACGCGGGCAGCCTGCAAAACGCGCTGGACATAGTGCGCGCCGCGGCAAACGCGGGCGCGGACTGCGTGAAGATACAAACCTACACGGCGGACACGATGACGCTTGACTGCGAAAACGAGTATTTCAAAATACACGGCGGGCTGTGGGACGGCTACAAGCTGTATGACCTTTATAGCGAAGCAATGACCCCTTGGGAATGGCACAAGCCCATAATGCGCGAAGCGCAGGAGGCGGGCATAGATTTTCTTTCCACGCCGTTTGACAAAAGCTCGGTGGATTTTTTGGGCGAATTAGGCGTGGGCGCGTATAAGATCGCCTCGTTCGAAATAACCGATATCCCGCTCCTGCGCTATGCGGCGCGGCGCGGCAAACCCATGCTTATATCAACGGGTATGGCGCGCGCTTCGGAGATCGCCGAGGCTGTGGAAACGGTGCGCACGGAGGGCAACCAAAACATTGTTCTGCTCAAATGCACAAGCGAGTACCCCGCCCGCGCGGAGGATATGAACCTTGCCACCATTCCCGATATGGCGGAGATTTTCGGCCTGCCCGTAGGGCTTTCCGATCATTCCATGGGCAGCGGCGCGGCGGTGGCCGCCTGCCTGCTGGGCGCGCGCGTGGTGGAAAAGCACTTTTGCCTGTCGCGCTCCATCAAAAATCCAGACAGCGAATTTTCTATGGAGCCTGACGAATTCGCGGCAATGGTGCGCGATGTGGGCACCGCGCTCCAAATGCTGGGCGGCACGGTGTACGGCGCTTCGGGCGAGGAGGCGGCCAGCCTGAAGTTCCGCCGTTCCATATTCGCGGCGCAAGATATTGAGGCCGGAGAGGAATTTTCGGAGGAAAACATACGCGTGGTGCGCCCGTCCGACGGCCTCGCGCCCAAGTATTATCCGCTGCTTGTGGGCACCAGATGCGCAAAGTTCATTTCGCGCGGTCAGCCGCTTTCGGAGGAACACCTTTGCATAAAACCGAAATAGACGGAAACATTGTTACGCTGCGGGAAATAACCGCCGCAGACGCGGAGCTTATAGTTTATTGGCGCAATCTGCCGCGCATACGTGAGCGGCTTTTTGACGCGCGACCCATAACGCTGCAAAGCCACCTGCGCTGGTTTGAGCAAAGCTATTCGCGGGACGAAACCCGCACAGATTATATTATAATAGAAAAGCGAAGCAACGCGGCGGCGGGCGTGGCGGGCATACGCACCTCAGCCGAGGGCGCGGAGCTTTCCTACATGATAGGCGAGCAGGAGATGACGGGTCGCGGGCTTGCCAAGGACGCCATACTCACGCTCCTAGGCTACGCAAAGGAGCTGGGCTGCGGCATGGCCACGGCGCGTATATTGGACGACAACGCCGCCTCCATAGGCCTTGTGCGTTCCCTCGGTTTCAAGCGGTTACGCGCCGCCGAAACGGAGCGCCCGGCTGGCGTTTACGGGGTGAAGCTATGATAGGAATAAGGGTGGACGGCAATGCGAGGCTGGGCACCGGTCACATAATGCGCTGCCTGTCGATCGCGTCACAGCTTAGCGCGGCGGGCAGCCCGCCCGTTTTTTTCTGCGCGGAGCACAGCCAGCGCGTGGCGGATGCGGGCTACAAATGCGTGACGCTGGGCGGCCAATACAACAATGTTGCGAACGAGCATATACTGCCCGTTTTACGCAAACACGGCATAGATACACTGCTGGTGGACTCGTACTACACCGATATAGCCTATTTTGAGCGGCTCAACGGCATAAACCGCGCCGTGCTGTTTGATATGGGCGAGAGCGGTATACCCTGCGAGCTTCTAATAGACTACAATATAAACTGCGGCGATTTCGCCTTCCCCCGCGCAAAAAAAACGCTACTGGGGCCTCTTTACGCGCCGCTCCGCGCAGAGTTTGGCGGAGCTTTTTCGCGCGACTGCTCCCGCGCACGCATCGTGCTTTTCACGGCGGGCGGTTCCGATCCGGCGGGCATAACGGCGCGCGCAATAGAATTTTTCGCCACGCGGCGCTGGTTTTCGGATGTGGAACTGCACGTGGTGGTGGGCGGCATGAACGCGGCGGCGGAACAGATAAAGGAAACTGCCTCGCGCTTTTCAAATATAGTGATCTGCGAAAACATCTCCAACATGGCGGAGCTTATGCGCGGCAGCGATATAGCGCTGTGCGCGGGCGGCACAACGCTGTACGAGATCTGCGCCTGCGCCCTGCCCTGCGTGGCCTTCAGCATCGCGGGCAATCAGGACGACATGATAGCCGGAATGGAAGGCGCCGGCGTTATGCTTTCCGCCGGTGTATACCGCGTGAACGAGCAGGCCTGCCTGGAGCGCATGGCGAAGGAAACCGAACGCCTCCTCTCAAACGGCGCACTGCGCGAGGAGCTTTCCCTAGCCGCGCACAAGCTGGTGGACGGGCGGGGCGCGGCACTCATAGCGCGCGAAATACTTTCGCTGGCCTAGGCGCAAACGATAAATGTATATACACCATTGATACGGAAACACATCTTTATTGTGGTTCTGATACGTTTCGTGTTTCCCTTCCGCACCTTCTCCGCACTATGTGTTCATCACATTTCAACGATCTCCGTAGCCACACCGCGCTCAAACGCCGCATCGTGCTCCACAAAAAGCATTGTGGGGCTGGATTCCGTTATTGCCCGCTCTATCTGCATACGCGATATGATATCCACGTAATTTAGCGGCTCGTCCCAAATGTACAGATGCGCGCGCTGGCACAGGCTGCGCGCCAGCAGCACCTTTTTGCGCTGCCCCTCACTGAACTCGCGCATGTCCTTTTCGAATTGTGTGCGCGCGAAATCCAGCTTACGCAGTAAGGCCAAAAAGAGGCTCAGCTCCACGCCGCATTGGCGCGCGTATTCGGTCAGGCTTCCCGCCAGCGCGGAGGAATCCTGCGGAACGTAGGAAACTATCAAGCCGCTCCCCAGCCTGCACAGTCCGCTTTGCGGAACTATTTCACCCGCAAATAGCGCCAGCGCCGTACTCTTTCCGCAGCCGTTCTTGCCATGCAGCGCCACGCGCCCGCCCCGGCGCAGCAGCAATGAAAATCCCTCCAACACGCTTTTTTCGCCGTAGGCGACGCAAGCATCCTTCGCCTCGGCCAAAACCTCCGAATGGTAGCTTAGCGGCTGAAAGAAAAGCTCGTCCGCCTGCTCAATATTTTTCAGCAAGCGGGATTTTTCCACCACGGCTTGCTCTCTGCGCCGCTCTGTCGTTTTGCTGCGCTTCATCATTTTGGCGGCCATGCGCCCGATGTGCCCTCTGTCCGGCCTCAGACCCGCCACTCGCTGGCCGTGCTTGGTTTTTTCCACCTTGTCGGACCAGTCGGCGGACTGCCGCGCCGCCTTCTCCAGCCGCGTTATATCACCGCGCAAACGTTCGTTTTCGGCCAGCTCGAAATTGTCTTGCCGGGCACGGTTTTCCTGCCAACTGCTGAAATTTCCTCGTTGCAGCTCTATATCGGCGCGGTTTATGGAAAGCACATGATCCACGCAGCCGTCCAGCAGCTCACGATCGTGGGACACCAGTATGAAGCCGCGCTTGGAGCGAAGATAGCTCGCCAGCACGGCGCGGGCGTGCATATCCAAATGATTTGTGGGCTCATCTATAAGCAAAAAATTTCCCTCGCGCAAAAACAGCGCGGCCAGCTGAGCCTTGGTGCGCTCCCCGCCCGAAAGCGTACAAAACGGGCGATACATAACATCCTCGTCCACCTCAAGCAGGAAAAGCTCCCGCCGCAACCGCCATTCCTCACCGCCCAGCCGCAGCGCGAAATCCAGCGGAGTTTCGTTCCGCGCGTCCACATCGTAGGGGAAATATTCAAACTCCACGGGCGAGCTTACGCTGCCGTGGCTGTCAAGTTCGCCCGAAAGCAGCCTTAAAAAGGTGGTTTTGCCCCGTCCGTTGCGCCCGATGAAGCCCAGCTTCCAATTGCTGTCTATATTCAGCGAAACATCCTCAAAAATATTATCATAGCTGCCCTCATAGCAAAAGGTCAGCGAATTTACACTTATAATAGCCATATATGCACCTCCGAAAAAAAATAGAGACTGCGGGAAAAAACCGCAGCCCCTAAACATCCGGAAGCTATATATCGCCCTATGGCAACGAATTCAGCAAATTTTTCCCGCAAACAGCCGCGCAAAGCAAGGGGCGTCGCGCCCCGCTCATTGTGGCGATTAAGATGTTAGCAAGAAAAATTACGCATTCGTCCTCTCCATTCGTATTCTTATTTTTAGCGAAGCTCACGCCCGCTTATTGCATTGATTCTATCACGGCGCACCTCCGTGGTCAAGCGGCATTTCACTCCGTTTTAACGAAACAGTGTGATCGGCACCGCGCGCACGCTTTGTTGTATATGCACCTATTCGCCGCATCTCAGCCTCAAAAATGCCAACACGCGCTCCAGCACGGCGTCTCTGTTGCTTTCCGTGAGCTCCAGCACCAGCGTATCTCCGCGCTCCGCGATTGCCGAAAGCCAGCAATCCCCCGCCGCCTTGAGTGTGCCCAGCACCGGCTTTTTGCCATCCAGGCAGCGGAAAACCTCCGTCTTGAAAGCTTCCTGCCCGGCTTCCAGCGTGCCCAGCTCGTCCATGAAAATGAGCGGCGCACCGTCCTCCCGCGCCGCCGCGAGGTAGCCCGCGCCAAACATGCCGAATATCTCGGCCACGGGAACGCACCTTCCCTCGCCCGTTTTTACGGATATGGGCTTGTCGTTCTCCGCGTCGCGCACCTTTGCGGATAGCGCGTGTATGTAGTGTCCGGCCACGCGCCCGTTAATGCAGTACTCCCGCGTTATAAAGCCGGTGGGTACCGCGTCCGTGCAGCCGAGAGCGTATTCGAGCAGCGTGGATTTTCCCGCGTCCCTGCTTCCCGTAACGAAAAGGTTTTTCACCCCGCTAAGCCTGGCCGCATCCTCCGCGCTGTCCACATCCTCCAGCTCCAGCGCGCTTTGCACCGGGTGCAGCACCAATTTATCAGCGTGACGGGCTATCACCACAGCTCCGCTCTCCCCCTCGCCAAGGCTCTTCAGCTCGCCAAACTGCTCCGCCGGAAATATAACCGGGTTACCACGCCGCCCCCCGCTTGAAAGCGCCGCTATCTCGCCCGCGTACCGCCTCAGCATGGCCGCCACGGACGCGCCGCTTATGTAGGGCTGGTCGCACACGCAAAACAGGCAGGCGTCCATGCCCTCCATCCGCTCCAAGCCCAGCTTTATGGTGTAGCGCACACCCGCTTCCGGCGCGTCGTTGAAGACCACGGCATAGCCGCGCGCCTCCGCCATATCGCCCACCTCGGGGTATGCCGTCACCACCACGGCGCGCGCGAACAGCTCTGGCGGCAGCGCGTCCATGGTGTTTTCTATGAGCGTTTTGCCAAAAAAACTTGTCAGCAATTTGTTCGAGCCGAAGCGCTCCGAAAGCCCGGAGGCCAGCATAACGCAGCCAATTTTCATATTACCTCCAAAAACGGCAAGCTCCGCGCTTCACGTAGCGTCCGCCGTTTTGCAGCAGAATTTGTCCGTCACGCGCGGCAGGCTGGCCGCGAAGCAGCACCAGACCCGCCCGCCCGCGAATCTCAAAGCCCTCAAAGGGTGTGAAATCGCACCTTGAATGCTGCGTTTCCGCACTCACGTTACCTTTATATTCTCTGTCCCAGATCACAATATCCGCGTCCGCGCCCTCCACAAGCGCACCCTTGTATGGGTACATCCCAAAGAGTTTTGCCGGATTTTCCGCCAACAGACGGCACATACCCTCCTCGGTGATTCGCCCCGCCTTAACGCCGTATGTATACATAAGCTGCGGGCGAAGCTCCACGCCGGGCGCGCCGTTTGGTATCTTGGAAAAATCATTCCGCCCCAGCAGCTTATCCGCCCACATGAAGGGACAGTGATCCGTGCCTACGGTATCCACCTCGCCCGACTCCACAGCTCCCCAAAGCGCCGCTTGATCCTCTTTTTTGCGTAGCGGCGGAGACATTACGTATTTTGCACCCTCAAAGTTTGGTTGCATATACACCGAATCTTCAAGCAGCAGATATTGCGGGCAGGTCTCCACATACACACGGTTTCCCGCACCTCTCGCTCGCCTTACCACCTCAAGACCGGCTTCGCTGCTGAGGTGCACAATATTCACCGGACAGTCGGCCAGCTCCGCTATAGTTATGTAGCGGTTTATGGCCTCCGCCTCCACGCTTGCCGGGCGGGATAGCGGATGCGCGGCCGTAGTGGTGTTGCCCTCGCGCAGTTGTTTTTTTATGAGTTCGTTCACCAGATCGCCGTTCTCACAGTGCATGCCCACAATGCCGCCCTGCTTTCTAACCTCGCACAGCACCTCATAGGCTTGAGCGTCCGTCACGCGCAGCGCGTCATAGGCCATGTATAGCTTGTAGGAGGTTACACCCTGCGCGGGCATTTGCGCTAATTCGCGCTTCACATCCTCGTTCCAGTCGGTTATTGCCATGTGGAAGCCATAGTCGCAGCCGCTCTTGCCATCGGCCAGCGCGTGCCAGTTTTGCAGCGCCTGATCCAGCGTTTCGCCCTTTGACTGCGTAGCGAAATCCAGCACGGTGGTGGTACCGCCCGCAAGCGCCGCGTGCGTGCCGCTTGCGAAATCGTCCGCCGTGTGTGCCGCGGCGGTATCCATATCTAGGTGGGTGTGCGGGTCTATAAAGCCGGGAAAAACGTTGCTGCCCGCCGCGTCTATTATCTCCGCGTCCGGCGCGCTTATGTCTCGATCTATGCGTTCTATTTTTCCGTCCATAATAAGCATATCGGCCTCAAATGTGCCCTCTCCCGAAACCAGCCTGCCGTTTTTTACTATACGCTTCATGCGCCCGCCCCCCGCTATTATTTTTTCATTGGGATATGTACCTTTATTTTAACATTTGCGGCGTACATAAGCAAACCTCCGCCATTGTTATGCGGCGTGAAAATTGTTATAATATATTCAAATCAAAGCAGCTTTGTTACTCATTTGATTTCGGCATAAACCGGAGGTGGTTTTCAATATGAATGAAAATAGCGGAAGAGCGGTCGGCCGCAGTCTGCCGCGTGTGGACGCGCTTGAAAAGGTGAACGGGCAGGCGCGTTTCACAGACGATATGCTGGACCGGCCCGCGCTCATAGCGCGTGTTCTGCATAGCACGATCGCAAATGGAAGGGTGGTTCGCGTAAACACGGAACGTGCGCTCGCCCAAGAGGGGGTGGAGTCGGTATTCACCTGTTTTGACGTGCCGGAGACCCGTTTTCCTACCGCCGGCCACCCCTGGTCTACGGACGTTGGGCATCAGGACGTGGCGGACAGAAAGCTGCTGGATGAGCGCGTTCGTTTTTACGGCGACGATATTGCCGTAGTTGTGGCGCGAGACGAAATATCGGCGGCGCGCGCGCTCAAGCTCATAGCAGTTGAATACGAGGAATACGAGCCGCTTTTGACCGTGGAGTCGGCAATGGCACAGGCCGCAAGGCCGCTGCACGAGGATTATCCGGACAATATTCTAAAATCCACCAGCTACGAGCTGGGCGATTTTGCCGCGGCTACGGCCGAGGAGGGGCTGCTCTTATTCGAGGGTGATTTTTCCCTGCCCATGGTGCAGCATTGCCACATAGAAAACCCCATAGCGTACGCGTATATGGAGCGCGGGCGTGTCGTGGTGGTTTCCTCTACGCAGATCCCGCATATCGTGCGGCGCGTTGTGGGTCAGGCGCTCGATCTGCCCTGGGGCAAGGTGCGCGTTATAAAACCCTTCATTGGCGGCGGCTTCGGCAATAAGCAGGAGGTACTGTACGAGCCGCTTGCCGCCTGGCTTTCCACCAAGCTGGGCGGGCGCTGCGTGAAGATAGACACACCGCGTGAGGAAACATTCGTGAACACGCGCGTACGCCATCCCATGCAGTTCAACATAAAAACATGGCTGCGCCCGGACGGACGCTTCGTAGCGCGGCAGCTCACCGGTTTTTCCAACCAGGGCGCCTACGCCTCGCACGGTCACGGGCTCATAGCCAACGCAAGCAACGCTTTTCGCCAACTGTATCAGGACGAAGGCGCAACGAAGAGCACAGTGACCACCGTTTTCACAAACCTGCCCACCGGCGGTGCGATGCGCGGCTATGGCATACCGCAAATAATATTCGCGATGGAATCGCATGTGGATGATATTGCGCGCGCGCTAAAGATCGACCCCATAGAGCTGCGCCGCAAAAATATGATGAAGCAGGGCTTCAAAGACCCCTACACTGGCATAACGTCATACACTAATGGGCTGGAGCAGTGCATAGAGCGCGGCAAGCAATTTGTGGACTGGGACAGCTTCGTAAAAAAATACGCGAACCAAACGGGCGATGTGCGGCGCGGAATAGGCATGGCGGCCTTTTCCTACAAAACGGGCGTGTACCCCATTTCGCTAGAGACGGCCTCCTGCCGCATGGTGCTCAATCAGGACGGCAGCTTGCAGCTTGTCATGGGAGCTACGGAGATAGGCCAGGGCGCGGATACGGTGTTTTGCCAGATGGCGGCGGACAGTGTGGGCATAGCCTTCGAGGACGTGCACATAATTTCCACGCAGGATACGGATACCGCCCCCTACGATCCGGGCGCGTACGCCTCCCGCCAGACCTATGTTTCGGGCATGGCCGTGAAAAAAACCGGCGGCATACTAAAGGAAAAAATACTCGCATACGCCGAATATATGACAGATCGCCCAGCGGTTGATCTTGACCTGATCTGCGGAAATATTGTGCATAAAGCAAGCGGCGAGCAGCTAATGCCTCTTGCGGAGCTGGCCACCGAAGCCTTCTACAGCCTGGAAAACTCCGTTCATCTAACGGCGGAGGCAACCAGCCAGTGCAAGGACAATACCTTCTCTATGGGCGTGTGCTTCGCCGAGGTGGAGGTGGATATACCGCTGCTCAAGATAGATGTGAAGCGCATAATAAACGTTCATGATTGCGGTATGCTCATAAATCCCAAGCTGGCCGAAATGCAGGTGCACGGCGGCATGAGCATGGGTCTTGGCTACGGGCTTTCAGAGCAGATGCTGTTCGACGAGAAAACGGGTAAACCGCTCAACGCGAATCTGCTTGACTACAAGCTTATGACCACGCTGGACACGCCCGATCTTACGGCGGATTTTGTGGAGCTACAAGACCCCACCGGCCCCTTCGGCAACAAGGCACTGGGCGAGCCGCCCGCGCTGCCCCCCGCACCTGCGATAAGAAACGCGGTGCTCTTTGCCACGGGCGTGGCTATAGACCGGCTTCCCATGACGCCGCAGGTGCTGCTGGAGGCCTTTTGCGAGTCTGGCTTGATCGAAGGGGGTGCGCTCAATGTTTGATTTTTCTAAATTGTACGAAGCCGGAACCGTTCGGGAGGCGCTGGAGCTAAAGGCCACCCATCCGCAGGCGCTATATTTGGCGGGCGGCAGCGATATACTCATAAAGCTGCGCGACGGCAAGCTGCCCGGCGCAGAGCTAATAAGCATTTTCAAGCTGAACGAGCTGCGCGGCGTTTGCATGGATACAGATGGCACTATAATAATAAAGCCGCTCACCTGTTTTTCGCATGTGGCGGCCAATGAGATCGTGCAAAAATACATACCCGTGCTGGGTGAGGCCGTGGACACAATCGGCGGGCCGCAGATACGCAACATGGGCACCATAGGCGGCAATATCTGCAACGGCGTTACCAGTGCGGACAGCGCCTCCACACTCTTTGCGCTGGACGCCGTGCTGGAGATAAGCTCCGCTGTCGGCACAAGAGAGCTACCCATCGCGGAGTTTTACACCGGGCCGGGCAGTGTGGATCTTTGCGGCGGTCTGCTTACCGCCATAAAGATACCGCGCCCGTCCTACGATGGATATAGCGGCGCTTATATAAAGTACGCCATGCGCAACGCTATGGACATCGCCACGCTGGGCTGCTCGGTGAACGTGAAACTATCGGCGGATAAGACCATCGTGGAAGATGCGCGCATCGCCTATGGCGTGGCCGCTCCCACGCCCCTGCGTTGCCCCAAAGCGGAGGCGGCCGTTCGCGGTGCCAGAGCTTCGCAGGCAGCCGAAATATTTTCCAAGACCGCCGTGACCGAAATAACGCCGCGCAGCTCCTGGCGCGCTTCCAAGGAGCTGCGTATGCAGATAGCCGGGGAAATAGCGAAGCGGGCGTTTGCGGAGGCGGTAGTGCGCGCGGGAGGTGATATATAATGGAAAAGATACTCGTAAAATGCAACATAAACGGCCGGGATGTGGAAAATTACGTTGATCTCCGCGCCTCACTCACGGATATGCTGCGCGGAGACTATTCTCTCACAAGCGTAAAAAAGGGCTGTGAGGTGGGCGAATGCGGTGCATGCACGGTGATTGTGGACGATGAAACGGTGAATTCCTGCATATACCTTGCCGTATGGGCGGAGGGCAAAAGCATACGCACGCTGGAATCCCTGCAAAAGGCGGAGGGCGGCATAACAAAGCTGCAGCAGGCCTTCATAGACGAGGGCGCGGTGCAATGCGGCTTTTGTACGCCCGGCTTCATAATGTCCGCCACGGCAATCTTGGAGAGCGGAAAGAGCTGCACGCGCGGCGAGATCCGCCGCCTGCTTTCCGGCAATCTATGCCGCTGTACCGGCTATGAAAACATTGTTACGGCAGTGGAAAAAGCGCTTGCCCAAAAATAGCTTTGCACAGAAAAGTTCTATACGCTAACATACTGCGCCACCTCAGCGAAACAATGTTTTGCCACGGTGGTGCAGCTTATTTTCCGCCCTTCGCCACACTTTTTTCAAAATGCATAACGAGCAAACATGACCGAATCTATCAAAATATTTGAAAATAGTCTGCAAAAATATAATTCATAGTAAAAAAACGACTTGTTTCGTTTATAATGTTGACTTTACATCGGATTGGCACTACAATATAAGCAGCAGGGGTAGGCCCCCTCAAAAAAACAAAATATAACGCGGCAGGCCGAAAGTGCACCACCACCTTCGGCCCTGCTGGAAGGTGCTTGTCCACCTCATAGCAACCCCGCTTGGGGTACCCCGCCTTTTCATTATACACGTGCACCGCCCCAAGCACAAGAGCAGCGACAGCATGCTATTTTAGCATTGTATTGAAGTTTCATCGTGGAAGTTTTGGCAATAGAGGGTTTGTTAACGTATCATATTACGCATGAGGTCCGGCGACTTTATGCGTTTATTTGTATAACGGGGGCATTCTCTTGCTTATTCTTTTAGAAAAAATGGCGGCTTGTGCGATTGACGCTGCCGCTGTTTTTAGTTATCATAGAATCTGAAACTTTTGGGGTATATCACGCGGCAGACTTTCCGTTACTGCGAATGCTTGCGGCGTTATAAAAAAATCATATTTTTTGGAGGGTATTATGCCACTTGTAAACACAAAAGAGATGTTTGAAAAGGCGGATCGGGAGGGCTACGCAATAGGCCATCTCAACACTCTCACTATGGACATGCTGCGAGGAGCGGTTGACGCGGCCGAAGAGAGCAACACTCCGGTGATACTCGCTTACGCGGAGGTTTTCGAAAGCCTCATAAGCGTGGAGGATTTCGCGGCAATCGCAAAGCATATGGCGCAAAGATGTTCCGTTCCCATTGCGGTTCACCTTGATCACGGAAGCAATTTTGACGTGGTGGTTCGCGCGATTCGCGCGGGTTATTCCTCCGTAATGATAGACGCTTCCAACCGCCCGCTGGATGAGAACATAGCGATCACCAAAAGAGTGACGGATATGTGCAGACCCATCGGCGTATCTGTTGAGGCGGAGCTTGGCCACGTTGGCGGCCTGGAGGGCGTATATGAAGAGGGCGGCGACGATTATGACGAGGTGCAGTATACGCGCGTTGATGAAGCGGAGCGCTTCGTTCGCGAGACGGGCATAGATTCGCTGGCAGTTGCTATAGGCACGGTGCACGGTGTTTACAAATCCGAACCCAAACTCAATTTCGAACGCTTGGCGGAACTGAAGGCGGCGCTTAAAATGCCGCTTGTTATGCACGGCGGTTCGGGCATAAGCGATGCCGATCTGAAAAAATGCGTGGCGGGTGGAATAACCAAGGTGAACATATTCACTGAAGTGACACTGGATGTGATGGATCAATTCATGAGCGACGGGAACAAGAGCCTGCTTGAGAGATGCGGAGATATGGCTATCCGCGCAAAGCAGTCTTACATCAAAAAGCTGGATGTGTTGGGCAGCTTGGGCAAGGCCTAATAAAAATTCGAAGGACTGACAGGCCGTTTTCTACGGCCTACGGGAGCGGCGCTGTCCGCTCCCTTTTTTGTTTGCACATATTCTTACGAATATTGATAAGAATTATTAACAATTCTTACAGTTTCAAAAATTGCTTGGCAGTTTTGCGCGTGGCGTTTATCATATAAAGTGTGCCTGCTCTCTTTGTGAGCGCAGCTAAAACATAGGAATGGATACTGTGCTCAATATTTTATGGACATAGAAAAACGCAAGGCAATAACAAAAAAAGAACTGATAAGAGAACTACTGGCCGTGGTGCTGGGAGTGGCAATCTTTCTTGTCTTTATGAACATATATTACCACGCGCAGCCGGAAGCGGCGCGCATAGCGGCCGAAATGACCCGGAAAAACGGAGACCTGTATTTTTATTCAAACAGTAAGAAGGGCGTGATAATATATAGCGGTGCCAAGGTGGAGGAAGAATCTTACGCGCCGCTGGCCAAGGCGTTGCACGATAGGGGCTACAACGTCGCCATACCCCGCATGCTTTTCAAGTTTGCCATATTTTCAGGCGCGCGGGCAAATGAAGTCATTGCCGCCAACCCCCAAATAGAGGAATGGACGATTGTCGGCCACTCTCTGGGAGGCACCGCCGCCAGCGTATACCTATATTTTCAACGGCCGCCCAAGGTAGATGGGCTGGTTTTTCTGGGTGCCTACCCATACAAGGATATATCCGCACTGGATATTTCTTGCCTGAGCATATACGGCGAATATGACGGAGTTATGAGCCGGGACGACCCCTTCATTCCCTCCGCATACTACCCCAAAGACACCGTTTTTGAAACAATAAAGGGCGGTAACCACGTCTTTTTTGGAGACTACGGGCGTGCGCCCGACAACACCGCGCCCGGCATATCCATGAGCGAGCAGGTGGAGATCACCGCTCAGCTTATAGACAAAGCTATGGGCGGTACGTGAAAAATACGCCAAAACGCTTGACATAAACCGCGCGTAAAGCTTATACTTCCAGATGTATATACACCAATATTCTATTATGGGGATGGAAATATGGCTGCAATCGCCTTTAAAACTGACTGTTATTGCATCAAGCTGCGCCGTGCCGTAGGCAATATAACAGAATATTATGACCGTATGCTAAAGCCCTCCGGGCTGACGCTAAACCAGTTTTCACTGCTGGGGAGCATAAACAAGCTGGGCGTATGCAGCATAGTTGAGCTTTCAAAAAACGTGGGGCTGGAAAAAAGCACTCTCGTTCGTACGCTCAAGCCGCTGCTGGCCGCGGGTTATATAGAAGACACATCCATAAAGGGCAGCCGTAACCGCCAGCTCAAGCTCACAAAACAGGGGCTTTTGGCGCTTTATCGCGGGAACATACATTGGCAGGACGCTCAGACGCATATAAAAGAAAACCTTGGCGCAGAAAACATGGAGCTTTTAAGCAATATGCTGGAAGCACTCTTCGCCATAGAATAGGAACGGGGAATATAATGGAGCTCACACCATATAGGCGCAAGGCGCATTTTTATGAAACGGACGCTATGAGCATAGTGCACCACTCCAACTACATAAGGTGGTTTGAGGAAGCGCGCGTTCATTTTATGGATCAAATAGGCTACAGCTATCACCGCACCATGGAAATGGGCGTGGACATAGCCGTGCTGGAGGTTTGCTGCCAATATAAGGCCATGGTATACTATGACGACACTGTGGATGTGCACGTTTTCTTGAAACAGCTTTCGCCCGTGAAAATGACCGTGGGCTACGAAATAAAAAGCGCGGCCGACTGTTCTCTCAAAACAACGGGAGAGAGCACACATTGCTTTTTGGATCGATCGACGCACGGCATCGTTCGCCTAAACAAGACCGTTCCGGAGCTTTATGAGGCGCTGGGCGCACATCTGTGAGAAGTGATAAAACTGTTATTTCCACTGTCAGCTTTTGCGCGTATACCAATATTTTTAAATACACCGCGCACTGTTGATTGATTTTTGTTTAAACCGTACACATACTGCCGATAATAGTGTATAAACCACGATAGGTTGGTAAAATTCAATTTAATGGAGGGTATATTTATTATGAGTTGCTATTATATCATTGGAATGAGGCTGGAAAGCCGCCGCCACAACGCGGAGCTGCTGCAAAAAACGCTTACCGAGAATGGCTGCAACATACGAGTTCGTTTGGGGCTGCACGATACCAGCCCGGAGTATTGCGCGGAGGACGGGCTCATAATACTTCAGCCCTGTGGTGAAAAGGAGACGCTTGAGCGCCTCGTGGATTCACTCAACGCTCTCGAGGGCGTTACCGCCAAGCTCATGGATCTGAATTGACCGGAGGTATTCTTCTACTTCGGTAAAAGGAAACCGGCCAGACCCGGGCGATATTACGGTTTGCAGACCTTGCATGCCACATAACCGGCACTCTGCGCCGCCTCGCGCGAGGCGAACCACACCTCATTCGAGGGCTTTATCTTTTTGGCCCACTGGCAGCTTGGATCATGGAATTTGTCCGAATTTTTGCTGCCGACGTACGTACCGCTTCCACCGCCCCCTTCGGCTTCTTCCGCCGGGGGCGTTTTTGTGTATTCGGGCGTGGCGGACGGAGCCGCCGTTTCCGTCTGCTCTGCCGCTTCCGCATTTTCACTCTTCACATTGCCGCTTTGCGCGGTGTAAGCCTCCACCTCGTCCGCCGGTATAAATTTGTTCGTCATATTTTTGCGCACGTAATTTTCTATTTCGTCTGTGCGAATATACCTGCCCGTATCGCCTATATACCGGTCTATTTCGTCCGCCGGTATAAATTCCGCTCCCATATTTTGCCGCACATAGTCAGCGATATCGTCAATATGCACATAGTCCGCAGTATCGCCATTGACGTATTCGTCCAGTTCGTCCGTCGGTATAAATTCTTCACTCAGATTTTGCCGCACGTAATCTGATATCTCCGCCTCCGCTATTGTGCCCGGTGCGGCCGCACAGCCCGTAAAAAAAACGATCGTTAATAATAGAATAAGCGACAGTATACAAACTTTTTTCATGTGAATACCTCCGGTTGCCAAACTTTTGTCTATACTCGGAATATATCTTAAAGCTGCGGCCATACAAAAATATAGCCGCGTTGTATTTTTTTGAGCTATTTTATTATTCAACACTATACGCCTAAGCTAACCTTTTTATTATACAAAATGTTCCATTTGGAGGAAAGTTTTGTAATTCCCAGTTGTGAGCTAGGAATTAATATTTTGTTTACCCTTGGTTCACACTCCATTAACAACAAACTTTACCCACGGAGTATAATATATATATGAGGTGAATATGAAATGCCTCATGGTGCTAAAAGGCGCTGCGGACAGTGTCTGACAGGCTTTTATACAATATGTGATATTTACGAAAGGAGAGAGGCTTTTGAAAAGGAACAAAAAAGCTTCCCGCACAAGAAAATATAGGTTTCTAGGAGTAGCTTTGGCGATCGCTTTGGTTTTGAGCATGATTCCGGCAGCGGCAATGGCTATGGAGCTCACTGCGGAGGATACTCTTGCGCCGCCCATTCAGGACACCGAGGTTTCCCCTGACGCCAGCGCCACGGAAACAGAAGAAACGCCTAATATAGCGGAGACCGAAATATCGGAGGAGGCCACGGAACAGGCGGATACTTTGGCCGGAGAGGCTACCTCAACCGAGGAGGCGCAGCAAAATAACAGCGTTGGTACATCGGAGGACATTGGCATCACGCCATACTGGGCTTCTTCCGTTGCCTTGAATTTTCACTCAAACTATGGCGGCCCGGATGATCTGGTGCGGTTTATAGTGCCCACAACTACGCCCTTTACGCTTCCCGGCGGCAACTCGCTCTTCGGCAGGCCGGCGGACAGCGAATATGGCATTTTTTTGGGCTGGTCTTCAAACCCGGCTCAGGGCAGCGCCATAGACATAGGCACGGCGGGCGAAAGCGTGGTATTGAACAATCTGAGTCCGGATATAATTAACGCTATTGAGCTGAACGGCGTTTATGCCCAATGGGGACTTGCCGCTCCCCCACCGCCAACCGAGACCGTAACAGTATCTTTTGAGGCGGGCGAAGGCGGCGAGATACGCCAGAGCGGCGCTACTGTTTTCACGCTTCAAAGTGGCAGCCTGTGGGGCGACGCGGGCATAACGGTACCCACCGATCTTATACCCGATCTGGGAAATGTTTTCAGCCATTGGGAGCTTGACGGTGTGGAAGCCAACCCTAATGAGGTGCCCGCTGACGAAGCGGTGACCGCAGACAGAGCTTACATAGCCGTTTTCAAGCCTCTGTCCCATATAGACGAGCTAATAAGCATAAGCTTTGAGGCAGATGGTAATGGACTTCTCAAAAACAACTGGAGCCCCTACCAAGGCGCCAAGGGCACGGAATGGGGCAAGCTGGTGGAGCGCGTGCCCAAAACTGTCGCGTCCTACGGACATGTTTTCGCGGGATGGGAACTGAACGGAGTTCCTTCCGATCCCCTGGAGATAGCCGCAGACCAGCCCATAAACGAAAGCCGTACATACAAGGCCGTTTTCAATATCGTGGAGGAACACTCTGTGCCCATAACAATAAAGGCGCAGGATGCTCAGCTTGAGTGGAACGGCCGGCAGCAGACAGTAACGGTTGGCGGAAGCGTTGTGGCGGGCAGTCTTGCCGAAGGCCATACGTTGGAGACTATGGCCGAGGGAAGCGGTCTTGAGGCCGGAACGTATAGCATAGTTTTGAAGGAATATGCAATACTGGACGAGGAAGGCAGGGACGTAAGCTGGGAATATGATATTAAACCGGAGAACGGCACGCTGACTATACAAAACAATCAGCAAACCACCCCCCCGCCCATAGCGCCGGGCACAATTGAGCCGCCCGTTTCTCCCGAAGCGCCGGATGAGGCCCTACCGCCCACTTCCCCCGAAGCGCCGGGCGCGACTGTGCCGCCCGCTTCCCCAGAGGTGCCGGGCGCGACCCTGCCGCCCGCTTCCCCAGAGGTGCCGGGCGCGACCCTGCCGCCCGCTTCCCCCGAAGTGCCGGGCGCGACCCTGCCGCCCGCTTCCCCCGAAGCGCCGGGCGCGACCCTGCCGCCCGCATCTCCAGAGGTGCCGGACGCGGCCGAGCCGCCCGTACTCCCCGAGGATAGTGGCGCAAACGCTCCCGGCCAAGTTGGCCAGCAGAGCGGAAACACTCCGCCGCAGAGCAGCGAGCAGTTGGCGGAAGCCGTACCCGAAGCAGCGCTGAACAATGCGGCGCCTATGGCAATGCAGGAACAGTCGCCAGCAGCAACGGAGCCGACCGGCGTACTATCGGCGGTACCCGAGGCAGATACGTCGCCGGCTGATGCGCAGCTTGAAGCGCTGGGCGAGACCCCTATACCGCTGGGCGAAATAACAGCCGACAGCTGGGCGCTCATGAATCTGCTGCTCACAATAATAACGGGAGTTGCAGCCATATTTATGGCACTGAGCGCTATAAAAAGACGCCGCAGCCAAAAGTCGGGCAATAGTGGTATCTGGCTCGCATGGCTTCCCGCCGCAATATCCATAGCGCTTCTAGTGGCAACACAAAACCCGAACGGCGTAATGGTGATGACCGACGGATGGACGATATGGTTCTTGATAGTAGCAATATCGCAGGCGGTAATAGCTCTCTTTCACAAAAAGGAAAAAGCGCCTCAGCAAGCGTAACATAATATAAAATATATCAGGAGAGGAACAATATGGTTCCTCTCTTTTGTTTTAGTAAAATTTAATGCCCATATGCTCAAAAAGTGTTATAATAGGAAAGTATTTTTTAGAATCGACTATTTGGAGGTAGTTTGTTTTGGGCGGTATTTTTGGCGTTACAGCAAAGGAAAATTGCGTGTATGACCTGTTTTTCGGCACGGATTATCATTCGCATCTGGGTACGTACCGGGGCGGCATGGCGGTCTATGCGGACGGCAGGTTCCAGCGCGCTATACACAATATACAAAACGCACCCTTTCGCACTAAGTTCGAAAGGGATGTGGACGAAATGGTGGGCAAGCAGGGCATCGGCTGCATCTCGGACACCGCGCCGCAGCCGCTCACAATGCGCACCCATCTGGGCACCTTCGCCATAACGACGGTGGGCAAGATAAACAACACATACGAGATAATGGAACATTGTTTCAATGCCGGAATATCTCAATTTTCAGAAATGAGCAATTCGCAGGTGAATCCCACGGAGATCGTTGGCGCGCTGGTAGCCAGCCAGCAGACCATAGCCGATGGCATACGTTACGCACAGCACATGATAAACGGTTCCATGACAATGATGCTGCTCACGCCGGAGGGAATATACGCCGCTCGCGACAGAATGGGGCGCACACCGCTGGTTATAGGCCGCAAGGACGGTGCCTTTTGTGCCGCTTCGGAAAGCTTTTCCTACCTGAATTTGGGATACGAGCACTATAAAGAGCTGGGGCCGGGCGAAATAACGCTCATGACGGCTGAGGGCGTGGAAACGCTTAGTCCCCCGCAGGAGGAAATGAAGGTTTGCGCCTTCCTTTGGACATATTACGGCTACCCAACCACCTCTTACGAGGGGGTGAACGTTGAAGAAATGCGCTATTTGAGCGGGGGTATGCTGGCCGCGAGGGACAACGTCACAACGGATATAGTGGCCGGTGTGCCGGATTCGGGCACGGCCTACGCAATAGGCTACGCCGGAAAATCCGCCATACCCTTTGCGCGCCCCTTCATAAAATATACGCCCACCTGGCCGCGCTCCTTCATGCCGCCAAACCAAAAAATGCGCGACCTCATAGCCCGCATGAAGCTGATACCCGTGGATGGGCTGATTCGCGGCAAAAGCCTGCTCATGATAGACGATTCCATAGTTCGCGGTACGCAAATGCGCGAGACCACCGAATTTCTCTATGGCAGCGGCGCGCGCGAGGTGCACGTTCGTTCGGCCTGCCCGCCCATATTGTTCGGCTGCAAATATCTGAATTTTTCGCGCTCCACCTCCGATCTCGACCTCATAGCGCGCAAGCTCATACAGCAGCGCGAGGGCGACGTTTCGAAAGAGGTGCTCATGGACTACGCTAATCCGGACAGCGAGCGGCATATAGCGCTTACAGAGGACGTGCGCGCGGAGCTGGACTTCACCACGCTTTTATACCACCGCCTGGACGATCTCAAGGAATCCATAGGCATAAGCCCGTGCAAGCTGTGCACATACTGCTGGAACGGCGAAGAATAATTTACCGTTCAAACAAAAAAATATGGGGGCTTGCGTAAATTTTATCGCGCAGGCTCTTTTTTTATGGGTAATGATTGACCGCGAAACAATGTTGTGCTATGATTCGGTTAAATAATATGCGTAAAAGGAGACCGTTATGGAGTGGATTTCAAAGCAGGAGCTTTTGAGCGAAGCGGGCATATCTTACGGACAGCTCTACCGCTGGAAAAGGCAGGGGCTATTGCCGGAGGATTGGTTCTGCAAGCGTGCCGTACCCACCGGACAGGAAACATTCTTGCCGCGCGCTCAGGTGCTGGCCAGAATAGCGCGCATAAAAGAGCTAAAGCCGTCCCACTCCTTCGAAAGCATGCTTGCGCTGCTCGCGGAAAAGCCGCAGCGCTCCAACTTTTCCGCCGAGGAGCTGCTTGAGCTTGGCATAGACCGCGGCATACTGCGCCGCCTCGATGAAAGTGATTTCAGCCTGGGCATGGCGGCCTTTTTGTATCTTTTGAACAGCGCGGTGGACGAGGACGGGCTGCCCGTTCACCTCGCGGCGGGATTGGCGCGTTCCGGTCTTAGCGCTGCTGAGGATTGCGCGGATGATGCATTGGTAACATTGTTTCGCGGAGCGGGCGGTTATCATGTATTGATAAGCTTTGGGGATAAGCTCCCCGTCTTTGACGCCAGCGTGGACATTTTGTCTCAGCGCAGTGCCGCAGAAGCGTTGGAGGCGGTTTCGGCCTATGTTGCCAAGAGACGGTGAAAACCAGAGATCTCTTCGAAAACGCACATTCCGGCAGCAAATAAATTATTGGCTGATCTGCGCGAAAACAATTTTATAAACGCGCATCAAGAGAACCCTCACCGCATGAGCAGTTGCGTATGCGGTTTTTTTATGCTTGCCACAAAATGTTTACCAATACTATCCATCAAAGCACAGTTAATGCTTTTTCATTATGAAAACGCCACATTTCACCCCTTTGCGGGGCGATGCCGCAAACCCGCCTCCCGGCGCTATGTAAAAAGTTTTTCACACGGTCGTTTTACTGTTGACACGGCGGCCGCTATGTGGTTTAATATTATTCGCTGGCTTTGTTTAGCGTCAGTAAACTCTGAGTATTGTATTATGGTAATTGGTGGTGCGAAATGAGTATCGGTGAAAAGATAAAATCGCTAAGACAGCAGCTTTCGCTCACGCAAAGCGAGCTGGCGGACAGGGCGGAGCTTTCCAAGGGCTTTATATCTCAGCTGGAGCGGGATCTTACCTCGCCCTCCATAGCCACGCTCACAGACATTTTGGAGTGCCTCGGCACCGATTTGAAGGAGTTTTTTTCGGACAGCGAGCCCGAAAAGGTGGCTTTCTCCCCTTCCGATATGTTCGAAAAGGAGGAGGGCGGCAGGCGGGTGCTGTGGCTGGTGCCCAACGCCCAAAAGAACAGTATGGAGCCCATACTGCTGCAGCTCGATCCGGGCGAAGTCACCGAGGAGGACAACCCTCACGCCGGAGAGGAATTCGGCTATGTGGCGGCAGGCAACATAACGCTGCATTTGGGCGGCAGAGCTCACAGGGTACACAAGGGCGGCAGCTTTTATTATAAAGCCGACCAGCCGCACTATATAAAAAACACGGGCAAAAAGCGGGCCGAGGTGGTTTGGATATCCTCCCCGCCAAATTTCTGATTTTGGGGGTAGCACATGGCCGATCACGCGATAGATTTTAAAAACGTATATAAAGAATTTGACGGCGTAGAGGTTTTGACGGATATAAACCTTTATATAAAGCAAAATGAATTCATGACGCTGCTGGGGCCCTCCGGCTGTGGCAAGACAACAATGTTACGCATAATCGGCGGGTTTGAAGCGCCCACGGCCGGAGACATAAGCATCTTCGGCGAAAGCGTGAAGGGCGTGCCGCCCTACAAGCGCAAGGTTAACACGGTCTTCCAGCGTTACGCGCTCTTTCCCCACCTCAATGTTTCGCAAAATATAGCCTTTGGGCTCAAGCTCAAAAAGCTGGAAAAATCGGTCATCGATAAGAAGGTTGAAGATATGCTGCGCCTCGTCGGCCTTAAAGGCTATGGCGACCGCGATATAAGCAAGCTTTCGGGCGGGCAACAGCAGCGCGTGGCGATAGCGCGCGCGCTCGTGAACGAACCCGAGGTGCTGCTTTTAGACGAGCCGCTGGGCGCGCTCGATCTCAAGTTTCGGCAGGAGATGCAGCTCGAGCTCAAGCGTATGCAAAAATCGCTCGGCATCACATTCGTTTACGTTACGCACGATCAGGAGGAGGCGCTCACAATGAGCGACGCAATCGCCGTGCTGAACATGGGCGTGATACAGCAGATCGGTACGCCGGAGCAGATATACAACGAGCCTAAAAACTCTTTCGTGGCCGACTTTATAGGCGAATCGAACATTATTACGGGCACAATGAAGCGCGACTATCTCGTGCACTTCGCGGGCGAGGACTTTGAATGCCTGGATCGCGGCTTCAACGACGACGAGACGGTGCGCGTTGTGGTTCGCCCGGAGGACATAGAGATAACCAAAAACATACGCGAGGGCATGATAACGGGCGCGGTGACCTCCACGCTCTTCATGGGCGTGCATTACGAGATACGCATGCAGGGCGAAAACGGTTTTGAGTGGCTCATACACTCCACCGATCAATACGAGGTGGGCGACCGTGTGGGCTTCATACTGGAGCCGAACGACATACACGTAATGGAGGCCAGCCAGTTCGACAAGATACGCGTGGACGATACGGAGGCGGCGGTGCAATGAATAGCGTAAAAAAACTGGGTATGGGCACCAGCAAAAGCTTTGCCCTGCCCTATATATGCTGGCTGGCGGTCTTTACCGTCGCGCCGCTCATACTGATACTGCTGTACGCCGTGACGGACGTGGGCTCAAACGGCGTTTTCGTGCTCACCATGAGCAATCTGGCCATGGCCTTTGAGCCAACGAATATGAGCATATTCTGGCGCAGTGTGCTGTACGCCTTCATGGCAACGGCCATCTGCCTGCTGCTGGGCTATCCCGTGGCCTATCTGCTGTCCCGCATGAGGGAGCGCACGGGCGCGGTGATATCGCTGCTTTTCATACTTCCCATGTGGATGAATTTTCTGCTGCGCACCTACGCATGGCGCGCGCTGCTGGATAACAACGGCATAATAAATCAGGGGCTCATAGCTATGGGGCTGCCCCCCGCTCAGTTCCTGTACACTGGCGGCGCGGTGCTCTTCGGCCTCGTGTACAACTTCCTGCCCTTCATGATACTGCCCATATATTCCGTGTTTCAAAAGATGGATAATTCCTACCGAAACGCGGCGCAGGATCTTGGGGCGAACCGTTTGCAAACATTTTGGAAGGTGACGCTTCCGCTCACGCGCGGCGGCATAATCTCCGGCATAACCATGGTTTTCATGCCCGCCATGACCACCTTCGTAATAACGCGCCTCTTAGGCGGCAGCCATTTCATGATGTATGGCGATCTCATAGAGATGCAGTTTCTATTGATGAGCGAGTGGAATTTCGGCTCGGCTCTGGCCGTTATAATGATGATATTGACAATACTGTTCATGTGGATAATGCGCAGATACGACAAGGAAGGAGAGGGCGCCGGCCTAATGTAGGCGGCCCGGTGATGATATGGCAAGATTTTTCAAGCGTTTCTATTTAGCCGTTATACTGCTGTTTATGTACCTTCCCATAGGCGCGCTCATACTTTTTTCGTTTAACGAATCCAAAAACATGGCAAAGTGGACGGGCTTTTCCACGCATTGGTACGAGCAGCTTTTCAAAGACCCGGTGATAGCCGAAGCGCTGTGGGTGACTATTTCCATAGCCATACTCTCCGCGCTTATAGCCACCTTCATTGGTACGCTGGCGGTGGTGGGCATAGACAGCTACAAAAGCCGCGCCAAAAACTCGGTGATAAACCTCACCTACATACCCATGGTGAACGCCGATATAGTGACGGGTATTTCGCTTTTGCTGCTGTTTATATTTTTCAACATACCGCGCGGCTATTGGACGATGCTTTTGGCGCACATCACCTTCAACATACCCTACGTGATATTTTCCGTGTTGCCCAAGATGCGGCAGATGGACAGGAGCACCTACGAAGCGGCGCTGGATATGGGCGCAAAACCGGGCTACGCGGTGCGTAAGGTCATATTTCCACAGATAGCGCCGGGCATCGTCACCGGCTTTATATTGGCCTTCACGATGTCCTTCGACGATTTTATGATAAGCTTTTTCACCACGCAGGGCGCTACGCAAAACCTGTCCATATACATATACAGTATGGCCAGAGTGGGCATAAACCCCATGATAAACGCGCTCTCCGCCATTATGTTCACCGTGGTGATAGCGCTGCTCATAGTGGTAAATTTGAAATCACTGCGCAAAAAACCTTTGCAGAGATAAATTTTTTTAACAAAAGATAGATTGGAGAATATGTATTGATGAAAAAAATTGCACTGTTTCTTGTACTGATAATGCTGGCCTTCACATTTGTGGGCTGCGCGGGCGGCGGGCCGGACAGCGCCACCGTTACCGTGAATTTCCTCAACTGGGGCGATTATATAGACCCGGACGTGATACCCGAATTTGAGGCGGCCAACCCCGGCATAAAGATAAATATGACCACCACCGATTCCAACGAGGCCATGTATGCCATAGCCGCCACGGAGGGTTCGCAAATAAACATGATGATACCTTCGGAATACATGCTGCAACGCATGATGAAGGAGGATATGCTGGCCAAAATAGACACGGCCAAGCTGGATAATTTTCAGTACGTGAAGGATTTCGCGGCCAAAAACTGCGGCTACGACCCGGACTGCAAATATTCCGTGCCCTACTCCTGGGGAACCTTCGGCATACTTTATAACAAAACGATGGTGAACGGCACGGTGGATAGCTGGGACGTACTTTTCGACCCGCAATATTCGGGCAAGATACTAATGTATGACAGCATACGCGACAGCCTGGGCGTGGCACTTTTGAAGCTGGGCTATAGCCTGAACTCCACCGATCCCGCGGAAATAAACGCGGCGGCCGACCTTTTGAAAGAGCAAAAGCCGCTGGTGCTGGCCTACGGCACGGACGATTTAAGAATGACAATGGTGAACGGCAGCGCGGCAATGGCCGTAATGTACGCGGGCGACGCGGCCTACTCCATGCAGGACAACGAGGATCTGGCCTACGCCATACCCAAGGGCGGCGCGAACATATTCGTTGACAGCATGTGCATAACCAAAAATACCACGGGCGATGTATACGACGCGACGCTGAAATTCATAAACTTCATGCTGAGCCCGGAAATAGCTGCCAAAAATGCCGAATACACCGGCTATTCAACGCCGGAGCCCGAAGCGCTCCAGTACGTGAGCGAAGAAATGCAGCAAAACAACGCGTTCAACCCAACGGATGACCTAACCAACTGCGAATACTACGAGCATCTGGACAAGGAAGTGTTGAAGCTGTACGAGGAGGCATGGATGCGTGTGAAGGCCTCTTAATGGCAATTAGTAATTAAGAATTAAGAATTAAGAATGCAGAATGAATGTGTCCGCTTCGCGGACATTTGGAAAAAGGGCATATCATGCTATGTGATATGCCCTTTTCAATACCTCTGCCTCCCACCGCAAGGCACAATGGTACAACGATTCACTCACGCCACCGCACAAAACAATGTTGTGCGCCCGCTACCGCAAAATCAAAAACAAAGCCGCCGTAAGCAAAAGCCCCGGCATAAACCGGGGCTCTCGCAGTCATAAATATATAGGAGTAGTCGCGAAACAATGTTTCGCAGGGTTTGGTTGATTAACGGGGGCTACAGCCGAGTCATAACGTGCTCGCGGAAAAACTCGCGCGCCGTCTCCGGCACCACGCTGAACACCTCGTCCCCCATGCATACGGACACACCGTTTTGACACTGCTTCATGCAAAACTGTGCCTTCATCTCTATTTTATCGTGAAGCTGCTCTTCCTCTATAAGCTGTGTAAACGCTTGGATCACGTTGTACGAGCCCTTCAAATGGCAGGAGCTGCCTATGCAAACATTTAAATCTAACATTGTTACGTTACCTCACTTTTTGATCGTATTCCACATGCAGCAGCTCGTGTACCTTGCCGCGCAGCATTCCGCCATACAGCGAAACTATGAGCGGGTTCTCCTCCGAGCGCTTTATGTTGCACATCTTGTCCGCCGCGTACAGGCCGTGCGCGCGCACTTCCTTTTCCGCTTCGGGCACGTAGGGCTGGCCGGCGCCGCTCACGCAGCCGCCCGGGCAGGCCATGACCTCCACGAAATCATAGCTGGCCTCGCCGCTTTTCAGCTTGGCTATTAGGTCGGAAGCGTTCTTGAGCCCGCTCACCATGGCTATGTTCAGCTCGGTCTCGCCCACATGGAGCTTGGCTTCCTTCACGCCCTCCATGCCGCGCACGCCCTTGAAGGCTATCTCGCGCAGCGCGGTGGCGCTTTTATCCGAAACTATCCTGCGCAGCACGGCCTCTGTAACGCCGCCCGTCACGCCGAATATGACGCCCGCGCCCGTGATGGTGCCGAAGGGCATATCCACCGCTTCGGGTTCCAGCTCGCCGAACACTATTCCCGACTCGCGTATCATCTGTATAAGCTCCTGCGTGGTTATTACGAAATCCACGTAGGGTACGCCGTCCTTTGTAAATTCCTCGCGCGCCGCCTCAAACTTCTTGGCTGTGCAGGGCATTACCGCCACGTGCACCACGCGCCTAGAGGATGTGCTGTATTGCTCCTTTATGACCGCCGCAAACATCTGCATGGGCGATTTGCAGGTGGAAACATTCTCCAGCATCTCAGGATGATGCTTTTCGCAATAGTTCACCCAAGCCGGGCAGCAGGAGGTCATCAGCGGCATATCCGCACCCTTCTCAAGCCGCTTTTGCAGCTCGTTCGCCTCTTCCAGCACGGTGAGGTCCGCGCCCGTGGAGGTGTCGAAAACTTCGTCGAAACCGAGGCGACGCAGTGCCGCCACAATATAACCCATAGAGTTTTCACCCTCGGGTATATCAAGCTGTTTACCTATGGCCACGCGCACGGCCGGCGCTATCTGCACAGTCACCTTGCAGCCCTTGTCGTCCAGCACCTCCCACACGCTCTGGGTATCGTTTTTCTGCACTATGGCGCCCGTGGGACACACAGCGGCGCACTGGCCGCAGCCCACGCAGGGCGACTGCGATATAGGCTGATCGAAAGCCGTGCTTATTGTCATTTCACTGCCGCGGTGCGCGAAATCTATCGCCCCCACGTTTTGTATCTCGTTGCACATACGCACGCAGTCACCGCAGAGTATGCACTTGTTGAGATCCTTCGTTATGCACTTTGAGGATTCGTCAGTATCCGGCTGGTGCTTCGTATTGGGGAAGCGCACGCCCGCTATGTTGAAACGCTCGGCAAGGTCTTGCAGCTTGCAGTGGCCGTTGTTTTGGCAGGTGGTGCAATCGCGGCAGTGGTTCGCCAGCAGCAGCTCCAATATCATCTTACGGTATTTGCGCAGCCTTTCGGTGTTTGTGCGTATCTCCATGCCCGCCCTCGGTTGCGCGGAGCAGGCGGCGTCCAGCCCGCCCCATTCGTTTTCCACCATACACATGCGGCAAGCGCCATATATGGAAAGCTCCGAATGGTAGCAGAAGGTTGGCAGCTTTATTCCCGCCTTGCGAATGAGCTCCAGCAGGTTTTTTTCTCCCTCTATAGCAACGGGTATACCGTCAATTTTTACATATTCCTTTGTATCCATATCAGCCCTCCTTTATGGCCTTGAACGCGCAGCTGTCTACGCAGGCGCCGCACTTTATGCACTTGGCCGCGTCTATCTTGAACGGCTCCTTCACCTTGCCCGAAATAGCTCCCACCGGACAGGTCTTGGCGCATTTTGTGCAGCCTTTGCACAGCGCTTCGTCTATGTATATCGCCTTGAGCTTCTGGCATTCGCCCGCCGGACAGCGCTTATCGTATATATGCGCCTCGTATTCGTCCCTGAAGCTCTCTATTGTGCTTACAACGGGGAAAGCCGCCGTTTTGCCAAGGCCGCAGAGCGCCGTTGCCGAAATGGTGTCCGCCAGCTCTAAAAGAAGCTCTATATCGCCGTCCTCGCCCTCGCCGTTCACTATGCGCTCGAGTATCTCCAGCATGCGCCTTGTGCCCTCGCGGCAGGGTACGCACTTCCCGCAGGATTCGTTTTGCGTGAAGTTCATGAAGAACCGCGCCACTTCCACCATGCAGGTGTTGTCGTCCATTACAACCAGTCCGCCCGAGCCTATCATGGCGCCCGCTTTTTTGAGCGAATCGAAATCAAGTGGCAGATCGAGATGCTTTTCGGTCAGGCAGCCGCCCGAAGGCCCGCCTATCTGCACGGCCTTGAACTTTGTGCCGCCGCGCATACCGCCGCCCACATCGAATATTACTTCCTTGAGCGTGGTACCCATTGGCACCTCTATGAGGCCGGTATTCTCTATATTTCCCGTCAGTGCAAAAGCCTTTGTTCCCGGGCTCTTCTCTGGCCCTATCGATCTATACCAAGCCGCGCCGTTGTTTATTATAATAGGAACGTTGGCGAAGGTTTCCACATTGTTTAGCACGGTGGGCTTGTCGAACAGGCCATTTTCAACCGTTCTGGGCGGCTTCACCCTGGGCATACCGCGCTTTCCCTCTATGGAGGCCGTGAGCGCGCTGCCCTCGCCGCATACGAAAGCGCCGGCGCCTCGGTTTATGTGCAGCTTGAAATTGAATCCGCTGCCGAGTATATCCTCACCCAGCAAGCCAAGCTCCTCCGCCTGAGCGATCGCCATACGCAATCTTTCAACCGCCATGGGGTACTCCGCGCGCACATATACGTAGCCCTCGTCCGCGCCGCAGGCCACGGCAGCGATCATCATGCCCTCTATCATGCGATGGGGGTCGCCCTCCATGATGCTTCTGTCCATAAACGCGCCCGGATCGCCCTCGTCGCCGTTGCACACTATGTAGCGCTTTTGCTCCTTCTGGCGACGCACCTGCCCCCACTTTCTGCCCGCCGGGAAGCCGCCGCCCCCGCGTCCGCGCAGATTGGATTCACTGATTTCGTTTATGATCTGCTCGCCGTCCATATCGAACAGCGCCTTTTCAAGCGCCGTGTAGCCGTCCACACTCAGGTATTCGCCCAGTGAAGTCGCGTCTATCTGGCCGCAGTGCTCCAGCACGGTGCGCGTCTGTTTCTCATAAAAGGGTATTTCGTCCTGCTTTTTGTGCAGCTTGCCGCCCTTTTGGTAGCCCAAACGGTCTATAAAGTTGCCGTTTTTGATGGTTTCGGACACTATCTCCTCGCAGTCTTCAAGCTTCACTTTTGTGTACAGCCAGCCCTGCGGCTCTATGCGAATAAGCACACCCATTTCGCAAAAGCCGTGGCAGCCGCATTTTTTGAGACCCACAGCCTCGCCGTGCGGCTCTTCCTCAAGAGCTACGGCGCAGGGTATTCCCGCTTCGTCCATAAGCTGCTTGAGCCTGTCATATATTTCCAACGAGCCGGACGAAATGCAGCCCGTGCCCGCGCATATCAATATTTTTTTGCTTTGCGCCGCCGCTGATTTTTTGCTTGCTTCGCGCAGCGCACCCAATTCTTTCCTGTTTTTAAGCATCAGCGTCCTCCTTTTTGAGCGATTGCAGTAGCTCTTCGGCTTTATCCGGCGTCATTGCGGGATATACCTTGTCGTTCACCGTAACAACGGGCGCAAGGCCGCAGGCACCCAGGCAGGATACCGTCTCCACCGTAAAAAGCAGATCATCCGTGGTACTTTTGCTCTCGGAGAGCGCCAGCGATTTTCTTAGCTGATCCAATATGGGTATGGACTTTCTCACGTGGCAGGCCGTGCCGTCGCACACCTTGAGAACGTATTTGCCCTTAGGCTCCAGCGAAAAATTTTCGTAAAACGTCGCCACGGAATATAGCTTCGCTTCGCTCACGCCCACCTTCTTTGAAATGTAGGAAAAAACCTCCCTCGGCAGATAGCGGTAATGCTCCTGTACCCCTTGCAAAATGGCTATCACCGCGCTGCTCTTGCCGCCGCACTGATCCACTATGCCGTCTACTACACTGTAATCAAAACCCTTCTCCATAACTCCTCCTCGAAAAAAATTTATAACTTTTAAAAATAGCTTACCTTTATACGTTTGCCCATGGCCTTCAGCTCTTCTGCCAGCTGATCCACCAGCCGCATCTTTATGCTGAAGCCTATTGGCAGATCGGGATTCTGGTGCGCCGGGTTTACCGCACGACCCACATAGAAATTTATATCCGTGGCCTCTTCCAGCAGCATCCTCGCAATTTGCGACGCACCGTCCTTCTTTCGCATCCATTTCAAATAATCGTCATTGTTGTTTTCTCTATAGCTCTGCGCGTACGCAAGCACGCGGTTTATAGTTATAACGCCCTCAGTCACAAGATCCACGCCCTTTATTTTGGCGGTGGGCGGGATGTCAGGGTCTTCGTATTGGGGCAGGCCAATGGTGAGCTCCTTGCCCAGATACTCTGCCGCCAGCGTGGAAGTGGTGCCGCCGCACACTATGTGCTTGCCCTCCTTGCCAAAGAACAACGCCATCATTTTGTTGGTATCCTCCATCTTGGAGGACGGGCCTATCATGAGGTTCACGGGCACCCTGTGGCGCACCTTCACCGTGCACACCGTAGTGTCGTCACCCGGCTCCTCCTCATATAGCGAATTGCATTCTTCAAGCAGTATTGCCGTAAGCATCCTCGAGGTGAAGTCCGGGTTATACAGCCTTTGCATATACTTTATTATGTCATCCCGCTGCCAGCCGAAGTTCAGCGTGCGTCCCACGCCCGCGTGTATAACGCCGTCGCTCATGGCTATGAGCGTATCCGTTTCGCGCAGCTTCACGTTGGAGCGGTATATGGTTTTGCCGTCTATTATGCTGGAGCTTTCGGGCAGCTCCATGTATTTTCCGTCGCGCAGCATTATTACGTGCGGGTTGTCGTACTGTATTATCTCCGCCTCCATATTGCCCGATACGCGTATTATAGTGAATGTGGAGTAGGCCACCTTGCGCAGCTCGCACACGGGCAGCGTGGCCACGATGGCGTGCACGCACTCTTCAAGCGGCATGTTTTGCGCCACCATCGTGGAGATTATCTTTGCCGTGAGCGTGGAGAGTATGTTCGCCTTAACGCCGCTCCCTAGGCCGTCCGCCAGCACCACAACAACGCCGTCATCCTGCTCCACTATTGAAACGCAATCGCCGCACAGGTGCTCTCCCTTTTTATTGAGGCTGCTGTGCGCAACGTCCGTAGTAAGATTATTCATCAGACAGCGTCTCCTTCAATTTGGTAAGCGCCACCTTGGTCTCGGCCGTGGTCTCGCCCAGCAGCGAAGCTATTTCCTGCACGGTACGCATCTGCTTTTCAATAACTCTGTCCGTTATCTCTATCGCCCGCTCGTTCATTTCATCTTTATGGGAGCGCTCCTGCTCTTTCTCTGTTATATCGCGCATTATGCATATGAGCACGTTGTAGCTCTTATCGTAAAGCACCGTCTGGCGCACATATTTTTGATATTCGGCCAGATATACCTTGTTTTCGTATATGTTTTTGCCGCTCTCCACCGTGTCTATGAAGGGGTATGGCTCCAGTATGCACACAACGTTCCTGCCCAGCACGTCGCCCACGCTGGTTATGTTCAGCAGCTCGCAGGCCGCGTCGTTTATCTGCTGCACCTCAAGCGCCTCGTTCAGCACCACTATGCCGTTGGGCGTATTTTTGATTATGGTGTCCGAAAAGGACTGCGCCCTGTCCGAAAGATAGGGCAGGCACATGGATATCTCCGCCTTGCCCATAAGCACGGCGGCCGCCTTGTCGCGGCAGGTATCGTAACCGCAGGAGCCGCAATTGAGCTCGTGCTCGGGCAGCGTCTTGCCTATTTTTTTGAGCACGTCGTCTATGGCCTTCTTGCCCGGCAGGCTCTTTTTGAGCGGCATGAAAATAATTTTCTTGGCAAGCTCCGCCTCGGCCGGCTGCTCCACCACAAAATCCTCCGCTCCGGCGGCTCTGTCCACCGTTACGGTGGAGCGCATGCGGTTTTGGCGCTCCATTACTGGCCCGCCCACGCAGCTTCCCACGCAGGCCGACATCTCTATGAAGCAATTTTCCATGCTGCCCGCCACCACGTCCTTTATTGCGGCGATGCAGTTTTCCATTCCGTCCACCGTTATATAACTGTAATTTTTATTGCGCTGCTCCATGCTGCGCAGTATACCGCCCGATGTGGGGAAAAGCCGCGCCTTGCCGCGCACGTCGCCCTCGCTTGCCGCAAGCGCCACGTCCTCGTCCTTCATCCAGTCCGAAAGCTGCTCGAAGGTCATCACGCTGTCCACTATGTCCGGGTATTGATCGGCCTCCGCCTTTTTGGATATGCACGGCCCAATGAATACCGTCTTGGCCTGCGGGTCTTCCTTCTTTATGGCGGCGCAATGAGCCTGCATTGGAGAAGCCACCTGCGCAAGATAGGGCAGCGCCTCCGGGAAGTATTTTTGTATCAGCATATTCACTGATGAGCAGCAGGAAGAGATTATGACGCTGCTCTCGCCCGCCTCCACCATCTCGTCATACTTGCGCTTTACCACCGTGGCTCCCTCCGCAGTTTCGCCCGCGCCCGCGAAGCCCAGCTTCTTGAGCGAGGCTTCCATATCCGCGAATGAAACGCCCGGGTAGTTTGCCAAAAAGGAGGGCGCAACGCTGGCATAAACCGGCGCGCCCGAGGCCAGCAGCTCTTTGACGCGGGGGAGGTCGTCCCTTATGCTCTTCGTGTTTTGCGGGCAGGTCACAAAGCACTGGCCGCAAAGTATACATTCGTCCTGCACTATATTGGCCTGGTTGTCTCCAAAGCTTATGGATTTGACCGGGCAATGGCGTATGCACTTATAGCAGTGCTTGCAGTTCGCTTTTTTAAATTTCAGATATTCGTTCATTATTTATCCCTCCCGCGCGCTTCTTTGTTCTGCGACGCGTATGTTTTCCCTCAAATGTTTGGACAGTATGGCCACGGAGGCCGCCATGTTTTCGTTGTGCACCAGCACCCCATCCGGCGCCTTTATGTGCACTGGCGCGAAATTCCAGATCGCCTTCACACCGCCCGAGACCAGCATATCGCACACGCCCTCCGCCTGGGTAGCCGGTACCGTTACTATACCTATCTTCACGCCCAGCCGCCTGCACAGGCCTGTAAGCTTGTTTACGGGCAGCACCTTGCAGGCGCTTTCCGAGGCGCGAAAGCTTTCCTCTCCCACGTCAAAAGCGGCCACTATATCAAGGCCGCATTCTTTAAAGCCGCTGTAGTTACGCAGTGCGCGGCCAAGGTTTCCCATACCCACTATCACCGCCGTGTCCTTATCGTCATAGCCTAAAAAGCGCTGTATATCCGCCAACAGACCCTCTTTGACGTAACCCGTTTTGGGTCTGCCGCCCGAGCTTACCGCGGCAAGATCCTTCCTCACCTGCACATCGTTTAGCCCCAATCCGGCCGCTATGCTGGTGGCCGAAACATTCACCGCCTCGCAGGGCAGTGTTTTCAAATAATTTATATATAGCGGCAGCCTTTTAAGTGTTTGCCGCGATACGGATTGCTCCTGCATTTTCACACTCTCCCAAAAACAAAGCGCTCTATGGCCGTGAACCGGGCGCCAGTTTGCGTCTATATAAGGTTTATACCCTCACCGGGAGCCCTCACAACTGCTGCGCATAGTTGCTACACTGTGGCATACACTCGCTCGTCTCACTGCTGCATAACTGGTTTTGATGTATATACATCGTTGTCAGTTGCCCCCGGTCAGGGTGGTCTTATGGCTTATTTAGCGGGTTTTGCTTCCGCCTGCACCGGTATATCCATGCACAAGCAGACCAACTCCCTTTTTTCTCTTCGCTAAGATTCTATCAACCTTATGCCATGTTGTGAAATATATATCCGGAATACCGATATGTACTTATCGATATATCCTTATCGATAAGTACATATCGTATTGCATTTGACAGGCTTTACAAAAGGCGCTACAATATTAGAATCGATATTAAAATACGTATTGGATACGGTGAAATCATGGCAGAAAATGGCAAATATCTATCGATATCTATTCAGACATTCAAAAGACTGCCTTATTATTATGATTACCTAAAATCCCTCAAAAAGGAGGGGACGCTCACCGTTTCCGCACCCGCAATAGCAAAGCGTTTGCAGCTCAACGAAGTTCAGGTCAGAAAGGATCTGGCCTCGGTCTCAAACAGCGGAGGCAAGCCCCGCCGTGGTTTTGAGGTGGACGAGCTCATAGACTGCATAGAGGGGTATCTGGGTTATGACAGCGCAACCGAGGCCGTGCTGGTGGGCGTTGGCCAGCTGGGTCATGCGCTCATACATTTCAACGGCTTTACGGATATAGGCGTAAGTATAGTGGGCGCCTTCGATAACGACCCCGCCATAGTGGGAAGCGAGCTATATTCCACTAAAATAATGCATACGGACAAGCTGGCCGATTTTTGCCGCAGGCTGGGCATAAAGATAGGAATAGTTACCGTTCCGTCAGATTTTGCGCAGCAGGTGTGCGATCTGCTAGTTTCGGGCGGAGTGCGCGCGATATGGAATTTTGCGCCCATACGGCTTTCCGTGCCCCGAGGCGTATTAGTGCAAAACGAAAACCTGGCTGCTTCGCTTTCGCTGCTCACAAGACAGCTGGAAAAAATGACAGACTTCGCCGATGCCGAGGCGTGAATGCCCGAATGTTTAAGCGGTCAAAATATCTTTTTTGAGGTAGCAATATGAACATCCAACACTTAAAATATGCCGTGGAGGTGGAGCGAGCGGGCTCCATATCTCAGGCGGCCGAAAAACTATACATGAACCAGCCCAATCTGAGCAAGGCAATAAAAGAGCTTGAGACATCTCTTGGCATAGCCATATTCCGGCGTACCTCCAAGGGCATGGTGCCCACCGTGGAGGGCAGCGAATTTTTGGGCTATGCCCGCAACATATTGGAGCAGGTGGAGCAGGTGGAAGCGCTGTACAGCCCCAACAACACAAACAAGCTCACATTCCGCATATCCGTTCCGCGCAGCAGCTACATAGCCTACGCGTTCACCTCCTTTGTGGACGGGCTGGAGCGCGGGCGCGAGCTGGAAATGAGCTTTCGCGAGACAAATTCTATGCGAACGATAAAAAATGTGCTGGAGGACGGCTGCCAGCTTGGAATTATACGCTATCAACTTGAGTATGAGGAATATTTTCTGCGCTTTTTATCCGAAAAGAAGCTGGCGCACGAGGATATTATGGAGTTTGGCTACGCGCTGCTAGTTTCGAAAAAAAGCCCGCTGGCCACAAAGCAATACATAGATTTTACCGATCTGAACGATTATACAGAGGTGTTGCACGGCGATATGTCCATACCCTATCTTTCCGTGGATGAAAACCGCGCGGACGGCGAGCACAGCTGCAAAAAAAGAATATTCGTATACGCGCGGGGCAGCCAGTTCGACCTGCTTTCCCGCATAAGCGATACCTATATGTGGACTGCTCCCATGCCGCCCGACGTTCTGGAACGCAACGCGCTTGTGCAGCAGCCCTGCGTTGCCTCGCGCCACCGCTACAAAGATGTGCTTATATATCACAGCGGCTATAAATTCGGCGATATGGACAAGGCCTTCCTCCAAAAGCTGGAGGATACCAAAAACCTCATAAAATCCGAGAACCCCGATCTCTGATACGGAAAATCGATGCAACAAAACCGCTTGCAAGGCGGTTTTTTAGTTTTTTGCACATAGTTCACAATTCATTTAAAACACGGCAAATATTTGTTAACATTTTAATGGTATAGTTATATTAAGATAAAAAACAGAGTGGAAACGGAAAACACGCGAAAGCGTTTAATATATACGAAAGGCTCCATCAGGGGCCTTTTTTGATGCGAAAATTTACGGCCTGTTATTACAACTTTTTCATATTTTAAGTATATAATATCATAGAAAGATAATTTGAAGCGCGATACAAAAGGAGGATGTATGTACATCAAAAGAGCTATAGGCATTGCCGTTGCGCTGGTTATTTTGGCGCTGACTGCTTCGGGCTGCGCCTCGCCCGCCGTGGGCGGCGATAAGCACGATATGGAGGGCATACGAATAATAGTGGACCCCGGGCACGGAGATACGGACGCGGGCACCGTGGGTGCGAGTACCGGACGTTTGGAAAAGGACGTTAACCTTGAGATATCGCTGAAGCTCAAGGAAGCGCTTTTGGCGCGTGGAGTGGATGTTGTTATGACGCGCGAGGACGACTCTCCCCTTGGAGCCGCCGATGAGACGGACGTGGAAAAACGCAAGGAGGCGGACATGCAGCGCCGTGAGGAGATAATAGAAAATGCGGACGCGCAGCTTTTGTTGTCTATACACCAAAACAATTTTGACGACCCCGCCGTTCGCGGCGCGCAGGTTTTTTATCTGCGCAATAAAAACGACGGCAAGGACTATGGCGTTCAATTTGCCGAAACTGTGCAAGCTGCACTAAACGAAGAGCTGGGTGCGGAAAACGCCCGTAAAATAGGCAGCGGCAACTGGCGACTGCTAAAGAAGGGGTCTCAGCCCGGCTGCATAGTTGAATGCGGCTTTTTCTCCAACCCCGAGGAGGAGGCGCTACTGCAAACCGAAGAACACCAAAATCGTCTGGTGGAGGCGATCGTGACCGGAGTGGATAACTACGTTAAAAAATACGGCGTATGATCTGCCCACCGCCGAATTGTGCAAAGCTCTCGAAAACTTATACTGACAAAATAAAAAGGACGCTCGTTGCCGCGTCCTTTTCTATGGTTAAATTTTAAATTTATACTATCACTTTTTTGTACCCGCCACACATTTTACCAACATTTCGGATCATGCGTCCCCCCGTCGGTTATCGCCGATCACCACTATAAGCACACACTATCTTTAAATTTGTACCCACAGCGGACTACCCACGCCGTATTTTTGTATTGCCGCGTACTTCCTTGGCTAAGCCGGTATCTGCACGTATATTCGCGGAATCCTAAGCACCGCCTACGCTTGCCTATACTAATGACCTTCACCGGATTATATCAAAAGGCTAAACCATCAGCCATCAAAAGTTCATCCTGTTGTTGCCTTCTTTACGGCAACCGTTGCGGTTTATCTTCAAACTGTACTCCACTTTCAAGTACTCATACATTCCGCAAACCCTTGTTCGTCATTTAAGGCCTTATTTCCGTGCCTTACCGCGCTTGCCAAAGGATATCGTTTCTGCTGAATCCACCGGTATCACGCCCTTTCAGTGTTTTTTGGAGTACCCTGGGCCACCTGCCCACCGGATACTTGATCCCTTTATTATATTATAAACTCAGTGATATTATCTAAACCACTTTTTATAAAAAATCGAGTTCCATTTTAAAGTTTTTTTCTGTATGTTATATATATTCTACATCAGTATGCCGATTCCTTTAATTTATAATAAAAAAATCTTGAAAAAGTCTTTACATTATCCTATAATAATAGAGCTTGCATAAACGCTGTTGTGGCTCAGGGGTAGAGCACATCCTTGGTAACGCTTGTTCGAAATTTGATGCCGAGTGCCAAGTAGTGTTAGAAAATGCCGTCTAATAGCGGTTTGTAGCGATTGTTTGAGAGTAGGTCGGGATGATATTTACCGCCTAATGCCAATCAATCACGTCCCATATCAACCGAGTTTATGGTGGTGGGGGTCAAATGGGGGTCAGAGTTCAAAAAGCGATTCGCAGGACCTCAAAACTGAAAAAATTATTTTTGCTGATGTGGCTCAGGGGTAGAGCACGCCCTTGGTAAGGGCGAGGTCGCGGGTTCAATTCCCGCCATCAGCTCCAGTAAAAAGCCCATGGTTGTGGGCTTTTTTATTATATGATCATAATAATAGCAAGTAGTTGGCGCAAGAGTATATAAGGCTAATTAGAGGCATCTCAAAAAACTATTTATACCGGCCAAATATCTGGAATTATATTTCGATTATTGAATTCAAAAATTGGAAGGAGCATAATTTATTTATTTCAAAAAGTTGTTTTGACATCAAGGGGCATTATATTTAGTCTTTATATGATATAATATTATTGGTAATTGCTACACAGATTTTGTTTTTGAAAGGTATATTTATGGATTCCAAAGTTCATTCGCCAAGTCAAGAGAAGGTAATGTCTATTCTTGAAAAAGAAACTGGGGGCAAAAGTTATAAAGCACACAAGTATAGTTTAGATATTCAGGATCGTCCATATATTGATTACGGTGAAAATCAAATTTTATGGAAAAAATTTGCTGAAACTACGCCCTATAAAACATATGTTGACATGGGGTCGTTATGTAAGAAGCTTTCTAATCGTCAAGAGCAGTTGCTATCCTTTTTTCTGGATGGTTCGCGCAGAGTTTTTAAAG
>CAYXFB010000003.1:0-86512 GCA_964464145.1 uncultured Christensenella sp.
TGGACACACGCCCCTCAAACGTGCCTGTCTGCCGATTCCAGCACTACCGCATGACGCTGATTTTTTAACACTCAGCATGAGATATTATATTATAAACCACATACTAAAGTCAATAAAAATAACACTATTCCAAATAAAAAATGAGGAAACCCTTTTTCCGGGCTTCCCCACAATTGTTCTAAGCTATTTTTTGACCGTAATGGTGACCGACCTGCTCACTCCGCCAGCGGTCGCCGTTATCACTGCTGTGCCTGCCTTTTTTGCGTTCAGCTTACCGTCCTTATTTACGTCCAGCACGGCTCTGTTGCTCGACTTCCAGCTTATCTTGTTATCCGTGGCGTTTGTAGGGTTGAAGTTCGCAGACAGCCAAGTCGCGCTTTTTACCCTCATCGTGTTCGGCGCGCCCGATATACTTATAGACTGCACCGGAATAGAGTAAGGATCAACGTACACCCGCATCTTGGCGGATTTGGTGCCCGTTATGCCGCTGGCCGAAGCTGTGATTATTGCCTCGCCCACATTGTACGCATACAGCTTACCGTTCGCGTCCACCTGCACCACAGATGGGTTGCTAGAGGAGAACTTGGGCTTCACCTTGCCGCCGCTCGTGTATACCACGTAATTCGCCGTGCGGCGCATCCCCTTCACTAGACGCATATTGTCTTGAGAGAAGGCCACACTGCGCACGTCTGTGTTCACTGTTATAGTAAACCGTGCATAGACGCCGCTTCCGTCAGTGGCGCGAACTATTATATCCGTCTTGCCGGGCGATACGCCCTTTACCCTACCCTCTTTATCCACTGTGGCTACCTTGGTGTTCTTGGAGGTATAGCTGAGCGTCTTGTCGTTTGCGTTGCTTGGGCGCACCTGCGTGTGTATTTTCACAAGCGAACCCGCCGTAACCGTATTTGAGGAACGCGTCAGCTTTACCTGCGTAACGGGCTGCTTCACGGTCACTATGCACTGCGCCACAGCAAGGCCGTCCTCGGAGGTGGCCGTTATGAGCGCGCGGCCTCTGCTCACACCGCGCATATATCCGCCGCTGTCTATCGTCACGCGCGCGGTATTGTCTGATTTCCATGTTATGCCCTGCAATGTAGCGTCCTTAGGATAAACGCTGGCCTTGAGCTGTATTCTGGAGCCCACAAACATATTCTTTGTTTCATTGCTTATGTTCACCTTGGTAGCGCCCTTGACCACCTTCACCTTGCAGCTTGCCGCAATGCTGGTGCTGTCGTTAACGCGCGCCGTTATTTCTGTCTCGCCTGCGGAAATGCCCTTCACACGGCCGTTGCTATCCACCGTGGCGATCGCCGGGTTGGAAGATACGAAAATAACGTTATCCAAACCCGCCTCGGGCGGCTGAACGGCATACCCCAGCTGCAGCTGGCTGCCGGTGCCCACATAGTAAAGCTCCTTATCAAAGCCTATCGAAACGGCGTTTTGCATCGTAACAACGAAATCAAGCGCCATTATATCCCTATCCGTTATCTGAACCGTTTCCACCTTTTTCTCGTTCTTTAGAAAACCGTCCTTCGAAACGTATACGTTGTAAAGCCCTGCGGGCAGGTCATACAGATTGTAGGTGCCATCCATTGCCGTCACTGTTTCGCCCATCGTACCCAAATAGTAATGCTCGAGGCGTACCTTCGCGCCGTCAAACGGCACGGGCGAACCCTGCATAGTGTTTAGGCTGGCTCTGCCCGATATTCTGAAAATAGCGTCCTGCGGCGATATTTTTATATTGAGATCCTCTTCGTCCCAACCCATATAATCGAAATCGCGCTTGCTGGTCGGGTACATTTTTCCGGATATCGCCTTATATTGCGTTTCTATTATATAGGGCGCGCCTATATAAAGCTGCGTTGTGGGCGTGCTGAACGTGAATGTATATTTGCCCGCCGCGTCCGTTGTGGCCGTTGCCAGCGCAGTTGTGGAATTTTTGGCGAATATCTTTACCGTGAGACCCGCCACACCCTTATTAGAGTTGGAGGTATCCGTTATGGCTCCCTTGAAGTACACAGGAACTTGGCGGGTCATTTTTATATCGCCCACCGTAACGTCCTTATCCACCACGGAAACGGGCTGTTTACCCAGCGCATAGCCCCGGTTGGCCGCCTTTACAACGTAACCCGTATCCGGCTGTATCTTCTCGAAGCTATACACACCGTTGGAGCCGGTCTGCACCGCCTTGCCCACCTGGTCGCCGTTTTTGTCGAATATGCGAACGTAGGCGCCCGGCATCAGCACGTTGTTTTCATTGAACACCTTGCCGTGCACCTCGAAGCCGTCCAAAAGCGGGCGCATTATTATATCGTGCCCTGTTTGGTGACCTGTAGTAACGCTAGAATTATCCATCGATACTCCATTTATGGAATTTTCCCAATGCGTGGAGTTTTTGCGCGCTATTATTGTATAACTATCGTTACTAGGAATATTTGGCACGGTTCTAAACTTATAAGAGCCATCCGAGCCAACAGTTACAGGGTTCTGTAGACCTGCGTAAATAACGGGCGTTAGTCTACCCGCGTTTACTTCGCTTGTTTTGTACAGCGTAACTTGCGCACCAACAATCGGATTCTGATTTTTATCTGTAACCTTGCCGCTTATTGTTGTTGGGTCAAGCGTTATTTGTCTGAGATCAATTGCGGCTTCCTCATATTCAACTTTAAACTCAGGTCCATTATATAAAATGTATCCATCCACCTTTACCTGAAGAGAATATATTGCATTAGGCACATATTCAAAACTGAATATCCCATCATTAGCGGCAGTTGTAGTGGTCATATTAGACCCACCACTTTTATTTAAAAGAGTAACTGTGGTTCCCCGCGGTATTATACCAGGGTTTCCCGCAACATCACTGCTACCACTTAGCAATTGCCCGTATACTCTCATCGGTTCTAGTGTCTTTGAACCCAAATTTAAAGGATTGACTCTTTTACCACTTATTTTTGTAATTGACACATCTTTAAACACGCCTGTAATATATGTATCGAGTTTAGCTTTTATATCATACTTTATCGGGCTATCTTTTATTGGCTTATTTGCATTAGTGTCCGTATATACACTATAGTATCCGGTAGGCGATGATGATGGAGAAACTTCCACATAGGCATCTTTGCTTCCCGACGAGTAAATTCCAAAAGAATAAAGGTTACTTGCAACCGAATCTGCCGCACCATTATTCCTTTTCATAATATTTGCTTTTACTTCAATACGCTTCAACGTTATTGTGCTTACTGTAGTATCTGTAAGATTTGCATTCTCATCAAGAGACGAGGTAATGTTTACATCCACATTAGCACCATCGGCAGGCGTTGAATACTCAGAATAGCCCTCATGATCTATTGTGATTGTATATGCGCCCTTAGTCACGGTATCAAATGTATATTCGCCGTTGCTGTCTGTAGTTGTCTCTTTTGTAATGCCGCCCCTGCCAAGAATGACTTTAACACCTTTTACGTTGACCGGGGTAGGTGCGTTGTCTTTTATGGTTCCCTTTACTTTGACACCCTCCAAGACAATGTTTCCTACTGAAATATCACTATCTTGCGGAGAAACGCTAACACTTGCAGGTGTTTGTGTCTTATAGCCGTCCGCAACCACCTTAACCGTATAGTCTCCATTTATTACTTTCGAAAACTCATATTTTCCGGTCGCGTTAATATTTGGATATGTTTTCTTTACATTTCCGTCGCTGCCTATCAAATATGCAGTGGCTACCGTACCGCTTGCAAACGAGGGCGAAAATGAAACTGTTCCAACTACTTTTTGCTCTTTTATCGTAATACCCAGTGTTGTATTATCAGATATTTTTATGCTTTCACTCTTATACCTATTGTATCCCGAATGAACAATGTCTATGCGATATTGTTTATCTGAATCTAACGAAAATGAATAACCACCCCCACCGGTCGTAGTTATATTCCCCGCATTGCTACTGTCAGTTATGTTATACAAATCAAGTTGAACACCATCAATGGGCGATCCAGCTTCATCTTTAACGACACCAGAAAGTGTAAAATTCGCCGCCATACCCGCAACAGGCTCCTGCGCCAAAACCGCCGCTGGGACCTCCTCCTCGGGCTGCGGCGCATCCGGCACTTGCCGCTCCGGTTCCCCCGCCTGCGAGGCTTGTTGCTGTATATCCGGCGCGCTCTGCTCTGCCTCCGCAATAGGCTCTGCGGACGCTGCTGTTTGCGCTTCCTCCTTCATTTGAGGCGGCGCGGCAAAACCTGTCGCCGCAAGGCCAAATACCAAAATAGCCGCCAAAGCCACGCTGATGATACTCTTAAAATTGATACCCTTAACCATTTGTCTCTCTCCTGTAAACGCTCTAATTACATATTTTATTGTACGATATTTTTATGATTCGTTATTATACATCGTTCTAATTACCGCAAACTTTATAGTTAAGCAGCTTTTTCATATTGTTACGATACTTTTATTTTAATATATATTTGCAATTAAATCAAATCTACCGGACAAATATAACAAAAAATTTCAAATTTTTACCTCAAACAATTAGTGCGGGTAAATATTGCGCCTACATTGTTGGTCTCAAATGTACGCAACGCACAAATCTCTCTGAAAATTTTTTGTAATCTGCTGTTTTATTTATGTTTTTATGATATATTATAACTGTGTTAATTATATTATAGCAATAGACAAAGGATAATCCTTAGTTTACTTCTTTAGGGTGGTCTCATGGGGTCGGGTTATATTGTTTTAGAAAATTATTTAATAGTCCGTTATCTGTCGATACGCAAAGCTTGATCGGCAGTATTTTTGCATTAAAAAATTCCTAATAAAGAAAAGGACGGTGGAGAAATTGAAAAATCTCAAGATCGGTAAAAAACTCTTGGTGACATTTGCTATCATAATTGCTATGGTTGCCGCAGTATTGGTAATCTCTGTTGTGAGCCTTTCCAGTATAGGCACCAGCTTCACACTTTTTCACGATGACGGTTACCAAATAGAGAATACTGCTCAGGATATGTCTCGTACTGTGCAGTCTATAGCTAAAAATATAGGCTATTCCGTTATGTCTAAGGATGTGGAAGCTACTGCAAAATATGTGGATGCCGCTAAATCCGATTTGGAGCACATGGCTGAGGATATGACCTATCTTATGGAAAACTATAAAGGCGATAGAACTCCTTTGGACAGTATAGCGAAAATTGTGGAATCTAACGCCGAGGCACGTGAAAAGGTTTTTGAATATGCGCTCGCTTCAAAAAATGATGAAGCCTCCACTGTTTATTTCAACGAATTCATGCCCGCTCTCATAGAGGCCACTGGCTATATAGATGAAATAAACTCCTCGGCGGCAAACGATGCCGAGACCTATTACAACAACGCAAAGCAGGAGCAGCAGCAGGCTACATACTTCATGATAATAATATCACTTGCTGCCGTTTTAGTGACAATCATATTGGCTCTATATCTCACAAAGGGGCTCAAACGGCCTATATCCGAGATAGAAAAGGCGGCGATAGAGATAGCCAAGGGCAACCTCAACGCAGAGGTGAATTACCAATCCAAAGACGAGCTTGGTATGCTGGCTAGCAACATGCGCTCTCTCACCGATACGCTGAAAACCATTATATCGGATGAAGCCTATCTGCTGGGCGCTATGGCGGACGGAAACTTCAATATAAGATCACGCGCTGAGGACAAATATATAGGCGATTTCCATGAATTGTTGACTTCCATGCGCAGCATAAATACAAATCTCAGCGATACACTGAGCCAAATAAACCAGTCATCAGATCAGGTTTCCAGTGGCTCAAATCAGGTTTCAAGCGGTGCACAAGCGCTGGCGCAGGGCGCTACAGAGCAAGCTTCCTCCGTGGAGGAGCTGGCCGCCACTATAACAGAGCTTTCCAGCCAAATACAGGACAACGCCAAGAACGCAGAGCTTGCGAACGAAAAAGCGGGCAGGGTTGGCGAAGAGGCTTCCGTGAGCAACCGACGTATGCAGGATATGCTTGCGGCTATGAATGAAATAAACGAAAGCTCTAGCCAGATAGGTAAGATAATACAGACTATAGAGGATATAGCTTTCCAGACAAACATATTAGCGCTCAATGCCGCCGTTGAGGCCGCGCGTGCCGGAGCTGCCGGCCAGGGCTTTGCGGTTGTTGCGGACGAGGTGCGAAACCTCGCTTCCAAGAGCGCCGAGGCTTCTAAGAACACCTCGCTTCTGATAGAGCGTTCGTTGCAGGCCGTGCAAAACGGCACAAACATAGCAGGAGAAACGGCACAGTCGCTCAATACCGTTATGGAGGGCATAGCGGACGCATCTGAGAGCATCAGCGGCATTGCGGTCGCCTCAACACAGCAGGCCAACGCCATCTCTCAGATAAACGTGGGCGTGGATCAGATATCCAACGTTGTGCAGACCAACTCTGCCACGGCTCAAGAGAGCGCCGCTGCCTCGGAGGAGCTTTCCAGCCAATCACAGCTGCTGCGGTCGCTGGTTGGAAAGTTTCAGCTTAAAGATTCCTCCTCTGTGATTGCTGCCCCAGCTTTACATGAACCGGATTCTTATTTCAGCGAAGATAACAGTTATTCAGACAATCAAAAATACTGATAACTACAAAATAGCGAGCTCCCGAAAAATGCTTCGGGGGCTCTTTTTGTTGTGCGAATCATTCCGCGTATGTCTTTATTTGAGCCTTTTCCGCAAAGCCGCACATTTTACATGCCCCACTTCCACACTCTCTCATACAGCTTGCTTAACGAGCATGGTGTCAATGACCGCAGCTATCTATTTCCGCCACACGCGCTACAAAGTGGCTCTACCGAACGGCTCTGGCTCCCGCTGCTTAACAGGTAATATCCTATATCCTACGCTGCCTATGTGTTCGCATACCGCGCAGGCGCATTGAAAAGACCAGCCTCTCGGCCGGTCTTTTCGGGATTCTTTATTTTTCTAACTTATAATCCTAGGACGCCTAGCAAACGCCCTTTAGATTTTTAGGTTATCACACGTTCTGCGCTTTTACGTCTTCCTTGGGCATTTGCTCGCTGTCACTGTCGTCCTCTCGGGTTTTCCTTGAGAAGAACATCACAACCACCTGCACTATTGCTATCACACCCATGAAGGCCGTCCATCTGTCCGTAAGCACCATAGGCCTTGTTATATCCTCTGTTACCAGGAATATTATTACCGCGGCCACGGCCACCAATACGCTCAGCAGCCTTATGAAGCCCTTGCGCTTGATAGTGGTCTCTTCCTCCGCCTCATACTCGCTAACTCTAACTTCGGCATTGCCCTCTTCCTCCTCCTTCTTCTTACCTGTGAAGTAGGTTATCAGCATTATTGCCGAGAGTATAGCCGTGAGTATCGTGAATATCAGGTTCAGAAGCGCCCACGACGACCATTTTGAAGCCGTCGGTATAGCGTTATCCCTTAGAGCTACATTGCCATCACCGTTTGCGTCCGCCAAAGGCGTCGCGTTACCACGCAAAGGTACCGTCTGCGTAGGATTCGGAGCCGGCGCAGCATCTGTAGGAGCCGGAGCCGGAGGTGCATCAGGAGTCGCCGGAGCGGGCGTTACCGGCGCTACCGGAGGATCTTCCGTTGTACCCGGGGCTACCGGAGGCACTACCGTCTCTGATATAGTCAGTGCGCCTGCCGCCGTTGTTACCTTATAGTTCGGGTTGCTGCCCGGTTCCGCGTTGATCGCGTATACGCCAGCCTCTTCACCCGCTTCGCGGCTTATAGTATAGTTCAGCTTATCGCCGTTTATCGTACCACTTGTAACCGCCGTAAACTCGGGATCGGCTTGGCCTGTCGTCTTGCTGTAGCTGTTTGCCGTTACGGTCGCCGCCTTGGGCGATACCGTGAACACACCCTCCCCTACAAATATCTTATAGTTCGGGTTGTCTCCCAGCTCAACATCTATAGCGTAGCTGCCCACATTTTCACCCGCCGTGCGAACCAGCGTATATTTGAGCTGGTCGTTGTTTACGGTTCCCGTAACAGTTGCCGTAAGAGTGGGATCATTTGAGCCATATACCTTAGCAGCGTTGTTGGGTGTTATAACCACATCAACGTCTTTAGGAGCTATTGTGAGAGAACCATCTGCCGCCGTCACGTCATAGTTCGGGTTGTTGCCCTTCGCTATTTTTATAGCGTAGCTGCCCACATCCTCACCGGGATCACGGCTTACAGTATAGTTCAGCTTGTCTGTGCCCACGAGGTTGCCCACCGTTATTGCCGAGGTAAACTCGGGATCGGCGTCTCCGTAGGTCTTCACCTTGTTATCCGCCGCCACCGTTATCGGTCTTTGGCTTACGGTGAAGTTCGCGCTACCCGTACTTATTGTATAGTTACTGTTTGAGCCTATGAGATCTACGGACATACCGTAGTTGCCCACACTCTCACCCGGCTGGCGCGATATGCTATAGCTCGGGGCTATCGGTCCTGTGCCGCCGCTTATGCTGGAGCCAAGAACCGGATCGCTGTCTCCGTATACCTTACCGTTACCTACCGGAGTTATATTTATGGGCCGCTGCGTTATTGTAAGTTTGCCGGGAGTTACATCTTTTACGATGTAGTTGCTCTTGACATCAACGGCTTGAGCTTTTATGTCATATGAGCCAACATCTTCACCCGGATCGCGCGTGAATCTCAGATTCACCACATCACCTTGCAGCATACCCTCCGGCGTACCGTAGAAAGCGGGATCGGCATTGCCGTATACCTTTGTGGCGTCGTTCACCTTCACCGTTATGGGCTTGGGCGTTATCTCAAACTTGGCCTTCTCCGGCTTTATGGTGTAGTTCTTGTAGGATCTAGAACTCGGATCTACGAAAACATTTATATTGTAGGTTCCCACATCCTTGCCCGGGTCACGCGTCAAGCCTATTTTCAGCTCGTCGCCCTTTACAAGACCATCATGCTTGGGCTTCAGATCCGGATCGGGCGTTGTTCCGTATACCATCTCCACGTTTTCGGCCGTTACTATTATGGGCTTGGGCGTTATTTTAAGATTTCCGCCCTTGTTCGTTATATCGTAGTTCTTGCTTATAGCGTCATCCACTATTGTCAGTGTAAGCGGATGTGTGCCCACATCTTCGCCGCCTTCGGCATACTTGCCCTCATCCACGCGAATCACGCTGGCCTTCAAGAGCTGCTTGTCCTTTTCCACCAGACCATCCGATACAACCGTATAGGGCTTGGGATCGGCCGCGCTATAAACCTTCTCCGCCGGGTCTACCCAAACGTCTATGGGTTTCGGGTTTATGTCGAAATAATTGGTCTGTACGGATATCTTGCTGGTGTCAAAATTGGGGTTTGCACCCTCGGGGAACACTACGTTGATCTTATAATTGCCAACGTTTTGGTTGTCCGGCTGCTCACGCACTAGATCATAAACCACGCCCTGTGCCTTCACGTTGTCCTGCGCAGTGAATACTTCAGGCTCCGCGCCGCCGTCATAGGTCTTAAATGTGTAATCAACATTTATATATCCAATAACTGTGATCGGGTCTATTTTGAGATTACCGTCCTGCGTGGAAACATTATAGTTCGGGTTGTTCCCCTTATTTACCAATATGGGAGTATCCCCTATCTTAGTGTTGTTCACAGGCGTCTTATAACTCAGATAGAAATCCAGAGTATCGCCCAGTATCAAAGCGGGATTGTATTCAACCGCGCTCTTGAGCGCACCCAAATCGGGCACTTCTCCGCCCACCGTTATTGTGCGGCTGGGAGCCACTACCTTCACGTCCCTCTGCTTTATCTCAAGCTTGGGCGCATCTTCGCCCGTGCCGCCGCCCTGTACTATATCATAGTTGGGGTTAACTCCCGGCGTAACGGTGATGGGGTATTTGCCCACATCATCGGTCTTATTTTCACGATCTACGTCGTACTTCGGCTCGTCCGCGTCATCGCCGTTGGGCAGCTTGCCGCCCGAAATCGTGCCTTCTTCAGAAGCGTCGTCCTTGAAGTTCGGATCTTTTTCGCCATATATCTTGTCATCGTCCATCGGCGTTACCGTTATGGTGCGCTTTGTTATGGTGAGCGTTCCGTCCACGAAGGTTATGAAATAGTTTCCGCTTCCTTTGTCTTCGCCCTTTACAGCATAACCACCGACTTTCACTTTCTCGCCCGGTTCACGAGTTACCGCGTATTTTAGCTGATTTTCTTGACCCGGGAACACATTCTCCACGGTCTTTGCCCTAAGCAGATCGGTCGGGTCGCCGTCGCCGTAAACCTTTTCGCCGCTGTTCAGCGCAACTTTAGCTTCGCGCTGATTTATGGTGAACACGCCCGATTCCGCAGTATAGTTGTAATTCGCAAGCTTGGCTTCACCGCTTTGCGTGAGCATAACTTCTATTTTGTAGTTGCCGTTGGCGATGTCAAACTGACCGTTACCGTTTATAGGTGTACGGCTCAGCGTATAATCCTCAACCGGCACAAGCGTAACGCCCTCGGGCAGCTCAACATTGTTCATTGTGAACGTCGGATCCATATCGCCATAGGTCTTGCTTGCGGCATCCGGCTTCAGGACTATCGTCTGCGACATGTTCTTTTCTATGGTGAAGTCTGCCGCCACGGGCGTTATGGTGTAGTTCTTGTTTACACCCTCGTCCACATAGCTTACCGTTATGTTGCCTACATGCTTGCCCACCTGCTGATAAGGCTCTGATGTATCGCGAGATACCGTATAAACAAGCTCGTCCGTCCCAACAAGACCATCTGCTGGCTTCACTTCCGCTTTAAGCTGGGGTTCATCTACCGCGCCAAACACCTTACCGTTTGGTATAGCCGCCAGCGTTATGGCCTTGCGTGCTATGTTCAGGTTGCCTGCGTCAATCTGCGGCTGTCCCTCAAAATTCGCCGTCACGAGATCGGTTATTATATATTTGTAGTCACCCACGTTCTTGTTTTCGGGCTGTTCGCGCGTTACGCCAAAGCTGATACCCATTGCCGTATATTCGGTTTTTGTCTTTTCGCTTCCGCCAACATAAACCTTAACATTTGGTGTGGGTTCATCTTGTCCATATACGATATTGTTGCCATCTACAACTATCCTTACAGCGGCGGTGGTTTTGCTAACTATCAGCTTACCGTTTTCCGGCGTTACGCTATAGTTCGGGTTATCTCCCGGTACTACAGTTATGGTATATTCTTTCGGCGCCAGCTTTGCGTAATCTACCTTATCCACATCCACGCCATCGATTTGCAGTTTATAATTTACCCTATCAAAACCTTCGGGCGCTTCGTTTAATACGCTTGCTGCAATAGGCGTGCTGAGATCATTGCCATATTCCAGCTTCACTTCCTTTGGCGCGGAAACCGTTACCGGCCTATGCTTTATTGTGAGGCTACCTAACTGCTTGTTCGACAACGAATGGTTGGTCGAGTATATCGTAACGGCATCGCTAAACGGATATGTACCAACATTTTCATTGAGGTCCTTACGTTCTATTTTTACATCTCCATAAAAGTATCGGTTTTGGGAAGTATCCTGTGTGAATTTAAAGTTAGCATACTGCTTTCCTTCCACGGTTTCCCAGTTTGCCGTTACTGTTTGTGACACTTTGTTTACATCAGCGGTGGCGGTTCCATTTACTATAGCCGTAGAGTCATCGTCGCCATAGACCTTGCTGGTATCTTCAACATATAGGCTAACTTTACCATATCCAACTTTCAGTTCACCCGGCTCAAAGCTCGGCTTATACTGCTCGGTAACATCCAGTCCATTCTTGGAAAGCTTTACAGATTCAATCACATTGGGCACGCCTATCACACGGCCTTCGGAATCCGTTTTGACATCTGTGATAGTACTGCCCGAAGTCATTTTCACGTTGCTATATCTCAGACCCATTCCCTGCAGCATAGCCTTTGTTTCAGATGAAAGATCAGCCGCCGTAAGAGCGCTGCCGTCATACTCTCTGTATGCGCTGGCAGCCTTCAATGTTATGGCCTGCTTTTGCACAAATATGGGAAATAGATTCCAGTTTTTGTCTATTATACCCGTGGAAGGCATCCTGTTGCCGTCCTTATCCTGCCAGCCATCAAAATAGTGCTCGTTGTCCGGCGTGGCCACAGGAGGCGTAACAGCAGACCAATCCGTATCTACACCTACTGTGTTTTCCACTTTCTGATTATCGGGGGCTATTGTGCCGCCCACACCCGGATGGAATATTATATCGTAGGTTATGCGCTTCCACTGTGCTGTGAATACGGTGTTACCTGTAAGCCCATAGACTGCGCCCTCAGAATACACATTACCGTCCCTGTCACACAGCCAGCCTGTAAACTCAAATCCCGGCCGATTGGCCAAATTATATACAGATATATTTATGTTATTAGAATTCGCATTATCTGGAATCGGCTTTATGTTGCTGCTCTTTTCAGACGCATCAAATCCGGATTTATATGTGACCGTGTAAACGTCCCCCGGCGTCGAATAAGCCGCAGTGAAAGTTATGTCACTGTTTACAGCAACAGACTTGTTTGGCTGATACAGCTTTCCGTCAACATTGCTCTTCCAGCCTATGAAAGACCTGCCTGCGGGCGCGGTGAACCCACTCTGCGTTTTCACTGTGGCGATTATGCCCGCATTATAGACATTCTGATCCACGGGAGCTATGCCAGTGCCCTCACCTATATCGTAGGTTATCTTATAACCGCCCGTTTTCCATTTTGCGTACACATCTGTATTGTCCGTTATAGGGTCGGCAAAGTTGAAGCTAACCTCTTTTCCGTCCAGTAGATAATACCAGCCGGCGAAAGAACCATAGCCTTCCACAACCACGCCGGGAACTATATTTACAGTATTCCCATCCACTGTTGTTGTTATATTGTTTACTGCGTTCTCGCCGTTCTTTACCTGCTGCGAAGACCACTGGTTGGCAAGCTTATTATTGTCATAGAAGCTCACGGTGTGCGTACCCGCCTCACCTTGTTTTGTCCATTTCGCGTACAGATTTACATCCTGCCATGTGCAAATACTACCGGTCATAAAATAAGGTTTTAATACGTCACTATCCCATTTTATCGGCTTTTTGAAGGAGCCGCCGTCATAGTACCAACCGCCGAAAACATAGCCTTCCTTGGTGGGCTCCTCCTTGGGCTGTAGCAGCTTCATAGGCGTGCCGCTTAACTGGTTTAGCAGCCTTTCCGGCACCGGCACACCGCCGTTTGTATTGAAAGTCACATGGCCTGAAGCGCGGTCATAATATAGATCGTGTTCATAGTTTCCATTACCATCGGCCCTTTTTGCACTGCCTACATACTTAAAGCCCTCTTTTACATTTGGCATCGCAGCCGCAGGATTACTCGATTTTACGGTACTTGTTTCCACCTGCACATATTTGTTTAAAGTAGACTCTTGCGGTATTAATATATTGTGACCGGGCAAGGGATCAGATCCACTTTCACCGGGCAGCGCCTGATACCAGGTGTTTATGGTGAGATCTTTGAGCTGACCAGAATAGCTCATCACAAAGTATATCTCATCGCTAGTACCGCCAATGTTTTGATCATTCAAATAAGTCTGTGTAAACTCACCAACGGTACTACGCATATTAATAGATAAATAGTTGTTCAGATCCATTCTCCACGCCTCTGGCTGAAGATTATTCTTCGCACCAACCACCTGGCATGTACTATCAGCGGATAACGTAGGCCATTGCGCTGAAATGTTCGCACCCATCTTTGCCCCGAAGCTATATTCGATCTTCCCGCTCATATCAAGATCATAGCTGCCATCGGCAATATTGCTCATTCCGGCTATATCCAGTTTGCTTCCGTTTACATCCGCTGAACTACGGTCTGAAAAGCTAAACTTAAACGTAAATTCCTTGCGCTCATAATATACATTTAATACGTTGCCAGCCTCTTCCACACTTACCGTAAGCGGCTCAACCACTGGCTCATTTTTGTATATGTTTCTATATGTCTTATAGGTGACATTTGTGGTACTGTCGAATTTACCAAATTTCTCGGGTGCCAATTCCAAGCCCGCCGGAAGGCTGTTTATAACCTCGCCCGGCTTTGCCGTACCCGTGGGCGGAAATTCATAATTAACTATGCTATAGTCGGTAGCCTTGTCCGGTGTGCCAACTATGCCCGGCTTTTCCAGCCAGTATCTTACCGAGTAATTCACCGGTGTGCCATCCCATACCGCATACAGCGTAAAGGATTCATTTACCGGTTCGCCAAAAGTATACAACGTACGGTTATCGCCGCTGGATTGCTTGCTCCATCCCTTGAACTCCAACACGCCGGAATCCTCTTTGGGTTTCACTCCGGGATCGCTCACTGTGCCGCCCTTTTCAACGTAAACGGGCTTTATTTTGGTAGAGCCAAATACAGTGTCAAAACGAACTATAAAACCATCTTTGAACACTGGTACCAGCGTGGTGTTTTCTGTGATTTTCTGACTAAAGTCAAACTTCTCCATTGAGCCCTGCTTTGCCCAGTGGCTGAAAACCTTGCCCCCGGGAGCGATTATTTGATTCAGACCATCATACGCTTCAACTATGCCGCTTTCATTTGGCGCTGCGGTATGTATGGTCTTGCCATCCTGATCTACGAATGTCACTATCACATCAGCTTTAGCAAGCTTTGCGAAAAGAGACATATCGGTTGTTATTTCAACGTACGGATCAAACTCAACAGTGCATTCTTTGTTCGTAAACCAACCCTCAAACACCATTCCGTTAGTATTGTCCGGTGTTCCGGGCATATCTATATAGCCGTTCTCCACTGTTATTTTGTTGTATTCATTTGTGCCTATCCACAAAGTAACAACCGGTTTTACTACAGGTGCGGGATCGCCGCCCGTGTTGGGATCGCCACCCGTGTTGGGATCGCCGCCTGTGTTGGGATCGCCGCCTGTGTTGGGATCACCGCCTGTGTTGGGATCACCGCCTGTGTTGGGATCGCCGCCCGTGTTGGGATCGCCGCCTGTGTTGGGATCGCCGCCTGTGTTGGTGCCGTCACCCGTGCCGGGATCACCGCCAGTGTTGGTACCGTCACCCGTGCCGATATCACCGCCAGTGTTGGTACCGTCACCCGTGCCGGTATCACCGCCCGTGCTGGTACCGTCACCCGTGCCGGTATCTGCCGAAATTATATTGTTCAAATCGTCCACAGACTGAACCGTAACCTCGTTCGCCGAGGTATCCAAGCCGCCCGCTGCCAACACACCCGTTTGAACAACAGCAATAAGCATAACCACAACAACTATTATCCCAATAGTTCTGCGGAAATTCTTTTTGTTGGCCACTACGACCTTTTTCTTTCTCCTTCCGTTCCTTGTTCCCTCGTTGTGGGACATGTGCTTTTTCATAAAAAATCCCTGCCTTTTCATTATTGTACTAATTGCTAGTTTTTTAACATTTCTTAATTATACTTATTCCACTAAGTATACATATTTATATACTAGTATTATAAACATCATCGGTCAAAATATAAGTCGCATTAACGGTTAAAATAGGTTTTTTTTTACTTTTTCGCTGCACTCGCGCACTATATATCAAATTTCCGCATAAACAAAGGGTTTCAAGCATGCTAAGAAATATATTATTCCAACATTGGAATATATTTCACGGCATTTTGCTGCATTTTTAAGCTAAATAGTATAAATGGACGATATTTAAGTCGATTTTTCCGGTCGTCATTTGTTAAAAAATATATAAATTATACTTTTAATGTGGCTAAAACGGTGCTCCACCACTTAACACCGCCCATATCACATCGTACAAATATCATATTCGAATACCATAGGCATATTTAGTATATTAACGTGATATCTCAAATTTAAATTTATTTGACCGGTTACCGCATTACCGTTTTACTTCGTCAAACCAAGTGTTTTGTTCCCGCTTGAAATATTCCTTCACCTGTGCGCTTGTAAGCTCGCTAAATTTTTCGTATCTGCCGTGCACCGCTATTGCCTCCGCCTTGAATGCTTCATATATATAAGGGTTTTCCCAGCCGAGCAGCTCTGCCGCCAGTAGTCTGAAAACAGCCTTTTTTATAGCCGCCGCCGCAAAAGCGCAGTGCAGGCTGTCCGCCCGCGATCGCATCGCTCAGCGCGTCATATATATTTGCCACCCGCTCCGCCCGCTCCTGCGCCGAAAGCTCATAAAACCCCATAGCTACAGCATACCCACCAGTTCATCCAGCGTCATTCCGTCGCGCGGTATATACTGCCGCCAGTATTCCACGCTTGCCGCGCAGTCTGCCAGCACGTCGTTCATAATGGATGTGGTGCCCGAAAAAAGCTCCAGCGTAAGATATATTTCATCAGTACGCGCGGGCATATCCGCCTCAATCGGCGCGTCATAGCTTCGCTTTATAGCGATCAAGATATCCGCGCCGTTTATCTTACCCTTCGCATTTTCCTCCGGCGTGAAGGGCAGGTGCGCGGAAACGCTGCCGTTGGTCTGTTGCAGGTGCACAATGGGGCTATAGCAGCCCAGCGACTCAAGCGTAACGTAGCAATCACCATCGCTCTCTTTGGCGAAAAGCTGCGGGTGCGCTGCCATGTCTCGCTCTATATCCGCCCACGCCGCCTCTCCCCCGCTTTTTGCCATCGCAAAGGCCGCGTCGCTCCCCAACCACGCGCCGCGCGCCGCGCCCTTGGGCATTTCCGTAGGCCGCATAAACTTAGTGTGGTGGTGGCCGGTGTCCTCTGTGAAATAGAAATCTCTGCCGCTTCGTTGCGTGACGTTTTTCATTATCTCGCGCGTATCCTCAAGGCGCCAGGGATATTGGTGCGGCGTATACATCTGCTCTATTCCCAGCTTGCCACAGCCCACTCCGCCAGCATATTCGTTTACCCGCGCGAGGTTTTGGGTCAATATTTCAACATAGCGCAAATATTCGGTTTGGCTCTGCAATACCTCATGCGCAAACGCGTGCGTAAAGAAACCCATACCGCAATCAAGCTTGCCCGCCGTCTCCACCATGGGAAAAAACCAGTCGCGCAGTATGTGCTCTCTCACCCTAGCATCCGTGTGCGCCAGCCCCAGAGTAGAATACGTACCGTGTCCCGAATAGAGATTGGCCACCTTCACGCCATACTTCGCCTCGGCCTCCCGCACGCCTTCCACCCAATCCGCCAGATATTCGCCGCCCATATAAAGCGGGTCAAGCTCCGTATCCGCACTGGCCTCAATGAAATAAACGCCCAGCTCCGCCATTTTTTTCGCCCATTCATCCGGCCTTGTCCACCGTTTATAAAATACGCAATTGTCCATCGCCAGATATATTTTAGGATACATAGTTTCGCACTCCGTTTTTGGTATTATGATAACATAGACGGCATCAAAATTCATTCTCCGCACCAAAAATAATACAAATATTATTTTGCGGCATAGCTGCATTAATTATAATAATATGTATAGAGTTTACTGTTCGGGCATTATTCGCTTTTTGCGCACAAAAAAACGGGCCCGGCTCGAGCGTCCGTTTTTTATACCATTCAATGTCCCCTGTGTTTTTCGTGGCGTTTTTGCTGCCGCAGCGAAAACTTTCTTTCCTTGTCTGCCTCCCGTTGCTCCCGCGAGTATACGGAGCGCTGCTGCTTGCCCTGCTCCTGCTGTTGCTTTAGCGCCTGTTGCGCCTTTGTGCCCACGCGCACGCTTTGCATCTGCTTTCTTACTTTGCGCCGCATCGTTTTGGGGTTGAACTGCCTTTCGGCCAGCTCCCCGCCGCGCAAATTTCCACCAAACCGCAGCTCCGCCCAATGCTTCAGCAAAAATTCGTACACTTCGTAGTCCCTTGGCTCAGCGCCGAATACAACCCTGCACGCCTCGTATTTACCGCCGCATTCGCGCTCGAAAACGCCTATCCAAAACGGTTCCTCAAAGTATACCGTCAACTTTGAAACGGTATTTTCCATAACTGTTCCCTCCTTTAATTATATAAACAAAGAAGGGACAACCAAGGAGGCAGGTTACTGACGACATAGGCCGCGCCCGGACTACCAACCGGGACTGTGTTTTTTTCTTTGCATGATGCTTATTTTGTGGTTACCCACATATTTTATTTATCGGACATAAGCAGCGTCATTACTGCTTTTTGCGCATGCAGACGATTTTCGGCCTCGTCAAATATCTCGGTGGCGTGCGCTTCGAATACGTCGTATGTTATTTCCTCGCCCTTGTGCGCGGGCAGACAGTGCTGCACTATTGCGCCATTGTTGGCCACGGCCATAACATCGTCGTTTACCTGTATGTTTGCGAAGGCTTTTTTGCGCGCCTCCACCTGAGCCTCATGACCCATGGAAGCCCACACGTCCGTGATAAGCACATCGGCATTCTTTGCGGCCTGCATAACGTCCCCGCCTATCTCAAACTTACCAGTTTTCTTTGCCCAGGCCATTATTTCAGCATCCGGATAGTAGCCTTCGGGTATTGCGCAGGATACGCTCATTCCCACCTTTAGGCAGCCCACTATGAGCGAATTTGCCATGTTGTTACCGTCGCCTATATAGGCCATCTTGAGGCCCTCGAAATCCTTTTTGTATTCACGTATGGTTTGCAGATCGGCCAGCACCTGGCAGGGGTGCGCGTAATCGGTCAGTCCGTTTATTACAGGTATGCCGCTGTATTTCGCGAGGTCTTCAACCTCCTGCTGCGCGAAGGTGCGTATCATTATGCCGTCAAGGTAGCGCGCCAGCACGCGCGCTGTGTCTTCAATCGGCTCGCCGCGGCCTATTTGCAGATCGGCGGAGGATAAAAACATAGGATATCCGCCCAGCTGATACATTCCCACCTCAAAGGAAACGCGCGTACGCGTGGAGGATTTTTGGAAAATCATGCCCAGCGTTTTATCTTTTAGCGGCTTAAACTCTATGCCCTTCTTGTTCTTGGCTTTGATCTCGTCCGCCAGATCCAGTATGCCTATTATCTCGTCCTTCGAAAGATCGCCCAGCTTCAATAAACTTTTCATATTATATAATCCTCTCTTAATGTAAAATTGCAAAATCGTAGATTTCGGGTCCCCCTTGTAGAGCTCTTTCGCTTCTCGCTGCATAGCTTCGACTGGCGAAATCGTAGATTTCGAGTCTCAGCTACGGCTTAGTAGCCCTTACGCTGCATAGCTTCGACTTGCGAAATCATAGATTTCGAGTCTCACCTATTTCGAGTCTCAGCCATTTTTCGCTTCCTGCTCGCAGTAGGCGCAACGATATACTCCCCGCTCCTCGTCCGCCAGATGGAAGACGTGCGGCAGCTCCTGCTCCACCGATGTTATGCACCTCGGATTTTTACATTTTACTATATTTACCACCCTTTTGGGAAGTGTTATATTCATTTTCCGTATTATTTCACCGCCGTCAATAATATTCACGGTTATATCCCTGTCTATAAAGCCCAGCATGTCAAGATCGGTGTCTATTTCGTTCTCTATTTTTATTATGTCCTTCTTGCCCATGCGGTTGCTTTTGACGTTTTTGATTATGGCCACGGTGCAATCCAGCTTGTCGAGGTTGAGGTACTGGTATATTCCCATGCTCTTGCCCGCTTTTATGTGGTCTATTACCACGCCTTTATCTATACTATCTATCTTTAACATCACGCATTCACCCCTAACATTGTCATTATGAGCGCCATCCTGGCATATTTTCCATAGAGCGCCTGCTTGAAATAGCTTGCGCGCGGGTCATTGTCCACCTCGACCGCTATCTCGTTCACGCGGGGCAGCGGATGCAGCACTATCATATCGCTCTTGGCGCGCTCCATCTTGGGCGCGTCCAGTATGTAGCTGTCCCTCAGGCGAACGTAATCCTCCTCGTTGAAGAAGCGCTCGCGCTGTACCCTTGTCATGTAGAGTATATCCAGCTCGGAAATTATCTCCTCCAGCCTCTCGTACTGCTCGTAGGTCACCTTCTCGTTTGTCTTGAGTACGTCCTCTTTTACGTAACGCGGCACCTTGAGCTCCTTGGGCGATATCAGTATAAAACGAATGTTTTGGTAGCGGGACATGGCGCGTATCAGCGAATGCACCGTCCTGCCGAATTTGAGGTCTCCGCACAGGCCTATGGTGAGATTATCCAGCCTGCCCTTGAGCGAGCGTATGGTCAAAAGGTCTGTGAGCGTTTGCGTGGGGTGCTGGTGTCCGCCGTCGCCCGCGTTTATTATGGGCACGGCCGCGTTCAGCGAGGCCACGAGGGCAGAGCCCTCCTTGGGGTGGCGCATCGCTATTATGTCAGCGTAGCATTCCACCGTGCGAATGGTGTCCGCCACGCTTTCGCCCTTGGCTGCGGAGCTGTTGTCCGCGCCCGCAAAGCCTATAACGTTGCCGCCCAGCTCCATCATTGCCGCCTCAAAGCTCAGTCTTGTGCGGGTGGAAGGTTCAAAAAAAAGTGTAGCAAGCTTTTTTTTGCTGCACACTTCCGAATACTTTAGCGGGTCTTCAATTATTTTATCAGCCAAATCGAGAATACCGTCTATCTCCTCCACGGAGATGTCCATTGGATCAAGTAAATGTTTCATCATTACCCCCTTATATCTGTTTTAAACAAAAAACCTTTCCCTGCCGAAACATGAAAAGGTATGGTTTTATAGCTTATTTGTGCTTTCGGCGATTCCTGCCCGCCGAAAACCGCCTGACCCCGCTAGCTTCCGCCCGCTCTGCCCTGCGCTCTAAAATATCGCCTTATCAGTATCTCGGTACCAATTTAAAGGTCGCTGTTCAATTTTCTGTCTTATTCTACTACACAAAGCCTGCCGTGGCAATATAAATATTTCATTTTGCGAAAATAAATATTTCGACGCGAATATGAAAAAATGCCGCCCTTAGCAAGGCGGCACAGTATTCATTTCCTATCCAACGTAGCCCGCGTATTTTAGCACGCGCTCCGCGTAATCTCTTATAGACTGCGGCACCGTAAGGTATTCCGCGCTTGTGCTGCTGATAACGCCTCGGCGTGCTATCTTGCCCGGGCCGGTGTTGTAGGCCGCCAGCGCCAGCCGAACGTCTCCGCCGTACTTGTTTATGAGCTTTGTGACATATTCCACGCTGCCGAGTATGTTTTGCCGCGGATCGAATTCGTCCGTAACGCCCACCTCTGCCGCCGTCTCTGGCATGAGCTGCATAAGCCCCTTCGCGCCCGCGTACGAAACGCAGCTATTGTCAAAATCCGACTCCGCCTTCATTATGCCCAGTATCAGGTTCACGGGCATACCGTATCGCTGCGAGGCCTCGTTTACATACTGCATATAGGGCGCCGCCTTCTCGAGATCGCGTGAGGAAAGGCCGGAGCTCGTCGCAGTCATATTCCCGTAGGTCACGTTTGTGCCGTATGCGCCTGTCGCGCCGTAACCGCCGGCAGCGGCCTGCGCAGCACATTGCGGGCAATTGGGATCATAGCTGCCGTATGCGCCATACCCGCTCAGACCGGCAGTGCCATAGCCGCCGTAACCCTGCGAAGCGCTCTGTGTATAGTTAAATGCTTGAACCTCCGTAAGCGGCATCATCTCCTCGCCCACAAGAGTCCCCTCCACAAATATATCGCCAGATTTTGTGACAAATGAGCTTGCCGTACTCTTCTGCGAACTGAGCGCCGTTCCGGTGAGCGTGCTTGAAACGGACTGCCCCGCCGACGCAGTGGTATCCATTTTTTCCTGCAAAATGGTATTGAATCCCCGAGAGCCGCCGCTCGCCTGCTGTATGCGCGAGGTCATTTCGTTTCGCAGCTCGTCTATTCTCATTCTCACGTCTTGAATACTCAAAGCAAAACTCTCCCGCTCACAAAGGCCTTCTGTATATGGACGGCTTCACGTATTGCAGCTTCGTATCGCTGTTTATAAGGCTTTCCGACATGCCTATAAAAAGGTATCCGCCCGGCAATAGATTATCGTAGTATTTGTTGGCCAGTCTGGTACGCGTCTCCGAATCAAAATATATCATAACGTTCCTGCAAAATATAAGATGAAATTTGCGCTTGAAGCCAAAGGACTGATCCATAAGGTTTATCTTACGGAATATTACCTCGTTTTTGATCTTTGTGGCCACCTGGTAGTTCCCGTCCTTGAGATCCACAAAATACTTCTTGCGCCACGCGTCCGACAGCTTTGCCATCCTGTCCTCGCCGTATATTCCCGTTTTGGCAGCGTTTAGCACGCGCTCTGAAATATCCGAAGCCAGCACACGCGTATCATACTTACCGCTCACATCTTTAAAATAATCGTCCAGCGTCATAGCTATGCTGTACGGCTCCTCGCCGGAGGAACAGCCCGCGCTCCATATGCAGATATTTCTATCGTGCGCCTTGGGCACTATATCCGGCAATATGGTGTTCCGTAAAAAGTCAAAATGCTGCTCTTCGCGCATGAAATATGTAAAGTTGGTGGTGAGCTTGGAAACCAGCAGCGAAACATCTCCGCCCGTCTTGTCACTAACAAGCTCATCTATAAATTCACTAAAAGTGTTGAAGCCCTTCTGCTTCAACACTCCCTGTAATCTGCCTTCAATAAGCGTCCGCTTTTGCGCGAGATTTATGCCAAAATTGTTGTACATGAAATCCCGCAGCCTAATAAACTCATTATCTGTCAGCTGCATGAAACACCTGCTTCATCCAAATTGAAAAACTTATCGCAATCAATTATAAGCTGTATATCATTTCTCCATTTGGCTATACCTTTAATATAGTAGTCCATATCGCCCGCACTGCTGGTGCTTTCCGGCGGTTTTGCTATAACGTCATCGCTGATGCGCGCAACTTCCTGTACGGAATCCACGATCACGCCCATGGAAAGATCTCCGCTCTCCAGCACAACGATACAGGTACGCGAATCGTATTCCTTCGTTTCGTACCCAAAGCGCATACGCACATCCATAATGGGTATAATGGTACCGCGAAGGTTTATTATGCCCACAATGCATTCGGGTATGCTGGGCACCACCGTTATGGGCAGCATTTCCACTATCTCCGTAATATATTCTATTTCAATAGCGTAATACTCATCTCTTATGTTGAATATGAGATAACGCTCCTGAAGCGAATTTTCCTCTTCGTTTTGTATCAATTCCTGCATGTTGTCTGCCACGCCCAAGCCCCTCCGTGTTTAAAAATACATGTCCACCAGCAAACCCCTAATGTCGTCTATATCGTTCAGAAGATTGAGGTTTTCCTTTTCGTCCTCCAGCACCTTTTTGGTCATTTCGTCAAGCTTTGTATTTATATTTTTTATAACGACAAAGATTTTGCTTCTGCCGTTAAAACCCATCTTGCCCTCTTTTTCAAAAGCAAAACCGTTGCTTACCGTTTCGTTCAGCAGCTTGGTTATCATTTCTCTGTATTTCTGCATTTCCGCCATATCTGCTTTTTTGCCAAGCCTTACGCCCTGTTCTTCAATGTCGCGTATCAGCTCTTCCACATGGCTCATATATGCAGTTTTTGTTTCATTCGTCAACTGGCGCTTAAACACCAGCTCCGTATTCCGCATACCATCGGCTTCACTCACCTCTGTTTTGGCTATGTGCTCCATGGCGGCGGAATTTATATTACCTATTTTCATATAAAAAACACTTCTCTGACTTCAATTCTAGCCTTATTACTGGTTTTTGTCAATATTTATACTACCTTCCTCACCCATTTTGCTTGCATATGCGTCAATAACCTTTATAGCGTCCTTTGTGGATTTCACCTTATCCATATAACCGGACATAAGCGATTCTATTTTTTCAGAATTGCCGTCCTCCAGACTTTTTATCTCTTTTAATATATTTAACCAAAGCCAGGCATGTTTTTCATATTCCGCATCAAATTTCTCATCCTTGCCTTCGGGAGCTTCCAGCAGTTTATTTACATCGGTCAACTCCTTAATAATAGCGTCGCGCTCAAACACATTTTTCTGTATGCCGGCTACTCTCTCGGCATCGTTTTCCATGCCCAGGCACTCGCTTATAGCAGTAGTGGCGTCTAAAAATTTTTGCAGCAGAGAAGATTTTCTGCCTATCAGTTCAATTTTATTTTCCAATTATCTGCCTCTCGTTTTTTTTATTACACATCAGGGTAATACCCCGCCCTTCAGGGCGTATTGACCTATAAATTTTTCCTTTTGTATCCAACATACCCCGTTGCTTGCGGCGGGGTTGTTGATTGCTAGGCCGCCGTTCTGCGTATAGAGCGGCGGCCTAAGATATATTTTTTATCTTTTATTCTGCTATGAGCAACGCTTTTATGCGCCGACATTAGCCCTGCATCTCGTCTTCGGCCTCAAACGAACTGCCCATGCTGTTTTTCACGGCGACCCACGACTCCCTCAGCGAGGAAAGCATATCCACCACCGGGTCTATCTTGCCGGCTTCACGAGAGAATGTGACCTCCACAAGCTCGCTGATCATAAACTGATATAGATCCAGCAGATCTTTAGACATATCCACGCTCATATTGAGGCTTCTTATGAGCTCCAATATTATCTCTTCCGCCTTTTCCAGTGAAACAAGGAAATTCCTCGCAGATTCGGGCTGCTCATCTTCCAAATGTATCTTAGCCAGCTTTAGCTGCTTTATTGCCCCATCGTATAGCATTATAACCAAATCTATGGGGCTGGCCGTAGTTACGTAATCCTGTTTGTATCTGTTTTGTAAATTTGCTGTTGCGTACATTGTATACCCTCCCTGGATATATTAATAGTACCGGCCGCGTATTTCGTTTATATCGTTTTGCCGCTGCCGGAGGTTTTCTTACATTCCGGCAAGCTGCTGCGAAAGCCACGCGCTCTGCTGCTGGTATTGCGACAGAAGCTTTTCCATTTGCGCAAACTGTATATAGTATCTTTCCTCCATCTCGTACATACGATCCATCATGTCAGACATCTTTTTATCATTATCGGACAAGTTTTGATCTATATTTTTTATATTCGTCTTGGTAAGCGTATTTTGCGTTGTGGTAAAGGTATCGAAGAAACGAGATACCAAGCCTGAGTTTTCACGCGCCACCTTGCTGTCTGTGCTGTCCGAAACACCAGCCATAACCTTGCCCACAGCGTCCGGATTTTCTTTTAACGCGGCACGGAACTTCGTTTCGTCAAAGCTTATCTGCCCCTCGTTAGACCATGTGCCGGTGGATAAACCAATATCGTGCGGAGAAAGTCCGGTGTCTCCCACCTTCTCAAACAGCGCGCTGCGCATGGACGAAAGCAGTCCATTTATTGTGGTATCGTTGCGAAGCTGACCCTTTCTGGCCTCCGCCTCCAACTTTTCTATCTCTTTTTCGGTGAGCCCCTTCTTCTCTTCCTCTGTAAGCGGCTCATAGCCCTTTTTGTAGTCGTAAGACTCCTTATAAAGACCGTTCAGTTCCTGATAGAGCTTGTTATATTCTTCCACAAAGGCCTTGACCTTGGTGACCACCGAGTCAATATCCTGACTCAATGAGAAGCTTATCGCCTTTTCATCGTCGGTGCCAACGTCTGCCATTTCCATTTTGAGGTTAAACTCTATGCCATCCAGCACAAATGAATTGCTGGAGCGTTTAACAACCTCGCCGTCTATTTTAAGCTCCGCGTCCTTGCCCGTCTTTTCGCCCACTGCTACTCCGAAGAAGGATTTGGAATCTCCAAAGGCGTTGGAGCCGTCCTTGTTTTCCACAGAAACCCAAGCCGTCTCACCCATGCTTCCGCTCGTAAAAGTGAAGCTGTCCGTTATCTGGCTGTAAGACATCTTTACGTTCAGCTCGGAATCCGCGTTCACCTTATCCATCATGGATTTTAACGAGGTCTTGGACGGGTCGAAGGAGAAATCCTTTGAAATTATCTCACCCTTGCTGTTTTTAGACTTTAGCGTGAAGCTGAACATACCGTTGCCATCCAGCTCAAGCTGTACGCCCATCTTTTCGGCGGCGGATTTTATGCTGTCCGCGTCCCTGTCTATGTTCTCGTATTTGCTGGTGGTGCCCGCGTTTATTCCCGCGAACAGACCATCCTCGCCAAAAGCTTTACCTACGCCGCTCTCAAGCTCCAACTTGCTGGCAGAACCGGCCGAATTGTTACGTATGATAAATTTGTCCGCGTCAAGGTCGTATGTCATTGTAACATCTGCGGCCGTGTTGGCGTTCACCGTATCCAATACATCTTGAATGCTGTCCGTACTGCTGAACGAAAACTGCTGACCGTTTATTTTGAAGGAAAGATTACCTCCGTCCAAAATGCTTTTTCCGGTGGCAGCCTCAAAATCTCCCAGTGTCATATCATTGCTGGTGAGAATGTTTTTCGCCTTTACGGTAGCCTCAGAACCGAATATACCGCCAGTTTCTATAACCTTGGGTGAATTTGATCCGTTCTGTATGCGTATATCCTTATTGCCGTTTTCCTTGTTGGCAATCAATATTTTACCGTCCGCATTGAGAGACATATTAACGCCCGCCTTGCCGTTGGCGTTCACCGCGTTTATGACATCCTCAATTTTTTCATCCTGCCTGAATGTGAAGGTCTCTCCGTTTATTGAAAAGGACAACTGCTGATCCACCTGTTCGAAGGCAAAAACATCGCCAATCTTGGCGTCTGCCGCAACAACCTTATCTCCACTTGTACTCGCAAAGAAATTTGTGCCCGAGGAGCCCGAAACCATAACGTTACGGTTTCTGTGCTTTTCGCCCTCCATTCTTGCATAGTCTGCAAGAGAGACGCCCGTTATCCTGTGGCTGCCTATGCTTGCGCCCGAGGTTGCCTTTATATCCACGTATTTATTTTCCGTATAGCTGACTTTGTAGGCTCTATATACGTTCTGCGACATAATATTATCAGGACTCAGCACGCTCATAAACTTGTCTCTGAAAGTTTTGAGCTTTGTGTTTATGTCTGCATATGCCGCCCTTTTCCATTCCAGCTTAGTGTTTTGCTTGTATATACGGTCATACTTCATCTGCTCCGTCTTCATCATGTTGGATACAAGTGTATCCGTATCCATATTCGAAGCCAAGCCCGTTATCCTAGTTGTACCATATCCGCTTATTGGTGTTGCCATGTTTCCATACATCCTTTTCAAATATTTAGAGAATCCGTTCTCAATATCGCAGTATTACAATTTCTATATATTATATCGCACTTTTAAAGGAAAACTTTATCGTTTTTTGCATTTATTTTTAAATTTATCGCTGTTTTTTAAGTATTGTATCAAAAAAGCGCCGCAACCACGCGACGCCTATATACCGTTCTTGCCTATATATGCACGAAATATTCCACCTGCGGCAGTGTGCCCGCGCCGTATATTGATGTTATATAGTCGTAATTCTTGAGCTTGCTGCCCGCTTGCGAAATAGCCACGCCGCGCGTGGGATCGTATCTGCCGTCCACGGACGGGCTGACCACCTGCACATGGCCGTGACCGGATGGATTTTTCCACGAAGTAACTGCAGGCATTCCCATATTTGCGTAATATTGCGCCTCCTCGGCGGACACCCTTGTCCAGCCGTAGGTTTGGCCGTTTGTGTTCAACCAGGTGTTTATTTGGTTTGCGTCAAGCTCCTTCGCGCCGCCCGCGCCCGAAGACACCGGCCTGCCCGCAGCGTCCGTGAAGTGGGGTATCTCCGCGCCCATCGCGCGCGTCACGTCCCACAGGAATATATTGCAGTAGGTATCGCCCTGCCCCTGCTTGTTCACAGCGTAGCGCTGGTTTGTTTCCACATTGAACTGGTTTATGACCGCGCGGTATATATCCGCGCTGCGCTGGCCTATGTTGCTTGTTATGGAGGGGTTGGAGGCCACCCATGAATTTGTGGGTATGCCCTGCCCGGCAGCCGCCGAATAAGCGTTGTGCGCACAGGCCGCCATCTGCGTGCCGTACGCGCCGTAGGCGTTTTGGTTGGCACCGTACATATTGTTCAGCATACTGTTGTTTTGATTGCTGTTGTTGTTATTGCCCTGCTGCTGCGCCAGCACCAGCATGAGCATCATCATCATCATGCTGTTATCGGAACCGCCGCCCAGAATGTCCGTGCCGCCGCCCATTCCCATGAGCCCGGAGAGACCGGAGGAATAAGACCCGCCGCTTCCGCCCAGATTGGAAAAATCACCAATGCCCGTGGTGGAAAGACCGGCCGTGTTCATCGTCATCATGCCCGAAAGCATCTGTGAAAAAGAATTGTTCAGCCCATTCTGCGAACCGGCCGTTTTGTTTGCCGTTCCCAAATTGTTTCCATACATGCCCTGCGTGCCCATAAGAGCACCCGAAGATGGCACGTAGTTCGTATTCGCATTTCCGCCGGTAACGTGCATATTACTCATATATACGTTGTTTACCGCATCATTGATTGGCATAGCTGGTATGTCCCCCCTATTTGCATATACATTCTAATTATATCAAATATTCCGCAAATTGCAAAAGCAATTTTGTTCGTCACACGCTTATGTCCACCGCCTGCAGCTGGAAATTTTCCTCTCGACCCAGCACCTGATCCACATTGAGCGGCGTAGCGGGCTTGTCCATACGCACCACCTTCACCTCGCGCACGGCAAAATCGCCCTCTGTAAGAAGCTCTGTAAGCTCGGCCGTGCTCTTTTGCAGATATTTGAGCACAGCGTCGTTCTCCACGCGAAACTCTATTGCGAGATGTTCCAGCTCCGAGCGCATCACGGTCTCCACCCGCCCCATGTTCTCTGTTTCAAGCGCTATTAGTATGGTGGTGTTCGTGCGGCTCTCCTCGCCGCCCTTTTGCTTGCGCTCGAAAACATAGAGCTCCGCCGTGTTCTTCTTCTGGTCTATCTCTATTGGTATCTGGCAGTAATAAAAATTATCTATGTTGTTCCCCAGCTGTATGCGCGAGGAAATATCCGCCGCGCGCTGTGCCGGGGCGCTGGCCTCACCCATGAGGCGCGAAAGACTGCTTTGCACGCTGTCCGCCGCGCTCTGCTGGCTCTTCACGGCATTTTGCAGATTTTCCGCGTCCGCCGGAACGTCCCGCCGCATACTCACCGTGAACTTGGCCAGTGTTTGCAACACCTGCTGCACCTCCCGCACCGCCGCGCTGTCCAAATTTGCCGCCTGCGCGTTTGCCGCGTTCTGACCGTTTGCGCTTTGCTGCGCATTGCCCGTCTGCGTGTTTGGCTGCGTGCTTTGCTGTGCGTTTGCGCCCTGCTGCGCCTGCCCCTCACCGCCCGGTAAGGTTTGCTGCGGCTGCGTTGCCTGCGCCGTCTCTCCCGCCGCACTGCGCGCCGTCTGATATGCCGTCAGCAGCGTTTGCGTAGCCTGCGCGCTCTTCTCCGGCGGAAGCGAAAACTTTGATATAAAACCCTCTATCGCCTGCTTTGCCTCGCCCTCGCTCATGTTTTGCAGCGTAGACATAAAATCTGCCACGGCGCTCTGCGGCAGATTTTTCACCGGATTATCGGGAGCGCTGCCGTTTATCACAGTCATGAATGTTTCGTTGAAAACGGCCTGCTGCGCCTGCGTAAGCGCAGCGTTCGAAGTTTGCGCCGCCTGTGCGGCTTGCGGCGCGGCGGTCGCGTTCGCCATCGCTCCCGTTGCGCTCTGCTGTGCCACGTTTTCGAGCGCGGCCATAAATTTCGCCTCGGCTTCGCTCATGTTTTCCGCGCGCGGAGCAGTTTGCTGCGCTTGCTCACCCTCCTCCGCCTCCATGCCCGCCGGCAGCGGCGCGGCCGAATCGGCGGCTTTAGCCTCCTGCGCGCCCGCCTTGATTTCCGCCTGACCGCCCACCGCGGCCTGAGCCTGCGGTTCCGCCTGATCCAAAAGCTGCATGAGCTCGTTCATAAGCTGCTGTGTATCCGCGCCCAGATCGCCCTTGCCCTGTATCCACTGCATAATGAGGTTCACATTCTCCTGCGTCACCGGCACATCGTTCGCCGCCATGAAAAGCGCGGCGGACGCGGGCAACTCCGGGTAGGACATCGCTATCTTCACAAGCAGCGCCACGCGCTCGGGCGAGGGCTGTATGTTTCTGTCCACAAGAAATTGCGCGGCCTTTGTGTTCACCTCGGAGGGCTGTATTCCCATGTCCATAAGCCGTACCTGAAGATCGCCCGTGCCAAGGTGCACCGGCTGGCCGTTCACCGAGGTAAGGCGCAGGTGCACACTGCCGTCGCTCTTGGACGTCATCATGAGCTCCAGCTTGTCACCCGCCAGCATTACCTGCGCGCCGGGAAAATCCGCCTTCACGGTTGTGCCGTCCGGCATCTTGAGCGTGAGCGAGCTGCCCTGCGCCTCCACCACCTCGGCCTTTATGGTCTGCCCCTCGCGCATCGTCTGAAATGGAGATTTCCCTCCTTCCGTTACAGTGCCCGCTTGCGTGGGGTTTATATTTATGGGTGTAAACTGCATTTGTTACCTCCGCTTATTTGCATATACATAATATATCGGTCAAAAGCGCCTTTACTTAATGGATTTTTTTGCGCACGGCGTTTTTTTCGCATTGTTTTTTCGCGTCAAAACGGTATAATAATTTGTATGGAGATAAAAGACTACCGGAAAAACGCAAAGGCGGCCGCGCTGAAATACGATCCCGCAAATGACGACGCACCCATAATCACCGCGCTTGGCATGGGTCATGTGGCCGCGCGCATAATAGAAAACGCGCAGCAGCACAATATTCCCGTCGTCGAAGATAAAAAACTCTCCGACGTGCTTATGCAGCTTTCCGTCGGAGATATCATTCCTCAAAAATTATATGAAGCCGTGGCGCAGATACTTATATACATAAGCCAGCAGGACGGCTCCTTTAAAGACAAGCTCAAATTTTGATTAGAGCAAATTGCTCTAAACCTTACCCGCGAACAGATGATCCAGCAGCGTTTGGGCTATGGTGTCAAGCGGCGCTTGGCGCACCACCCCGCCCAGCTTGTACGCCACCATTGGCATACCGTATACCACGCTGGAGGCCTCGTCCTGTCCGATAGTGTATGCGCCGCGCTTGCGCAGCTTCAGCATACCGTTGGCGCCATCCTGCCCCATGCCGGTAAGAATTATGGCAGTGGTGCTCCTGTCCGCAAATTTCGCCACAGAATCGAACATAACATCCACAGAGGGCCGGTGCCCGTTCACCTTCTCGGTGTTTGTGCAATGTATGCGCATTTGTGTGCCGTCTTTTATTACCTGTATGTGCGAATCTCCCGGGGCAACAAAGGCGTGACCCGGCCTTATTATATCGTTTTCCTCGGCTTCCTTTACGTTCAGCTTTGTTTCGCGGTTTAGACGCTCCGCGTACATCTTTGTGAAAACTGGCGGCATGTGCTGCACGATGACCATACCGGGTATGTTGGCGGGCAGCTGTTTTAGTATGAAGCTCGTGGCCTCCGTTCCGCCGGTGGACGCGCCCAGCGCGATAAGGCCGGAGGGTGTTCCCCCTCCGGGAGCCATGGCGGGCACTGCCACCGTACCCGATTTTATGATGGGCGGCGGCGGAGCCTTGCGGTGCTTCGCGTGCGTGGCGGTGGACGCCACTATTATTTTATCTATTATATCCGCGCCAAAGTCATCCAAAGCTTTTCCGGGTGTCATTGGCGGCTTTTCAACAAAATCGACGGCACCCGCATTCATAGCCTCAAAAACTATATCGCTGCGCGTGCTTATTACAACTGTGGGCATCCAATTTCGCGGCATCTGCTCCTTTAGGAAATCTATGCCGTTCATTTTGGGCATATTTATATCCAGAGTCATCACATCGGGGTGAAGCTCCTCTATCTTTTCTCTCGCCTCATAAGGATCGGCCGCAGTCCCAACCACCTGTATCCTAGACGATTTTATCATCAAATTTGTTAAAATCGTCCTGAAAAAAACCGAATCATCAACGATCAAAAGTCTTATTCTTTTCGGTGCTCCCTGCATTTACTCAACCTCACTAGAGCAGATCTTGAGCGGAGAATGAATTTATCTCAGTTATCCTGACGCCGTAATTATCTTCTATTACAACCACTTCGCCACGGCCTATTCGCTTGCCGTTAACAAGTATGTCCACGGCCTCGCCCGCTATTTTATCAAGCACAATAACGGAACCCATGTTGTACTCCAGTATATTCTTTATCTTCTGGCGCGCCTTGCCAAGCTCCACCGTAACGTGCATGGGCACATCCAGTATTATCTCTATATTTTCTGGTGAAGCCATGCTGCCCGGCTCCGCCGAGAAACTCGGGAAGGAGGGCTGCTGCACATTTTGATATACCGGCTGCGGCGCAGGCTGTTGATATGCCGGTTGCATTGGCTGCTGATATGCCGGCTGCATTGGCTGCTGGTATATCGGCTGTTGCTGGTACATTGGTTGCTGGTACTGCTCCTGCTGTTGATACATCATATTTTGCTCCTGTGCCATCTGAGGCTGTACCGGTGGCGGGGCCTGCTGAGCGGGCGGCGCTTCCATCTGCGGAGGCGCTACCGCCTGCAGCGGCGTTTGCTGCGGCGCTGCAACTGGCTCTTCCATCGTTGCGTCTCCTAAAACCTCGCGCGCCATCTGGTGGGCCATTTCTATTGGTATTATCTGCATTATCTCACTCGTCAGCAGATCTTCTATTTCCATATGGAACGATGTTTTCACGAAGGGTTCGTTGTTCTTTGAAAAAACATCCGAAATATTTCCGTCGTCTATTTTGAGCCTTTTGGTTGTGGGTGTTGATATATCTATGGTCTTGCCGAATATATCCGCCATTGAGGTGGCCGCAGAACCTACCATTTGGTTCATTACCTCGTTCATAGCGCTCATATGTATCTCATTGAGCTCTATGTTATTGGGATCCACGTCCTCCGTTTCACCCAGCAGCACATTTGTTATGAGCGCCACGTCGTATTCTTTCAATATGAGCAAATTATCCCCGTGCAGCCCCTTTGTGTAGCTGACCTCGGAAACCACAAGCGGCGCAGGATACTCCCTGCTCAGAGAATCCAGCGTGTGTATGGAAAGAGCTGGCGTGGTTATGGCAACTCGCCTCTCAAGCAGCGTAGACATGGTTGTGGCGGAGGTTCCCATGCAAATATTGCCCACCTCGCCCAGCACATCAACTTCATCCTTGGAAAGGTAGTCTGAAACCTTCAGCTCCGGCTCTTCATTTGAAGGCGGCGCGGGGAAAACAAAATCCTCGGTCGGCTCACTTGCCGCCGCAATGCCCTCATCCGGTACTTGTGCCGCTTCGGGCGCGCCCTGCGCCTCATCCGCCGCATCACCGTCTATCTGGCCGGCTCCGCTCAGCATTTTCTCTATTTCCTCAGGACTCATTACCTCATTGCTCAATGTTCTCATTCTCCTTAACAATCTTCGCTATCTGTACAGCATATTTATTATTGTCTGTGCCCACTACACCCTTGAACTTTGGAATGTCCTCCACATTCACGTTTATGTATTCCCTTATGCTGTGGTTTATGCAAATCACATCACCCACCTGCATATTGAGAATCTCGCGAAAGGAGGTCTGTGTGTCGTTAAACACCGCTCTTAGCGATACATATGTGTTTAAGAGCTGTCCTCTTATGGTTTCTTCCTTGCTGTCCACACGGTGAACGCTTTGGTTTGCCAGCGTCCAGTTTACCGTATTGAGCTGCTTTGCTATCGGCTGTACCGCGAGATGCGGTATACATATGGAAATAAGCCCCTGTATCTCATCCAAAGTAACATTCAGCGTGACAATGGCGGCAGGCTCATTCATTTCAACGATCTGCGTAAACTGCGAGCTGTATTCCACTCTGGATAATACGGGGTTTACATTAGTTATCTTTTCCCATGAATCCTTTAATATACCCATCGTTTGATAGAGTATATTTTCTATTATGGATGTCTCTATCTCGGTAAAGCTCTTGTCGCTCAGCGTATAATCGGCAACTCCGCCGAAAAGACGGCTTATGAAGCCATACACAAGCGACGAGGATAGCTCTATCAAAAGTGAGCCGGAAAGAGGCTCCATTTCAATGACACCCAGCACTACCGGAGAGGGTATGGAGTTGTTGAACTCACCAAAGCTTATCTCCTCAACGGAAATAACCTCTATTTCACACACGGTATGAAGCATACCCGTGAGCCTGTTTGCCAGCAAAAACGCAAAGTTATCAAAGACTATGTTGAGCGTTCGCATCTGTTCCTTGTAGAACTTATTTGCCGTTCTAAAATCATAAATGCGCACACCCGCCGATGGATCCGGCGGCGCTTCTTCGTGGCCTACATCCTCACCCATGCTTAATGCATTTAATAAATCGTCTATTTCATTTTGAGATAATACATTAGCCAACGGCTTCCTCCCGCTATAAGACCTCAAAAAGCCTGTTCGGATGCTATGGACAAACCTATACAGACTCTTTGTATTTTAGCAATTTTTATTATACCAACTTATGTTAAATTACACAACACCTCAAAAGAACATAGCCGTCATTTATTGAACCACAAAATCGCTTATGTAAACACCGTAAAACTCGGGCATATTCAAAAATTCGTTCAATTCGTCGTACAGCTTCTTCTCCAGCGTTTCTATGGCGTTATCCGCCCGCGCCTCAGTTTCCGTCATATCGCGCAGCACCTTGACGCATATATTCCTTATGGCCTGCTGGTTTTTATCGAGGTCGGCCGTCATGTCCTTGTCGAAAGCCATCGCAACCGTTGCCTTCACAAGAGGCGGAGTACCCATTGCAGCCGTCGCCGTACCGTCATCTGTGGCCGCTGCGTCTTCGGGCTTGAGATTTACCACAAAGAAATCTCCCGGTACATAATAAAAACGTTTGGTAAGCTCGGGCAAAGGCTTTTCGCCGTCTGCGGCGGCAGCCTGCTCTCCGCCACCAAACAAGCTGCATGACGTAGCGGCAAACGCCATCACCATTATTATCGCAACTAATATAACAATTTTTTTTCTGTTCATATCTCTGTCCTCTCTAATATATATTCAAACTAGTTCGCTGCCGTTTCCGGTTGAACTATTGTGCTATTCTGCGTTGTGAGCACTGCGGCCGGCTGTGCCTGCGGCACAACAGCCACGTTAGCTTCCGCCTTTTGCAGATCAGTCAAAAGTCCGTCCACGTCCTTCGCCGTCAGTATTATGTTTACCCTGCGGTTTTTTTGCCTGCCCTCTGCCGTATCGTTTGTGGCTATGGGCATCCACTCTCCGCGCCCCAAGCTGTCAAACATGCTGGGCGACATTCCCGAAGCCTGTATCATGTATCTAACCACATTATTGGCACGCTTGCTGGAAAGGTCAAAGTTATCTGTAAATTCGGCTGTGTTTATTGGATTATTGTCCGTGTGCCCCTCAACCGTTACATGCGCTATTGCGTCCGAATAACTGGCGGCCATATCGCTTATGCTTGTGAGTATGTTCTGTGCCAGCTCATTTCTTATATTTGCCTGACCCGAATCAAACAGTATGCCGTCCAGTATTGTCACCGTGATATACATACCATCCTTTGTAAGCATGAGCGAACTGTTTAGCCCCTGCTGGTCTATATATGCATTAAGATTTTCATAGAGCTGGTTGAACTCCTGATCCACCTTTTTTTGCGCGTCCGATTTGCTGTCCTCCAGCATCTGCTGCAGCATTTGCTTTATCTCCTGCTGCGACATCTTGCTGATGTCTATCTGGCTTTGCGGGCGCGTTGTAGAGCCGGTATCGGTCAAGCCCTGCGTGGGCGCCTTCACCTCTATTGGTTCAATAACAGAGCCGGTTGGCGTTCCCCGAAAAGACTCAACTATTGCGATCCACTTTTCCTCGCTCATTGTGGACGAGGCGAAAAGCATAACAAAAAAGCACAACAGCAAGGTTACCAAATCGCCGTAGGTGTCCATCCAATTAGCACCACCGCCACCGCTGCGCTGTTTCTTTTGCCTCATTCTCCGCCTCCTCCGGCGGGTGCCTCATCCATCGCACTGGCGGCGGCATCCGTCTTGGATATGAAGGCCCTCAGCTTGTCCCTTATAACACGGGGATTTTCGCCGTCCTGTATGGAGAGTATACCCTCTATTATTATGTTTTTCTGAAGCTGCTCGTTCGTATTTTTCAACCGCAGCTGTGAGGCCAACGGATTATAAATAACGTTTGCCAACAGCACGCCGTAAAATGTTGTTATTAGGGCAACGGCCATCTGCGGCCCAAGCGTGCTGGGGTCATCCAGCTTTTGAAGCATGTTTATGAGACCTATCAGTGTACCTACCATACCAAAGGCGGGAGACACGGCAGAACCGCGATCGAATATACTTGCGTAGCGCTCGTGACGCTCGTCTATAAAGTATACCTCGGTCTCCATAACGTTTTTCACCAGTTCCGGATCGGTTCCGTCCAGTATAAGCATTACACCGTTTTTCATGAACGGATCATCCATACCGCTTACTTTATCCTCAAGTGCCAGCAGCCCGTTTTTTCTGGCTATATTTGCCATATCAACTATATCTTCGATTTGCTGATTCAAATCTATGTCATTCTTCTGCATAGCTATCTTCAGCAATGTAAATACCTTTTTAAAATCCTCCATGGGAGTAGATGCAATAAGGGCGCCCAAGTGACCGCCCACAACAATAAAAATAGAACCGGCGTCGATATAATCTCTCAACACGCCCGTCATTAGTATAGTAGCTAATGTACATCCAATAGCCACACCCCAGCCCATTAACAATGTAATATTCAAATAACTTCACCCCTCTAGAGAACTATATTGCCCACCGCTTTGCTTGCGCTTTTTATTCGTTATACGATACTGACATTCGCTCCAGCGTATCTGAGAGCTTCATCGGCATATTTAAGTATATAAGCTGTTTGTAAGCTATTATCCTCTCTATTATAACATCCGGCGGCTCCAGCACCAGTATTTTTTTTCCTGATGCCAGAGTCAGCACGGTGTCCGGAGTGGCTTCCATAAAATCAATAGTCTCCGCATTCACGAAAAACTTCTCTCCGTTAAGCTTTGAAACCTCTATCATTTACTGCGCCACCCTCCTAAAAAATTCGTTTCGTATTACCTCTTCAGATTTACAAGCTCTTCCAGCATAGCGTCTGAAGTGGTTATTATTCTGGAGTTCGCCTGGAAGCCCCTCTGTGTGGTTATCATGTTTACCATTTCCTCTGAAAGGTCAACGTTGGACATTTCAAGAGAGGAGGGTGTCAATCCACCAAATCCCTCGTCGCCCGGGCGGCCATACTGCGCGTTGCCCGAGTTTGCGGAGGAGCGATACAGGTTTGTGGCAACCTTTTCAAGACCCTCATTGTTCGCAAAAGTAGCCATGCCGAGGTAACCCAGCACCACCTGCTCGTTCTTGGCAAACTTTGTTCCGTTTATTATGGTGTCCTCTTTGAGCTGGGCTATGAGTTGCCCCTTCTCGTTTATGGCAAAGTTGGTGTATTTATCCTGAGATACCTCCATATCGCCACGGTTGTTGCCGGATACAAAGCCGTCGTTGTTGCTTACCGTTACGTAGCCGTTGTCTATAACATCGGGTATCTGTTTCATCAATTGATCAAAAACCGTCACCGAAGGTGCAGGGTTTGGGTTGGGCAGAGCGGGAAGCGTATCCACCTTAAATTCAACATTACCGATACCGGGCAAATTAACGCGTAAAATATCTCCGGCCGCTATTGCATCTGTAGGGGCAAAAGCTGCCCATGTACCTTCAGTTGCCGGAGCAACCGGTGGGGTATATTTTGAAAAAGTTATAGGTTGCTTGGCCGCGCCTACTCCCCACAGAGAGTCTGTTACATCAACACCGTTTCTGTAAACCTTGACATCCGGTACTGTACTTGGTGTTGTGCTGGGTGTTACTTCAAATGTATATGTACCCGAATTTAGAGATTTTATAGCAGCCTGGTCATCGTTATATTTAAAATCAATCATGTTGCCCGTACTCTTACCGTCTATATAAGAAGCTTTGCCTCTGCCGTTGCTGCCCTGTACGTATGTGGCGTTATAAGACTGCACCCTGTAACCGCTTTGGTTTACAAGGAAGCCCGCGCCGTCAAGCGCAAGATCGCCCGCGCGGGAGTAGCGCTCGCCGTTGGGCGTTTTAAGTATAAAGAAGCCGTCGCCCTCTATCGCCACGTCAAGCGTGTTGCCCGTGTACTGCGCCGCACCCGGAGAGTGCTTTATAACAATGGAATTAACCTTTGTACCAAGGCCTATCTGCCTGGGGTTAACTCCGCCCGATTCGCCGGAGGGACCCGTGGCTATAGACACGTTCTGGCTATAAAGATCTGCGAAGTTCGTTACGCTCTTTTTAAAACCCAACGTATTAACGTTAGAGATATTGTTACCAACTACGTCCATTTTTGTTTGGTGCGACCTCAGGCCCGTTACGCCCGAGAAAAGTGATCTCATCATATTGAAGATCCTCCTCTAATATTTATTATATATAAATTTTCGTTACATTCAATCATTATTATATCAGCCATCCTTGCCAATAACATTGAATAAGCTTACTCCTGTTTTCTTACTCAGACCGGCCGTTCCGGATAGTCTATTTTTCCTCAACAGGCGGCTTTTCCTCAACAGGCGGTTTCTCTTCCACCGGAGGCTTTTCTTCTACCGGCGGTTTTTCCACCGGAGCCGCTTCGTTTCCGTATTTTATTATATCCGAAACCATGACTTTCTTGTCTTTCATTGTGGCGGTATCCTTCAGCTTGGCGTACATCGTGCCGTTTTCTATTGTGATGTATTCCACCTCACCGGTGATCTTCTCCGTAACAAAGTTGCCAAATTCGTCCAGCTTGCTCGTGGCAACCTCCGCCGTTATGTTCTTGCCAATCAAATTCGATGTCTGCGCTATGAGGCTCTGCTGATCAAAGCCGCTGTCTATAACGTAGTTTATAGATGTCATCGGCACCTTGAAATTACCCACCATGAGATAATCGATGCCACCTGAGCGCGTTACGCCCGAAACGATCCCCGTTATTTCCTGCCTTGCGCCCGTACCGTCCGAAACCGTGGCGGCAACGTATTTTCCGATCATGGAATACGCTTTTTGGCTGGAAACAGCGCTGTTCATTTCCTGCATTTGCTCCAACGAGGAGAACTGCGCCATCTGCGCTATCCACTCTGTATCGCTGGTGGGCTCCAGCGGATCCTGGTTCGACATTTGAACCGCCAGTATCTGCAAAAATTCGTTCTTGCCCAGTTCTTGCTTTGGCACCCTGCTCTGCGCGTCCCCCGCTGTTGATTTTGTGCCGCCTATCCCGTTTGCATTAGCAAAGGATGTTGGTGTTGTAGCCATAAAATATTTTTCCTTTCTGTGGCGCTTGCCTTATGCGCTAAATTCCACAGAACCTCCTTGCTCTGCAAGTATATCGTAGTTGGACAGTTCTCCCGTATATGCGGGCATTTCTATTCCCTCTATCGCATCTTCCGGTAGTCTTCCCTGACTGCCGCCTGAACCGTTTGGTTCAAAACCCTGTCCGTTGTTGTTTGTATCCTGTCTGCCTGTCGCGCTGGACATCTGGTCGTATACCACTTCCATCTGTACAACGTTTATGCCACGCTCCTTGAGGCTTTCCTGAATTTGCGTCGCGTCGTTTTGTATCATCATGTGCACATCTTTGCTTCCCGTCACCAGCTTGGCTATGAGGCCCTTTTCTCCTGCCGCCAGCATTATGGACAGTCCGCCCAGATGCTCAGGCTTGAGCTGAAGGAAAAACTCCGTTTTTTCCTTTGTAACCAAGCTTCTCACCTGATCCACTATCTGAGACTGCACGTTTTGCCTGAGCTGGAACTGCTGCTCCGGCCTTAGCTCCTGCATGCTCTCTTTAAACTCCACCTTGCCGTCCTGCGCTATTTGAGCCGTCATTGGCTGCTGCGTATTGGTAGGCGTTTCCTTCTGCTTTGCTGAAGCGTCCGCTCCGTCACCATCCTCGCTTGCCGTAAGCGATTTCGTTACCATAGCTTCCTGCTCCTCCGCTATGTTCTGCGGCGTTACGGTCTTTTGGCTGTCTGCGATCTCCTGCTTCTTGAGCGCTTCGGAAACCTCCTGCATGGCCTGCTTGGCAAAGTTCTCCGCTTTGCTTTCCGCCACTTCCGGCTTGGCTTGCGGTACCGCTGGCTTTGTCTGCTCCACTACGGATTCCGCCACCTTTGCCTGCTTATCCGCCTCCGGCTCTTTGAGCTCCGCCTCGGGTTGTTCCCCCACCGGCACGCTCTGCGCGTTTTGTATGGGCTTTTCCTGCGTCTTGGGCTGCTCTATCGTTATCTCAGCCTCGGGCGCTGTGGCCTTATTTTCGAGTGTTATCTCAGCCTCGGGCGCTATCACCTTGTTTTCCAACGTAATCTCAGCCTCGGGAACGTCCATTGTGGATAGCAACTCGGCCGCCGCCCACTCAGGCGCTGCCTCCACTGCCGCATCCAACGTCAAGACCGCTTCAACGTTTTCCACCGGCGTCTGGTCTGCCGTAAGCACTTCCGAGCTGAATATGGGTATGACCGCAAAAACGTCCGGCAATACCTCGTTTGTCTCCTCCGGCTTGCCCGACTCCGTTTCTATAGCTTCATCCACCGGCTTGTCCATTTCCACCGGTTTGGCTTCCGCCGCCTGCATTTTTTTGTTTCCCCTGCCAGCAAAGCTTTCAGCTCTGTTAGCTTTGCCAGCATCGGCAGACTGCGCCGCCCTGTCCAGCCTAGAGAGGAAATCATCCGTCTGTCTGCCCTGCTGCGCCTTCTTTTCGGGCGTTTTAATGGGCAATACGTCTAAAATATTGTTTACTGGTGTCACTTTTTCACCTCCTCCCGATATATCACTTTCTTATATATCGGTACTTTTCGAATAAACATTATGTCTTTTTTATGAATTTGTGTCAGAAATTAATCTGGTAATTACGACCGCTTTCTCCACATCCAGCGCCGCCAATATCTTGGCCGCCTTCTTCTCATCCATCTGCCGCAATATATCAGCAATCCAGGTGTTGTCCGTTGTGGCGTTTAATATGCGCGCCGCGTCGTCCACCTTCATGCCCTCATAAACCTGCACAATCTGCGATTTATCGCCTAAAGTGCCTCCCGTTGTGCCTGTAGCACCGGTAGTACCCGTTCCTCCCGCACCTCCCGTGGTGCCGCCTCCCGTACCTCCGGATGACTGCGTTTTTAGCTTATCTTCCTGTTCCTTTAGCTGAGCTTCCTTCTGTATAAGCTCTTTTTCCTTTTCGGACAACTCTTGCTGTCGCTGGTTCACACCCTCCAAGCGGTCTACATATTCCTGCTTGGAGGAAACGGCCTCCTCATACTGCGAATCTTGCGATATAAAGAAATTTACCACCATAGACTTAACGTTAAACAAATTGAAATAATAAATCGCAGCGGCAGCCGCAATTATTATAAGCACAACAAGAGCGCCCACAAGACCCTTTTTGCTCTTGCCGCCCTCGCCCTTTACCCTTGGCTCTCTCTGCTCTTTTGGCTGTCTTTCCTTCTTCACCCTTGGTGTCTTTTCCTTTTTCACTTTCGGTGGTTTTGCTGTCTTTGCCTTTGCCGGTTTAGGCGGCTTGCTCTTCTTGACCTTGGGCGCCTTTTCCTTCTTCACTCTGGGAGCCTTCGCTTTTTTTTCGCGCGGCGCTTTTTCCTTCTTTTCACGCGGCGCCTTGGGTTCCTTCGGCTTTTTGGCGCCAAAGAGTCCCTTTTTCTTACCTTCCGGTTCTCCGGCGGCGTTTTCGCCCGTCAAAATCTCTTCCCCGAGATTTTGGCTTTCGTTGTTATCTGCCACAATACTCTCTCCCGTCTATATTCTGCACACTGTGGCAAGCTCTACAGCCTGCCCTGCATGAAATCCTCTACTTCTTTCTCGTTAAACTTTGCCATCTCTGCGTTGTATTCCATTTTCTGATCATCGCGCATCCTGTCCAGCACCTTACGCTCGTTAATGAGCTTCAAAAGCTCTCCCCTGCACACGTTTATCTCCTGCTCACACCTCGTGATAAGCTCTTTTATATTTTTCATTTCCTTCATCAGAAACTGGAAATAATCGCCGTAGCTTTTCAGATCGAACGCGCTCATTCCCTTACGGCTTTTCACCGCGTATTGCGCCTTCTGACCGTTGAAATTGTCTATGGTATCCTGCAAAGCATCCATGAGCTGGCTCAGCTTCTTATCCAGCGACGCAAGCTCCAGCCGCTTGGCGTCCTCTTCCTTTTCCTTTACCTCGTACAGCTTTTGCAGCGTAAAAACAAATTTTTTCATTTATAAACGCTAACTCTCCTTGTTCACGATGGCACGCATCATCTCGATCGCCTGATCGAAAGTCACGTCCTCGCCTATGGCCTGCTTGAGCATATCCAGTATGGGCTCGTGCAGCAGTATAGCCCTGTCCACCTTGGGGTTGGTGCCCTCCTTGTACGCGCCTATGCTTATGAGATCCAGCACGTCGTTATATTCGGTCATCATATTCTTTATGAAATTTGCCATTTCCCAGTGCTCTTTGGTCACTATATCCACCATCAAGCGGCTTACGCTGGCCAGCACATCTATTGCCGGATACTGGTTGTTGTTCGCCAGCTTACGCGAGAGCACAAAGTGTCCGTCCAGTATACCACGCACGGTATCGGAGATCGGCTCGTTCATATCGTCGCCCTCCACCAGCACGGTGTATATTCCCGTTATACTACCCTTTTTGGATGTGCCGGAGCGTTCCAGCAGTTTGGGCAGCTTGGCGTACACAGAGGGCGGAAAGCCCCTCGATACGGGCGGCTCGCCCACCGTCATGCCAATTTCGCGCTGCGCCATAGCAAAGCGCGTGAGCGAATCCATCATAAGCATAACGTTCTTGCCCTGATCCCTGAAATATTCGGCTATCGCCGTGCCAACCATCGCCGCCTTGAGCCTCAGCAGCGCCGGCTGGTCGGAGGTGGCTATAACCAATACGCTCTTTGCCAGCCCCTCCTCCTTGAGATCCTTCTCCACAAAGTCTAAAACTTCCCTGCCACGCTCTCCCACCAGCGTTATAACGTTTATATCGGCGCTGGAGTTTCGCGCTATCATTCCCAAAAGCGTACTTTTGCCCACGCCGCTTCCCGCGAATATACCTATTCTCTGTCCCCTGCCCATTGTGAGCAAGCCGTCTATGGCGCGCACCCCAACGGGCAGCGCTTCCTTTATGCGCACACGTTCCAGCGGATTGGGCGGGTAGCTTTCTATGGGGTAGGTATCCTCCGCGTTCAGCGAGCCCAGATCGTCCATTGGTCTTCCGAGAGCATCCAATATGCGCCCCTTGAGCCCGTCGCCCACAGCCACACGAAATTCCTCGCCCGTTGCCACAACCTTGTTGCCCGTACCAATGCCCGCCACGTCACCGAAGGGCATCAAAAGTACCTTTCTATCTTTAAACCCAACAACCTCTGCCATAACGGCTTCTTCGCCACTATGGGGGTATATTTTGCACACATCGCCCATTTTTACCATGGGCCCGTTTGATTCTATAGTTATGCCCACCACCTTTGAAACGGTGCCGCTCATCTCCATAGAATCAACGTTTGAGATTATATTTTTAAACTGCGCTATTTTATCGCTCAGCATAGTCTACTTCTCCGTGACTTCCTCCCGCAAGGCGTAGCCCATACGTTTAAGCTGCGTCCTTACGCCGGAGTTTATATTTCCATATTCGGTTTCCACCACGCAATCCCCGCTTTGCAGCGAAAGATCCTGCTTCACCTCAACGCCCGAATTTTTCAATTCCTCTGAAATCTCCGCGCTCTGATCGGCAAATATGCGTTCGTACTCCGCCTTACTCACCTTTATAACTATATTATTTTGGTGCTGCACCTTGCTAAGGGTGTCCCGCACTATGTTTATAAAGGTCTCATCCGTCCTATCCAGCTCCATTTTCATTATGTGTCCGGCAATAAAAAGCGATAGATCCAGCACGCTGTCCTCGATCTGCGAATATATACCGTCCTTCGCCGATCTAAGAGCCATCACAACGTCCTCAACCTGCCGCTGCTGCAATTCCTGTTCCTGCCGCACCGAAGCCATGGCCTGCGCATAACCCTCGTCGTAGCCCTTATTTATAGCTTCCTCAACCACGCGGGCAGCCTCGGCATTTGCCTCTGCCAATATATGCTTGGCCTGCTCGCGCGCCTCTTCTATCTGCTTCTCCAGCCGCTCTGTTTGCTGCTGCAAGAGCTCCACGCGGGTCTGCCGCTCGTCCCGCTCGGGCGGAGCGTCCTCAACCGATTCACCTATATCCTCCCTGTTTTGCTCTATCATATCCTCAAAACCGGGCAGTTCCACAACGCTGGCCTTGTTCAAAGACTCGGCGATCAGCGAATTTTTGTCGATCCTAAACAATGATGGCATCTTCCTCACCACCCCTTGCAATCTCTATCTCGCCGTCATCCTCCAGCTTGCGGATCACGTTAACAAACTTTTGCTGGGCTTCTTCCACGTCGCGCACGCGCACCGGCCCCATATATTCCATATTCTCTATGAGCATATCGCGCAAACGAGTGGATATATTCGCATATATCTTCTGGGCGATGGCATCTTCCTGATTGGTTCCCTTGAGCGCCATTGTAAGCACATCGTTATCCACCTCACGCAGCACGCGTTGCAGCGCCTGATCGGTGAGCTTCACGATATCCTCGAATACGAACATCTTTCTGCGTATCTCGTCCGCCAGCGCCGGATCGTCCATCTCTATCTTTTCCATGATGTACTTTTCCGTACTGCGGTCTATTGCGTTCAGCATTTCCACTATCGTGTCCACGCCTCCCACAGACGCGTTTTCCTCCTGGCCTATGCTGGATAGCTTGTGCTCCAGTATGCGTTCGGCCTCTTTTATGTATTCCAGCGAAACCACGTTCATATTGGCTATACGTTCAACGACGGAGGGCTGTATGTCCTCGGGCAAGCGGGAAAGCATTTCCGCCGCCTTGTGCGGATCCATATATGAAAGTATGAGCGCTATTGTCTGCGGATGCTCGTTTTGTATGAAGTTTCCCAGTTGCGTTGTGTCCGCCCTGCGAACAAAATCGAATGGGCGAACCTGTAAAGAAGCGGAAAGCCTTCTTATAAGCTCGTCCGCCTTCTCTGCTCCCATGGCATCCATAAGCACTTCACGCGCGTAATCTATGCCGCCCTCAGATATATAGTTTTGCGCCAGACAAATTTCGTAAAACTCCTCCAGCACGCTGTTTCTAAGCTCTGTATCAAAGGCGTCCAACGAGGTTATGCTAAGCGTGAGCTGCTCTATCTCATCCTCAGACAAATGCCTGTATATCTCTGCGGAGCTCTCCTTGCCGAGGGCCACCATCAATACTGCTGCTTTTTCACGTGGAGACAATTCTGCCAAAATCATCTACCTCCTGTAATCTTCCATAAGCCAATTTCGCAATATTTGGGCTATGGCATCCGGGTTTTTCTGCACCAGAGACTGCAATTGTCCTAATGTACTGTTCTTTTCTTGATCCATTATGTCGCTTATATCTATATCCTCATCCGCCACCACATCAACAAGCGGCATATTTGCCTCGCGCTCCGCCTGTTCACGCATCCACTGCAAACGCTGAGCCTCCAATTCCATTTCCTTCTTTCTCTTTATGGAGTTGAGTATAAGCACTACAACAAGCAGTATCACGCCTATTATAGCCGCGTAGGGTATCAAGGTCTGTATCAGCTGGTTGCGCTGTGCCGCCTCCACTGCCGCCTTCTGCTCGTCAAGCTGCTGCTGCATCAGGGTGTTCTGCGCAAATGTCATGGGCGCTACGGTTATGTTATCTACGGGAATGCCCGCCGCCGTGGCCACCTGCTGGCGCACATTTTCCACAACGTTCGCTATCTCGTCACCACCGTTCAAAAGCACCGTGGCCGAAATATTTGTGATATCGCCCTGCGCCTTTTCTATGAGGTCCTTCACTTCATTCACCTCATAGTTGTATTCTTCCTGTATAGTGTAATAATCCGTATTATTTATATTGTCTATTGCCTGTTGATAGGTGGGCGCGCCGCCGTTCGCGTCCATACCGGGAACGCCCGCCGCATCCTGATTGCCGAAGGCCATCTCAGCTATTTGCTTGCTACTGGTAATGATGCCCTTGTTTTCGTCCCCGCCGACATCTGTGGGCGGCGTAAGCGTAATAGACTCCGTGGTCTGCTTGTCAAAATCCAGCTGTACGTTAACGGCAGCCGAAATATTTTCCAACCCAAACACGGGCGATAATAGATTCACTATTTGATTTTTTACAACGTTTGCCGTCTGCTGCTGCAGCTTTATCTGGTTGGCCACAGCGCCCGAGCCGCTCTCCACGCCATCGCTTCCGTAAACGTTGTTGTTTTGATCCACCACAAACACGTTTTCCGGGCTCATTTTGGGCACGGCGCCTGACACAATCGTCTTGATCGCCGTCGCGTCCTCCTCTGTAAAGGTGGCGCCCGGCTTCACCTGCACCATTACGGTAGCCGTCGATTCCTTCACGGCGTTTTCATCCAAAGCAAATTGGGTTGTCGTTGCCAAGTTTAACATGACTGTGCTGTTCTCCACATTTGCCAGCTTGTTTATGATTTCCGTAAGAGTGGTTTGCTGCTGAAACTGGTTCATAAGCGCCTTGTCCTTATCGGTAGCGCCAAAAGCCATACCATTCTGCATATAAAGAGAGCCATAGTCGGTAGTGCCGCTTCCACCGTTCATCTGAGATGCGGGTATGACGCCATCCGCATACAGCTGGTTTTTGACTGTTTGCACTTGATCTACAGGCACCAAAAGAGTGTTTGCGCCCTCAGACTTCACATCTATGTTCAACTCTTGAAGTTTTGCGTAAACAGTGCCGACCTCGGCATCAGTCAGCCCGGAAAACAAGACACCATAATTTACCTGTGACGAGGTATACCCCACCACAGCTATCAAAACTATTGTCAGAGCCACAATGGCAAATATTATTATTTTTTGCGATATACTGGTTTTTTTTAAAGCGTCCAACGCCTTCTTAAAAAACTCACTAAAATTATTCAGAAGAATATGCCTCCTTACGCCTTATGATGTCTAACCCCAACCAGCTTGTGCAGGCGCACTACCACTCCGCCGTCATCCTCGCCACGGGCGTCTGCAGCCAATTTTCAGCTGACACCCATCGGTCTCTTGCAGCGCGCCTTACTATTCTAGCACTTTTCGCTGCAATTAACCAGTTAAATATTGGCAAACTATGCCAACGGAACCAAACAGCATCTTGCTTCCCGGTTTCTCATCCATGAAACGCTTGCAATACATACAATATATGCCCGCCGTATAAAAGCGTGGCAAACCCAACAAAATCAAGTCAATATTCTGTTTATATCCAATATCAGCGCAATGCCGCCGTCGCCCATAACGCTGCAACCGGCAATGCCCCGTATCCTGCCAAAGGTCTTGGAGATATACAGCGGCATAGGTTTTATGACCACCTGCTGCTCTCCCAGCAATCTGTCAGAATACAGACAGGCCGCTCCCACCTCGGTTTCCACCAGTATCATTATACCGTCGTTGAAATCCTCCACCGCGTCCCTCACATTGAAGAATCTGTGCAGCCTTATGATCGGGTAACACTCTCCGCGGATCATTATCATCTCGTTGCCGTTCGGGTCCACGATAACCTTATGCAGTTTGGGCTCCAATGATTCCCTTATGGACAGTATCGGTACGATATAAAGCGACTTGCCTACGGTTATTTTCATACCGTTGAGTATAGCCAGCGTAAGCGGTATATGCATAGTAACGGTGGAGCCAGCGCCCGCTTCGCTTTCTATAACTATGCTGCCGCCGATATTATCTATATTTGTGCGCACAACGTCCATGCCCACGCCGCGTCCCGAATATTCGGAAACGACATCGTTTGTGGAGAAGCCGGGAGCCAGCGTGAAGCCGAACACCTCAGAATCTGAGATCTCATTTTCCGCCTTGGTTGTGAGCCCGCGCTCCACAGCTTTTTGATATATCTTCTCGCGGTTGTAGCCGCGGCCGTCGTCCTTTACGCGCACCACAACATCGCCGCCCGAATTGAGCGCCTCCAGCGTGACCGTACCCTTTTCGGGTTTGCCCGCCGCCAAGCGTTCCTCCGGCGTTTCCATGCCGTGATCCATGGCGTTTCTTATGAGATGCAGCAAAGGATCGGAAAGCGCGTCTATAACGTTCTTATCAACCTCTGTATCCTCGCCTATTATAACAAGCTCGGCGTTCTTGTTCGTCTTTTTGTTTATGTCGCGCACTATGCGCTTCATTTTATGGAAGGTTGCCGCAATGGGAACCATCCTTATGGACATAACTATATCCTGCAGCTCGTCTGTGAGCTTGCGGAGCTGACGCGCCTGCTTTTCGAAGTTTTCGAGGTGCAGATCCACAATGTCGGGGTTTTTAGTCACCATGGATTCTGTGGTAACTATTTCGCCCACAAGGTTCATCAGCTTGTCTATCTTATTAACATTAACACTTATAAAGCTCTGCTTGGAGTGCTTATCGTCCTTGGCAACTGCCGCCTGCGCCGCCTGAACGGCCTGCTTTTGCGCCACGCCTTCCGCGCCCGCATCCGCCGCCGTAGCCGCATCGGCCTGAGGTGCCTCGGGAGGCATTTCCACTTCCTCCAGCTCTATGCTTTGCAAAAACATCGTTTCCATGAGCTTTTGCCGCACCAGCTCTATGTTTTCCGGCTTTGCCGTGAATAGCATGAAAAAGCCGTTCGTTATGATATCTTCATCACAATTTTCATTCAGATCGGCCGGAAGCGATATCATGCTCGAATAAAGATCCTCCAGCGACATCACCACGCCGAACGTACGTACCGTTTCCATTTGGCAGCCGTCTTCGAAGAACAGCCGCAGCATATAATACTTGTCACCCTCCTCGGGCGAAAGCTTCTCGAACATGTCTCGCGAAAGCGTTATAGCAGCCTCCACTATGCCCTCCGCCTCCGGCTCCTCGCTAGGTTGCTCCACCGCCTGCTCCGGCTCCTTTGCGGGCGCCGCCTCGCCGTTAAGACGCTGCAAAACCTCGCGCGTCTCGGCGCTAAGTTCACTCGCTTCTCCGTCCGGAGTGCCGCCTGCCTCTATCTTCTCCATCTCTTCTTTGAAGAAATCTATGGCGCGCAGCACAACGTCAAAGGTTTGAACCCAGTCGGCTTCTGAGGGTGACTGCTCACGAATTTTCGAAAACAAATCTTCCACCGCATGTGCCAAAGAAGTCATGGCATCAAAGCCCATCATAGCAGAAGAGCCCTTTATGGTATGCATTACCCTAAAGGTTTCATCTATCTGATCCTGCTCCAATACAGCGTTTTTTTCCGCGCTCAAAAACAGCTCTTCCAGCTGTTCTAAAAGCTGGCTGTTTTCAAGGACATATATTTCCAGCATGGATTCGTTTTCTCCCACCTGCGAAACACCTCACTTACAAATAAAATAAAATATCCCGGATAACCAGGCTAGCAAAAAAATCTTTGCGCCGTGCTTACTTGAATTTATTCAAAGCGGAAATTATTATCTCCTCTTTGAATGGCTTTACAACAAAGCCCTTCGCACCAAGCATAACGGCTTCCTTAACCATTGCCTCTTGACCCAGCGCTGAAACCATAACGCATACCGTCTGCGGTCTGATCTTCATTATCTCCCTGAGTGCGTCGATTCCGGAAACCTCCGGCATCGTTATGTCCAGCGTCATTATGTCCGGCTCAAGCTCTTGGCATTTTGTAATAGCCTGCGCTCCGTTTTCCGCCTCACCAACAACCTCAAACCCATTCTTTGTCAGCATGTTCTTGATCGTTAGTCTCATAAAAGCAGCATCGTCTACTACTACTACTTTTTTCATACTTATCCTCCTAAAGCTAGTCGTATTTATCTATTGACAAACGCATTAAAGCACGTTTATACCTTTACCCACAGTTTTGATGGTCAAACCACCATCCTGTGTATTTAGTTCTATCGTTCTCCCGTAGGAACCGCCAAGATCCTCGGCAACTATGGGTATGCGCAGCTTCAACACGGCCATTTTACTGTTGAAAGCATTCCTATCACCCACCTTGAGGGCATCGTTTTGCATTATGTTGCCAAACATATGTGCGCCGCCCGCCAGCTTTGCTACCATAGCGGTTTTATTGGCTCCCGCCTTGAGCATTTTGTTATATAACTCAACAACGCCCGTATCCGCAAACTTCGCTTTGTTTATTGGCCCGGACGCCGTCTTAGAATCGGGAAGGACAACATGAACCATCCCGCCTATCTTGTTTATTTTATCATATAGCACCACGCCAACACACGAACCCAAACCGAGCGTGGTGATATTTTGCGGACATTTAACAATGTCCAATTCTGCCATACCTATGATAATCGGTTTCATATCTACATATATAACGCTTTCTTTAAATCTTCTAAAGACTGAATAGTGGGTATTAAGAAGAAATGCCCATGAATGCACTCTGCGGCTCCACCGAACTTTGTATCCAACATAAGTACGGAATCTCCTATTTCCCCATACACCAAAACAGGCACGTTCATTATTGCCATCGCCATATCCGCCGCCATTTCAGGTACTGAGGGGATTATGGACATGTTTGTCATTTCAGATATTGCCGATATAAATGCACCGGACAGAATATTGCAAACCTCTTTCATAAGGTCGAAATCCTCAAGGTTTATGCCCTGCTCCACGCTTATATCCTGGTTCATAAGCACTTTTACAGTTTCAATAGCGTCGTCAATTTCAAGCGCCATCAATATGTAGCCTTCCATCTCGCCGCTCATGCGCACAAGTATGCCCAAGATCACGTGCTCCGGATCGCCCACGATCTTTGTCATTTCAGAGTAGGGTATCATCTCACATCTGGGCACTTCTATATGAACGGTGGAACCTATCATTTCGGAAAGAGCAGAAGCCGCGTTTCCGGCCCCTATATTTCCTATCTCCCTTAAAAGGTCAAGGTCTTTCTCATTAATATTCATAAAAAGCACTCCCAATACTCGTAAACCTTAGTTTTTCACAGTTTCCGCGCCTAAACCGATGAACAGCGCTCAATCTGCTTGCATAAAACACAAAAATGTGTTTTTATGAGACTTTTTGGATATATTCGGCCATTCGCCCACAAAAACAGTGGGTAATTACCCAGTCTCACAAAATAATAATAGCCTATTTTATACAAGAAATCAATAGACTAAACTGCATATTTTCAAAGTATGCACAATATGATATACCATACTCATAATGCCAGCATTCAAAATATACATAAAAAAATTGCCATACGATAATTTTACAAGTATGGCAATTTTCAGTTTTTATTCCTCTTCTTTTTCAGGATTCGCTTCCCCTTTGAGATGGGAAAGCTCCACAAGATTTACATTCACACTGGCTGCCATCTGGTTTTCCAGCACAACCTTCTTGAGAGTTTCATATCTATATATGCGCATACTCTTGGGAGCGTCTATACCTATCCTTATTCGATCCGACTCTATGTTCAACAGAGTCACCTTTATATCGTCCCCTATCAGTATTGCCTCATTTACCTTCCGCGTCAAAACCAGCATCCGCACCATCCTCCTTGCCAATACTCTTGTAGTACTTCATCAGCGCATCGAATGCGGGATATTTTATGGGCAGAGGCTTATAGTCCATCATCACCTGCGTTCCCAGCATATCCTTAACGTTGACAAGCAGAGGTGCCATAAGGTTAACTGTCATCTTGGAGAGATCCTCCGGCAGCACCATTATGTTCAGCACTATCATATCCTCTTCGCTGTGCGTTTTGATTATTTCCAGTTCGTCATCGTTCACTTCAATTTCGTATTCCGGCTTTATTACGAATGGGTTTATTATGGGCAGCGATATATTCGCGTCCTCCACACTCTGCAGCCACTGAATAGGATCGGTCTGATCGCAGCGTATTATAGTAAATTGATTTAGGTTCGCAAAGCCCGGCAGGCCGCCGGGAAAGGAAATAATACTCTGCTCGTTTATATCTATAGAGCCAAATCGGGATGAAGCTACTTCCACTGTTTTCTTCCTCTCATTATGCTTTTTTGTTTACATGCTTGCCGCCGTCCTGAGCCACGCGGTCTTCCTTAACGGATATCTTCACCTCGCTGCGGCCGGCAAGCTTTATTTCCACCGAATGCGGGGTCACCCGTATATCCGGCGCGAAATCATTGTCCCACTCCACCTGCAGCTCGCCCGTTGTCCACTCCACGCGAACATATCCGGGATCCCAAGACACCTCGGGAAGGCTTTGCGGCATCATCGCCACATTTATCTGCGGTAGCTCGCTGCGCATCTGCTCCAACGAAAGCTCCGCAATGGGGTTTGCCCCCTTTTTACCCATATAGTTTTGGAGCTGCATCATGTAATTGCCGTTGCTCACAAAATTTTGTATGGCGCGGTCTACATTCTGCCTGCTTACCTGATTGAGGTATTGCTTTAACTGCTCGGGCGACCGCCTGCCGGATTCCGCCCAAACCTTGCTCCAGTTTACAGACATGGTGGGAGCCTGCCGCTCCACCTTCATTTGGGGAGCGACCCGTTTAGACGTGAAGCGTCTCGTTTTGCTTGTAATATCAAGTCTAGCCCTAGTGGACGATATATCCAACGTAGGACGGCTTGTTTGTATATCTAATGTCTTCAACGAAAGCCACCTCCCTATCAAACATTATTACCAAAATGAATAAGCATGTCAATCATTATTTTGATAATATACTCTGATGTAAAGCCTTTTTTTACCTCTTTCTCCAATTTTTTATATTCGCTGTATACACAAATCTATGCATACAGCGTTTCAGTCTGCTTTACCCTTACCTCAAAAAGTCCATCAGTGTGGGCTGTATTATCTGTGCGCCCGCCGCCAGAGCCTGGCGATATATAGCCTCGGCGAACTTATAGTTCATTATCACCGCCGCCTGATCTATATCCTCTATATCCGTTCGCACCGCCTCCGCGTTTATGAAGTCCATAGAGTATCTGTTGTCCATAGTGTCAAGCTTCACCGTTCTGGCGCCCAACTGCACTATGTTTGTTATAAGATCCTGCTGCTTTCCCTGCAGCTTCGTCAGATGCTTGGAAAGTTTTTCCGTATCCGCTCCGTTCTCCAGATCGTACAAAAGATTATCTATTATTTTGAACAGGTTATTATCGCCGGTGCCCACCACACTTATGCCGTTGAAGGTAGCGTCCATTGTAACCTCAAAGCCTATTTCAAAGCGTATGTTCTCTGCGCCCGCGTCTCCCAGCCTTGTTGTCACCACACCCGCATTGGATATCTCCGCAGTGAGCTCGCTCTTGTTGGAGGAGATCGTGCCAACCTTAGCTATTGCCGCTGCCATTTGCTCGGCATCCGCCTTGTTGCCTATTTGTGTGCCACCCCAAGTAATCTCTCCCAACCCGTAAGCCGAAAGATCAACGCTCGTAGCGCCTTCCAGCGAAAGGCTGGTGACCTGCTTACCCTTGGAATCTTTTATTATTAGCGAAGCTGGATCGTTCGCATCCACACTAAGCGAAAACTTTCCATTTGCGGATATCGGGCCGGCCCATTGAGGTGTCAAACCACCGGGAGCCACGCCAAATCCACCGCCGAACACAGCGCCGTCAGCGTCCAACGAACCAGTCCAGCTTATCTTTCCAAGACCCATGCCCGTCAGATCCAGCTCATACACCCCGCTGCCCGGGGATGTTTCCTGCGCGTTCGCCAGATCAGCTTTTCCATACTCTACGCCACGCTCGTCTTTGAAAACCAGCTTGTTATCTCCATCTACGGATATGGAGTATTTATTCGATGCCGTAATGGGTCCATTCCACTGTATGCCCGTAACTCCGCCCGCATTTTGGAAGCCGTAGTTTGTGCCCGTATTCCCCAATACAATATCATGCGTCAAGTTATAAAGCTCAGACTTAACTTCGTTCGTACCGCCGTTAGATATAGACCAAGCAAGCTGCGCCGCGCCAATCACATGCGGGTCTGCATCGTTTGTAGGCGGGTTGTAGTTAAAGTTTATTATGCCCAGCCCATGCTTGGATAGGTCTATCTCGTTCTTGCCCGGCTCGGGGTTTCCAAGCGCCACTGTTATGGTATCGGCCGGATCGTCCTTGTTCGTGAATGTAAGGTTGCCTGCGCCGTCGTCCGTTATTGCGTAATTTTTGGGCGGATCTATACTGCCACGCCAAACCATATCCGTTATGCCTTCGCCCGCCGAGGGATTGAATACCGACGTATCACCGAAGCCCGCGCTCATCACCGGGTCGCCGCTCAGATCCATACCGTTATATAGTATCTTGCCGTTATCAAGCACCTCAAATGGCTTGCCCGCGACATTGTAGCCACCGAATATATACTTATCTGATATAGCCGTGTTGCAGCTCTCTATAAGATGAGTTTTCAGTTGCTTTATAAGCGTGGCTATATTTTTGCGGTCATCCTCGTTCTTTGTTCCGCCCGCGTCTATTGTGGCCTCATATATGCGCGTCACTATACTTTGCATATCGTTGAGCGTTGTCTCCGCCTGTTGTGTCCACTTGCGCGTGGTCACTATGTTTTGCTGATATTGCTCTATCTGCCTAAGCTGATTGCGCGCGTAAAGACTGTTTAACAGGCCTATCGGGCTATCCGAAAGACGAACCATCTTGCGGTTGCTCGCCAGTTGCGAGCTATATCTATCCATGCGCAGCATACCGCGGTTGATATCGCTGAGCACATTATCCATCATCATTGAGTTTGTTATTCTCATGCTGCAAAATCCTCCAAATAATCTATATAAAGCTCAAGTCTAAAGGTTTTACGATCTGCCAACCAAGCCCATCCTGTTTATTAGCGTATCCAGTTCCTCGTCTATAGAGGTTATCATACGTGAAGCCGCCCTGTAGGAGTGGCCGAAGCGTATCATATTAGTCATTTCCTCATCAAGAGAAACACTGCTAATGGATTTGCGCTGCTGATCCAGGTGCGACCGCATAACCGTCTGCGCGTTTGCAGTGGTATGTATATGATCCAGACCCAGCGATATACTGGACAGCAGTTCGCGGTACTTGCCGTTCAGATTGTCCGGATTTCCCTTATCGTCCTTCGCGTATATAAGGCTGGTAAGCTTGAGCGCTATCTCCGCGTTACCCGTCTGGTTGTTTGTATCATCAGGTGTCGGATTGTTTACCGGCTTGTTGGAGCATGCGATGTTGTTTACATCCGCACGTATCTCGTTGCTCAAGCGGAAGTTTTTGGCCGTGATAGTGGAATAATCGTACTCCTTGCCTGCTGCGTCCTTTTCCACATAAAAGAACAACACTCCATTTTTCGATTCGCCCGGATTTTTCCCATACGTATAGCCGGTGAGATGCACCTCGTTTATCTTCTTGGCGGTATCTCTAACAAGATCGTTAAGCTGATTTACAACGAATGGTATGCCCGGATTCGAGTCGTCCTTGCCGTCACGAATATCCATGTAGCCGCGCAGCGCGCCGTCCGTTATCTCAAGCGGATTGCCGGTGCTCTTACCCTCGCTGTCCGCCCAGTACACGCCGTATACATCAGACTCACCCTTAACGGTGTTGGCTACGTCACGCTCCACGGTGAGTTTGTTCACCCTGTCGTGGCGCACTAGGTTTTTTCCGCCTATTTGCACAACCATCTGGCCGTTCGTGTCCTCGTAGGCTTCCACCTTCACTATGCCCGAAAGCGTATCCAGTAGCACGTTGCGCTGATCCCTTAGGTCGTTTGCCTTTGCGCCCGTCATTTCGAAGGCAGATATCTGCTTATTCAAAATTCCTATCTGCTCGGCAAGATCGTTTATTTCGCTCACAGATATCTTTATGCTCTCATCCAGCGTGCTTTGCTGCTCCATAAGCTTATTGTAATAAAGATTTATGGAGTCTATCATCTGCTGCGCTCCAGCGCGTGTATTCTCACGCATTTCCTTATCTGAAGGATTCTCCACCAAAGCGTAAAGCGCGTTGTAAAAATACGCAAACGTAGAGGTTAGGCCGGTGGATATCTCCTTTTGCTCCAGCTCGTTGTTGAATATGGCTTCCACATATTCAAAATACTGCTCTTTTGTTGTCCACTGGTTTGCCGTCGCGTTTTCCTTCCTGTATTGATTATCCAGAAAAGGATTGCGTACTTGCTCAATATACATGGTGTTTACGCCGCGTCCGGAAGTTGCGCGCCTGTCAACAGCTATGAGCGTATCGCCATAGCCCGGGGGCAACGCCTTTGTTACCACGCGCTGACGCGTATAGCCGTTTGTTGTGGCGTTGGACATATTGTGTCCCGTAACGTCCAACTGGTTCTGCGCCGTAAACAGTCCGGTTTTTGCTATTTCAAGTCCGTAAAATGTAGATCTCATATTATAAAATCAGCCTTTCCTGCCTATCAAATTTTCCACTCTCTGCCATTTATCGCCGTGTAAGCTCGATGCCGCACTGCTTCGCATCTGTCTTTACATCAGGCCTCACTGTCAAGTATGCTGCGTGGGTCTATCGCCCTGTCGCTCAGCGTGCCGGAATTGCCGTATATATTGCTTACTTCCGGCTCCTTTAGCACTGTGTTTATCATATATTCCATATATTCGAGGTGCAGCTCTATAAGCGACTGATTTTCCGCATTGAGCTTTTTTTGCTCCTCTATTGTTTCGCGCAGCTCAGCCGATACCATCTTCAACTGCTCGCGCTGCTGCGGCGCCGCCATCTGCATTATTTCCTCGAAGGAGTTCGCTTCCTCTTCCCTACCCAAAAGCTCTTTGACGGCGGCCGTGCGCTCGTCCTCAAGATCGGTGGCCTTACTCATAAGGCTCCATTCTTCCTTGATTATATCGCTAACTTCCTGCGCTTCATTAGCGATTAAGTGCTTTTGTTTCAATTTAGACATATTATACAGCTCGCCGTACAAATTTTTGAGTTCTTCCAGCAAAGCTATAATCTTATCTATCATCCTTTACCTTCTTTCGTAATATCCCTGCAAAAGCAGTATGCTGTCAGCCAGCTCTTCGGTCTTTACTTCATAAGAGCCGTTCTCTATGCTGCTCTTTATGCCGTCAATATCGGCATGAGGCTTGTTTATCCTCTCCGTTATGGCGCTTTTGGCGTTTTTCAAAGCGTCGGCAAACAATGTCGCGTCCTTGGAAAACGCAATCTCATCCTGCTGCATTATCTCCACCGCAGGCCCCACCTTGGGCTTGCCCCTCAGCGCCTTATATTGCTCTAATCCCGCTACCGGAAACGTACTGTTAACCTTCATGATATCGCACCTTTTCTTTCCAAATTTATAGGCGGCTATGCCACTTTGCCCTGTTTAGGGCGTCTCCTATTTCCTGTTTGCCTGCGGCCTATCCGCCGCGTCACTCTCTATTTCCTATCCAGATTTATATGCAGCTTGTCCGCCGCCTTTTGCCCGCTCTTCTCTTTCTTCTCGGGCGGTGCCGATTTGGGCGCCAGCTTGCTGCCCAGTGTTTCGGTAAGCTTTTTCTTGCAGTCCTCGCACATAGAGCCCGTCGAGAGCGGCTTGCCGCACTTCTCGCAGAGCAGCGCGCCCGAGGCCGAGCGTAGCTGCAGCCTGCCCTCACGTAAAAACCTCATTATGGTTTTCACCGAAACGCCCGTTTCCTCCGCAGCTTCCTCTATACCCGCATTCGGGTTATCGTATATATATTTTCTGACGTTCTGAAAATCTTCGTCCGTCTTTTTTAAGCACTCGGGGCATATCGGCCTTCCCATGAAATTGAACAGCTTGCCGCATTCCTTGCATTTTCTAACATTATCCAACATAAGTCACTATCCCCATTCCGCTAATATTTTTATCTTCTTATGGATATTGCCGTCTCATCCATTGTATCGGCCGTGCTGAGCGCCCTTGATGAGAATTGCAGCATGCGTGTGCTCCTAACCAACTGAGCCATCTCGTCCGCCATAACCACGTTAGAGCCTTCATGATATCCCTGCTCTATACTGTAGGTATCCTGAGCCGCCGCCTGCGGCGCTCCTGAGTTCTCCGTCTGGGCAAACATATTGCCGGATATCAGCTCCAGCCCGCCCGGATTCGAAAAGCTAAACACTCCCAGCTTTCCGAAGAGCTGCTCGTTCACAACATCCTCGCCTTGTTCGTTTTTAGCAGTTGTCACCCTGTATATCGAACCGTCTGTTCTTATGGATAGCTGGCCGTCCTGCGGCAGCCTAATACGCTGACCGTTCTGATCCAGCACGTAATTTCCGCTGCCCAGCGTGAGATATGTGCCGTCCGCCTCCACGCTCTTGCCGAAGGCTCCGTCCTTGGTGTAGGCCACCTCGCCGTTCGCCTGGCGCACCGCAAAAAATGTTGCGTAGCCGTTTGCATTTGCCATATAGCAGCTGGTTTCGGTGCCTTCCACCCTGAAACCCGTTTCAAAGTTTCTCACGAAGCCGGAAACCAGTGTGCCCACGCCCTCTCGCATGTTGTATTGCTCCTGCGGCTGCTCCATGCGCAGCATGGTCTGGTACAGCGCGTCTTTAAAATCGGCACGGTTGGACTTATATCCGTTCGTATCTATATTTGCCAGATTGTTGGCTATCGTATCTATTCTCTTTTGCTGCGTCGCTATTCCCAGCGAGGCAGTGTATGTGCCCTGCATCATATGCTTAATTCTCCTTTAAAACTTGGCTATATCATTCACTGTACGAGACAGCGACTCGTCCGTCATTCTGAGTATCCTTTGACTGGACTCATACACGCGGTTGGTCATCAGCATGTCCGTTACCGCAGAGGCCATCTCAACGTTGGAGCCTTCCAGCATCTGCTGAGATATGTTGTAGCCCACAGCCTGCTGAGGCGCAGCGTTGTTGTAAGGCGTGAAAAGGTTGTTGCCTTGCTTTCTCAGCACACCCCTGTCCTGGAAATCCACCACTTGCAGCCTCGCGCGCTGCTGGCCGTCCACATATATGGTGCCGTCCGCCGTGACCTGCATCCTGTCCGGTCCGCCCGGGCCCAGGTTTATGCGGCCTCCGCCCTGACCCAGCACGTAGTAGCCCTCCTGCGTCAAAAGGTCACCCGCCGCGTTGGTGGAAAAATTCCCCGCGCGCGTATAGGCTATGCCCTGCGGTGTCTGCACCGTGAAAAAACCGTTGCCCTGTATTGCAAGGTCGGTATTTTGGCTGCTTTGCTGCAAAGGCCCCTGCTCGAAATCCGTTATAAGCTCATCCACGTACAGGCCTGTGTTTTGCGGACCCACATACTGCCTTGCCGCAAAATCGGGATCGTGCAGGCGGTCAAGCATCATATCGCCGAAAGAACGCGTCAACACTTGATCCCCTTTATAGCCTGCTGTGTCGCCGTTTGTGATGTTGTTTATGACAACATCCATCTTGGCACGCTGCGTGAGCATGCCCGTACCGGCAATGTAAAAGCTCCTAATCATACTCTATTCTCCCAATCCATAGCTATAGATATTGTTATCTACTTTGTCTATCGTAACATATCGCCCAAAACTTTAGCGTCCCCGGTCAATTATTACTTTATTTTTTCGTTTCGCCAAGCTGAGCGAATTTTCGCCTTAGCTCCACCTCTGTTTTGGATATATTTAGCCGCTTGGCCGCAGCCTCCACATCCTCGGGGATATCCTCCGCCGGTTCCTCCTCCGCGGGCGGCAGCTCCTCTTCCTCGCCCACCGTTATGTCTATCGCGGGAGGCTCTTCAACGTGCTCCCTGCTTATGCGCTCCCTCTGCTCGCTTATCATGCCCAGCCCCTCGCGCAGAGTGCCCAGCGCGTGCATATCAGTCTCTATGCGCCGCAGATTGTTTTCCATGCTTTCGCGGCTCACCTCAACGTACTGCTTGAAGGCCTCTATCATATCCTCTACCTCAAAGTAGAGCATCATCACCTTCTTTTCCTTTTCTTCTATACCTTCTTCTTCCTGCTTCCGATTTTGTTTCATGCCGCGCAAAAACAGCACTATCAAAAGCGCTACCAGCCCAAATACAAACAATGCGAACAAAAAATATTCCGCTCCCATAAATTAACCCCCGTATTCCGCCTATGATTTATAACAAAAAAATCGCATCCGGCAGCCGCAAAAATACCGCTTTTGCCTATGCAATTTTTTTGTTGCTTTATTGAATAAAACGCGTTCACGCGTCAATATCTATTTCAAAACCAACGCCGCCCGCAAAAAGCTTCTTCTTTTCCTGTTCACTTTTGCTTTCTCCCTCATCAGGCGGCTCTTCCTCCGAATGCAGCTTGCGCCTTGCCCATAGAGTTCTGGCCTCTTGATCCGTGTATTCGTCTTTCTCGCGCTGCTCTTCTTTTTCGCGCTCTACGCGCCTGTATTCGGCTTTTTCCAAATCCATAACAGAGTTTTCTTCTTTTACTATGCGTTCCTTCTCAAGCTGCGCCTTAAACTCCTTGCGCGACTCCATATCTGCCACGCGCTCGCCCGAAACCTTGGCCGCATTTATAGTCTGCTGTATCATCATCTGCGTGTCTATTCCGCGTATCATAGCGCCACCTCCCTTCGGCACGCTCAGTTGTTTTTCGAACTTCTTCGTTATTATAATCGTAAAACCTACGCTTTTCTTTAGTGACAATTATATCACAGCGCGCTATTTTTCGCTTTTGGAATATGAAAAACTGGTGGATACTATCTCGTTGTTTTCCCGCAGATAGGTAACGTATTGATTTTCCTGCCGCACCTGCAGCACACTGTTTCCCATGGAAAGCTTAACGCCCACGTTCACCTTTTCAGATACGTGCACCTTTCCCTCCACGCCGCTCTGCATGAGCTCCTCCAACTGGGAAAACTCTATGAGCAGCTTTTGCTTCTCGCTCTGCATCTGCGCCAGCTTGGATTTCACCTCAAGCACCGCCTTGGGATTTGCGCGCGGTCCGTTCTGCTTTGACGTGGTCTGCAATGCAAGCTCCATACGCCCTATTCCCGCCGACAGCTCCTTGATGGTTTCCTCAACATCTCTGTAGCGCTTACGCTTTTTTGGCGATATGCCTATCTCCACGTTTGTTGCCACGCCCGAATCCGCGCCCAGTACCTTTGCTACTATATACTTGCCTGCGCTGGCGGTGCCTCCAATTATTGCTCCCTTACCGCTCGAAACGTCTATGTAGCCCTCGCTCATGAGCCTGCTGTGAAGTGCAAATTCTGTTTTTATGCCCACCACTGCGTCCAGCGAGGCGCGCTCCACATACTTCGCCACGATGCTGTCACCGGCCGACAGCACAGCCTTGTCTCCGCCGGCCACGCCCGCCTTGAGCGTTATGTTGCCGCCCGCTATGAGCTCGGAGCCCTCCACGATCCCGTTCACCGTTATGTTGCCGCTGGCTTTTATCACAAAGCCGGTGCCTATGCTGCCGCCTATATCGATATCACCCGCAAAGTCTATATTGCCCACGCTCATATCCACGTCGCCGGGTATCTTTACGGAGGGCGATACCTCAAAATCGTTACCCGCGCGAGACAGCCTGCCGTCTATTGCTGATATGAGGCAGCTCTTATCCTCGGATAGGATTATGTTCTTACCCGTTCGCCAAGGCGCTTCCTTGCCCGGCTTTTGCGGTATGGGTTCACCCGTAACATCCATACCCGGCTCGCCGGGCGTGGGCTCCGTGCGCGTTATAAGCGTTTGCCCCTTCTCCGCCTTCACATACTCTGTAAGCTCGCGAAAGTTTATCTTGCCGCCATCCTCCGTGCCGCCCGTGCTTTCTCTAAGCTCAAAATGATAGACCAACTGACCGTTTTCGCCGTCCACCGGCGGCCGTGCAGTGGCTATGAGTATATGCTCGAAATAGTTTTTATTTTCGGCCGCGCTCATGACCGCCTGCTTATCCAGCAACTCCTCGCACAGGCCGTGCTCCTCGCGCAATTTTTCGCACAGGCCCTCGGGTGTGAAGGGTTCTTCCCCCTCGTCCGGCGGGTAGAGCGTCATCCACGCCTCCTGATTTTTGCCCGCAAAATCCACCAGCACGGTGGCTGCAAGCACATTTTCCTGCTGTGGCGGCGCTATTTTTTCCGCCTCCACATCGGCGGCCAGCATGGACTCCAGCGCAAAGCTGTTCACGCCCGTAACGCCCTTGCGCTTAACGTAATCCGCTGCTCTCTTGGAGTCTAAAAGCGAGCTTTTATAGCTTATGTATACGCCGTCATCCTCATAGAAAAGCGCCACGCCCGCAATACCCGAACGCGATTGCGTGGTAAGCTCCTTTTTTTCCTCTGGCGTTTCTTCCGGAGTGTTGTCCAACTTCAAATTGTCGTCTTGATCAGCCATAATCCCCCCGTTTTGTTGCGCTTTGCGGCGCACGCTCTACCTATTATTAAGCGGTGCCAAACCGCTTTTGTATTCGCTTTATAGCTTTTGAATGTATCTGCGAAACTCGCGATTCGCTCACACCCAATATGTGGGCTATCTCTTTTAGCAGCATCTCCTTATTGTAATATAGATCTATCACCGTTTTTTCGGTCTCGGGCAGCTCGTCCAGCACCTCTGTCAATAGACGAAGCAGCTCCTTTTTTTCGAAATGCCGCTCGGGCAGCACCTCGTCATCGTCGTCGCTGAGCGTGTCTATGACCTTTATGGGCTGCTCTGTTGAGCTGGATGAGAGCACGCTTTCAAAATATATTATGTTGTACAGATAGTCGTTTTCGAGCGCCTCTTTTACCTGCGTTTCGGTGAGCTCCAGCATACGAGCCACCTCGGCCTCGCTGGCCTCCCGACCCTCTTCAAGCGCCAGCTTTTCGTAGGCGCGCTTCACCTTTTTTATGCGCGAACGCATACTGCTGGAGATCCAGTCCTGCCGCCGCATATAGTCTAATATCTCGCCCTGTATACGCTTGCTGGCATAAGTCTCGAACTTAACGTTTCGCATGCTGTCGAATTTGCCTATGGCGTCCATAAGCCCAATTACGCCGTTAGACACCAGATCGTCATAGTCAGTCTGGTTTTTGTATGTGGGCATCATTCTCAGCACTATTTTTCTCACCAAATACAAATAGTGCAGCAGCAGCTCATTCTTATTTTCCACGCTTTGGTCTTCGAAATATTTTTCCCACAAAGCCTCAACGTTTGTATTCACCTGTTCGGCATCCGTCTTGTTCACGAACCCTCCTCTGAGGACTCTATCCCCATGATGTACTATAGTTTTCGCGCCACTTGCTCTTTAAATATAAAGCGTCTTATCTTTTTCAACTGTCTCTCATCCTCTGTATTAAATCTAATACCTATTCGGTAAATGTAAACATCATCTTTTTTCCAGTCTATACAGCGCATCACCTTAGCGTCGAAAACATACTCCTCGTCTTTTATAAGGAACTTGCACTGCACCACGTCGCCAGATTTCCAGCTTCTGTCCTCCGTGGTGAATCCTATGCCCGTTTCGGAGATATCCATACCGCGGCACTTTACATATTCTGTGCTCTGCGCAGGCTCGCCGTTCTTATCCCACATTTTTCGCATGTATACATCAAATGAAAAGGGCAGGCGGAAACTGGCTCTGCGCTGTATCTCCTGTATATTGGATATCCTTGTGAGCCGCGTTACGGGCAGCTTGTCTATGGTGTCTCTGCCTTCGATCTCCGAAAGGAACAAAAAGCAGCGCTCCCCCTTTAGATATACCGTGTCAAAAGCCTGCCTGCGCCAGCGGTAGTTCCATATATCCGTAAGAAAATCGGCCGCCCATATAGTATTGTCCTTCACCATCTCTATGTGGGTAGTTATTCTCTTATCGTCCGCGATATCTATTTGCATTATATCGCCTATTTGCATAGGCGGTATAGTCCCTGTGCCGTTGTTTTCGTTTATACTCATTTAGCGTTGCTCCTAAGCCCCGCAAGTCTGCCGAAAAAACCTTTCAGCCCCCGCGATTCATTTTGTGTTATAGTCCGTTCCGTAATATTGTCCGCCATCATTTGTATCCTCTGCGAAAGCGTCCTTGAGGGATACTGTATTGTATACGGCACCAAAGATGATATTGATTCTGTCATCTTATCATCAAGCGGCATATAGCCGAGCATTTCCACATCGTAATTCAGGTGCTTTTTCACCACGCCTGAAAAGTTTTCATATGTGCTTATCGCGCCGCTCTGAGATTCCGCCTTGTTTATTAGCGCGGATATCCTGGGCGGCTCGGGCAGCCCCACCGCAGATTTTATGACCACGTAGCTGTCCAGTATGGAGGTCGGCTCCGCCGTCATCACCAGTATGGTGCGGTCGCTCGCGCCTATAAGGTTAAGTATATTGTTGTTGAGCCCCGCGCCCGTGTCTATGAGCACATAGTCCACCATACCGTCCAGCGTTTCAAGCTGCGCCAGCACGTTTTTGAGCCTTAGCTCGTCTATATGCACCAGATCCATGAGACCCGCACCGCCCGAGATATGCCATACGAATGGAAAACATTCCTCCATTATTTCGTTCAGCTTCTTCTCGCCGCTCAGCACATGGCTCATGTTGTAGGTCGAGTTCGCGCCCAGCAATATATTAACATTGGAAAATCCGAAATCGGCATCCAATATAAGCACCTTTTTCTGGCAGCGTGACAGCGCAATGGCAAAATTCACGGAAAAGCTGGTCTTGCCCACGCCCCCCTTGCCGCTGGTTATACAAAACACCGTGGTCTTTTTTTCGGCCGTGCTCTCCTGCACGCCCCTGTCCTCCAGCACCACCGTTTTAAGGCGCTGCTGTGCCATCTCTCTAAGTTTCGCGGCCTGATCCATACCGTCAGCCCCCCAGCACGGCGTCGGCCACTTGCTGCGGGTCTATCTCAGTTATGTCATCCGGCACGTTCTGCCCGTTTGTTATGTAGCTAAGCGGTCTGCCGCTCTCCTTTGCCGCGTACAGCAGCACGCCCTTTGTGGGCGATTCGTCTATCTTGGTGACGATTATATTGTGCACCTTGAGGAAGGAATAATTTTCCACTATCGCCTTGAGCACCCGCTCCGATGTGGAGGCGCTCACCAAAAGGTATATATCGTCCACATTGCCAAGGCGCACCAGCTCCTTTATCTCATCCTGATACTGCTGGTTGCTGGAAAGCTTGCCCGCAGTATCTATAAACACAATATCCTTGCTTTTAAACGCTTCCAGCGCGTCTGTTATCTCGTTTTGCCTGTAAATGGTTATCATTTCGGTGTTCAATATATCGCAGTAGGCCTTTAGGTGCTCCTTGGCCGCCACCCTGAAAACATCCGCGTTTATTACGCCTATGTTCAGCTTCTCCTCATAGAGGAACTTGGCAGCCAGCTTTATTAGCGTGGTGGTCTTGCCCACGCCCGTGGGCCCTATCAGCATTACCACCCTGCGCTTGAATTTCGTGCACTGCACCGTCTTGGCGCTTCCCAAAAGGTCTAATATAAGGCTCCTCAGCACCTCCCTGGGATCTGCCTCGCGGCTGGCTATAATATCCTCCGTCTTTACGCACAGCTCTGTCGCTAGACCGCGCTCCACATCGCTTTCCAGCAGCTTATTGAAAAGCTCGCGCACCTCGGGCGAAAAATTTGCGTCCACATTCATGGTGTAGCTTTCCATCTTGCCCGCCAGACCGGATATCATGCCCTTTAGCTCGTCTATGCTCTCGTCCAGCTTCTCTATTTTCTTGAATTTTTCGCTTTGCTCCTTTATGTTTTTCTCCACCATCTTCTCCATATTGCTGGCAACCGAGCTTATGGCGGCGGAGTTTATACCGCCCGGGATTCCCCCGTTCATGGCGGGCGAAACGGGAATGGCGGGGCTTGCGGCAGCGCGCTGCTCCTCCGCCATTCCCATATTCATATTCATGTTAACTAACGGCTTGAACTTCGCAGTGTCCATGAGCGGCGAGGCGGGTTTTTCCTTGGGCTTTTCCTCATAGCCCGCCACCACCTCTATCTGCTTTTTGGAAAACAGGCCAAAGAGACCGCGTTTTGTGCGTACAAATTTACTGCTCAAAATAACCGCGTCCGGGCCTATTTCTTCCTTTATTATCTTCAATGCGTCCTGCATGTTTTCCGCATAATACTTCTTCAGCTTCATAAAACCGTTTCCTTTCGCTGCCTAATCGTTACGCGCCCAAAGCGATCACGCCGTCCGAATATACCTCGACATTTTGATCCAGCTCGTTATAGGAGAGCACTATGAGATCGGGTATCATCTGCGCCGTGATGTTTTTGAACTGCCGCCTTACCAGCGGGGACGTAAGCACTATGGGCGTTATGCCCAGCTTTGTCATCTTCTCTATTGCGTTTTTCAGGCTCACGTATATGCGCTGTATCTCCTCCTGATTTAGCGCGACGTAGGTTCCCTGCTCCGTCTGCTTCGTCTTCTCGGAAATAAGCTGCTCCAGCGCGGGGTCAAGCGTTATGACTCGCGCCTTGTTCGTGGGTATGAACTGCTTTGATATGGAGCGGTAGAGCGCCTTGCGCACATACTCGGTCAAAAGCTCCACATCGCGCACCATCGCGCCGTAATCCGCCAGCGTTTCAAGAATAGTTCCCATATCGCGTATAGAGATACCCTCTTTCAATAGGTTCGCCAGCACCTTCTGTATCTCACCCAGCGAGAACAGCTTGGGCACCACCTCGTCAACCAGAGCGGGCTGGTTGTTTTTGAGGTTGTCTATGAGCATCTGCACCTGCTGGCGCGTAAGCAGCTCGGAGCTGTGGCGTTTTATTGTCTCGGTCAAATGCGTGGCAATAACGGAGGGCGCGTCCACCGTGGTGTAGCCCAAAAGCTCCGCGCGCTCGCGTTCCTCCTCGGGTATCCATATGGCGGGCAGCCCGAAGGTGGGCTCCACCGTCTCTATGCCCTGCAGCTTGCCCTTCACTTCCTCCGTGGAAAGCGCGAGTATGTGATCCAGCATCACCTCTCCCGCGGCGACCTCCACGCCCTTTATCTTTATGACGTATTCGTTTGTATTGAGCTGTATATTGTCCCTTATCCTTATAATGGGAACGATTATGCCAAGATCCATCGCGCACTGGCGGCGTATCATTACAACGCGCTCCAAAAGGTCTCCGCCCTGATTGGCGTCCACAAGAGGAACCAGTCCGTAACCAAGCTCTATTCCTATAAGCTCTATCTGCAGCAGCGAAGTAACGTTTTCCGGCTTGCGTTTTTCGGCCGCCGCCACCACCGCCTTGTCCACCTCCTCCGGAGGCGCTTCCGCCGGCTTTTTGGCCGCGCGCATTAGCATGAATCCGCCGAAAAACATTATCGCGGATATTATTATGAGCGGAGCGATGGGCAGACCGGGTATCATGGCTATTATGAGAAGCATTACGCCCAGAACGAGTAATATCATGGGCTGGCGTGTAAACTGGTCTATCATATCCCGACCAAGGTTTTCCTTGGAGGCCGAGCGCGTAACGATTATACCTGTCGCCGTGGATATCATGAGCGCGGGTATCTGGCTCACCAGACCGTCGCCTATGGTGGCCGTGGTGTATATGCTGAGCACCTCGTCCGTGGTGAGACCGCTCATTGTCATACCAATTATGAGGCCCCCCACCGCATTTATGACGGTGATTAATATGCCCACTATGGCATCGCCCTTAACGAATTTACTGGCACCGTCCATAGCGCCGTAAAAATCCGCCTCGCGCGTGACCTTTTCGCGGCGCTCCTTGGCCTGCTGCTCGTCAATAAGGCCGGAATTGAGGTCCGCGTCTATGGCCATTTGTTTACCGGGCATAGCGTCCAATGTAAAGCGCGCCGAAACCTCGGCAACGCGCTCCGCGCCCTTTGTTATTACCAGAAACTGAATCACTATTATAATAAGGAATATGATTACGCCTACAATTATATTGCCCTCTGTGGCAAAGGCACCGAAGGCTTTTACCACCTCACCCGCGTTACCGTTGTTGCCCAGTATGAGACGGGTGGTGGCGATGTTCAGACCTAGGCGAAACAGAGTCATTATAAGCAGCAGCGTGGGGAAAATGGAAAAATCCAGCGCTTCCTTAACATACATGGACATAAGCAGTATAAAAAGCGACATAGTAATATTAACTATGAGCAGCACGTCCAGCAGCATAGTAGGAAGCGGCACTATTATGATCAGTATTACAATCAGCACTATAAAAGCTACCGATACGTCTTTTACTCTCATTGCGTTCCCCTGGCCTTTATTCGCCAAATATAATTAGGCATTTTATGCCATACTCTTTTTATTGTAATATAAATTTGTTTCCCAGTCTACTTTTTATACCAATTATCTGCGATTTTTGGTGCGGAAAATCTGCGCCAATATTTCTGCCACCGCCTGATACATCTCCACCGGTATAAAATCACCTATGTTGCAGTAGGCGTAAAGCCCGCGCGCCAGCTCCCTGTCCTCCACTATTTCCACCTCGTGCTCGGCGGCTATCTCCTTTATCTTTTGCGCCACGCGCTCCTTGCCCTTGGCTACCACCAAAGGCGCGTCGCCCACACGCTCGTCATATTTAAGCGCCACGGCATAATGCGTGGGGTTGGTTATTACAACATCCGCCTCGGGCACGCTCTGCATCATGCGCATCATGGACATTTCGCGCTGCTTTTGCTTTATCTTACCCTTTATCTGCGGGTCGCCCTCTTGATTTTTGAACTCCATCTTTATTTCGTATTTGCTCATGCGCAGGTCTTTTTCATATTTCCAGCGCTGGTACATAAAATCTGCAAAGGCTATTACGGCCAGCACCATGCATATCTGCAGCGCCGCGTCGAATATCATTCCGGCTATGTTCTGTATGGCTCCCTTGTAGTTGTCTATCATCATAGTGGGAAATATGTACAATTTAGTCGATATCTGATTGTATATTATCAGCCCCACGGCCACCACCTTCAATATGGCCTTCATAAGCTCAAAAAGCGCGCGCGTAGAGAACAGCCGCTTGAAGCCTTCAATAACGTTTATGCGCTCCAGCTTGGGCTCCAGCGCCTTTGTGCTGAACAAAAAACCCACCTGTATTATATTCACCAGCACGGCCGCCACAACGGCCACCGCGAAAATGGGCAGCATTATGTTTATGAAACCGGTTATCATATCACTGCTTACAGGCATAAAATTTTGCATATTAAGAACTTCCCCGGTCATTTTACGGCCGGAGAGGTACCCTGTTGCGAAATTCATTATGTTTTCCGCAATGGCGGGCACAAAAGCTCTCATCGCCATAAACATTATGAGCAAGCAGCCCGTTGTGACAAGCTCATTGCTCTTTAATACCTGGCCACGCTCCCTGGCATCCTGCCGTTTTTTAGGGGTGGCTTGTTCAGTCCGTTCACCGGTGCCGCCATCATCGGCCATTTGCCATCACCTACCCCGTCAATGTGGAGAACATACTGTTTAGGCCTTGGAACATGGCGGTGAATACAGTATTTGTAAACGCCACATACACGGGCAGCATTGCCCCCAAAACCATGAAACCCAAGATAACCTTTACAGGTATACCTATAGAAAAAGCATTCATCTGAGGCACAACGCGCATCAGCACGCCAAAGCACACCTCGCCTAAAAGCCCGGAGGCTATTATGGGCATGGCCACTATTATTGCCAGTATGAACGCCTGTATAAAAAGCTGCACCGCCACCCAGCCTATTTGCGAGCTTATCTGCACACCACCCACCGGTACCTTTTGCACCGAGGTATACATCATTTCAATAAGCCTGTGGTGGCCGTCCACCGCAAAAAAAACCAGCAGCATTATAATGTTTAACAGATTGCCCGTAACGGGCACCTGCAAATTGCTCTGCACATCAAAAACGTTTACCATAGCAAAGCCCATCTGCATATCGATCATCTGCCCGGCCGTGAATGAGACCATTGTTATGAAGAGGTTCAGCACATAGCCAAGTATCAGGCCGAACAGCAGTTCCTTTACGCAGAGCAGTATGTATATGAAAATATCATCGTTATAAACGAGAGGCACCTGCTGCGGTATTGAGATATAAAAAAGAGCGGCAATACACGCACAATAGCCTATCTTGGCCACCATGGGTATGTTTTGCCGCCCGAATATGGGCGAACTGAATATCAATCCCGACACCCGTAAAAACAAAAGCAGAAAATAATCCCAGTCCGTTACGAGCGCAGCAAAAAAGTCTACCATACTCTCCTCATACTGGCATATATATCGTCGCCGCGTAATCGTACATCCTAAACGCAAACTCTGTGAGATTGTTCAGCATGAAGCCGCCGAACAGCAGCATGGCCAAAAGTATGCCGATTATTTTAGGCACGAAGGTAAGCGTCTGCTCATTTATCTGCGACGCGGCCTGAAAGATGGAAATAATTATACCTATCACCAGCCCCACCAGTATGGGCGGCAACGATACCTTTAATATGGTAAATATAGCATCCTGCATTACCGCTATTATCAATGCCTGTTCTATGCCAAATCAACTCCTTCGCCGTTTGTGAAAACACATTTAATACGCAAAACCCGGCTAGCTAAATCCCGCAAAGCTCCTCACAAGCGTGCCTATGGTGAGAGTCCACCCGTCCACAAGCACAAACAAGAGCACCTTAAAGGGCAGCGAAATAACAATAGGCGGCAACATCATCATTCCCATAGACATGAGCACGCTGGCCACCACCATATCAATAACAATAAATGGAATATAAATAAAGAAACCCATAGTGAAAGCACGTTTTATCTCGCTTGTTAAAAACGCCGGTATTATGGTGCTCATTGGCACTTCATCCAGCGTTTGAGCCGGCTCCGGGGTCATTTGATTGAACATGTTTATATCGCTTTGGAAGGTGTTAGACAGCATAAATCCGCGAATGGGCACTTCTGCCTCGTCCATCGCCTGCTCGAATGTGATCTGCCCGTTCACGTAGGGGTCTATGGCCTCCGTTTTCACCGTATTTATGACCGGAGTCATAACAAAAAACGTCAAAAACAGCGCCAGCACCACTATCACCTGATTGGGCGGCATTTGCTGTAATCCAAGAGCGTTTCTGGTGAATGACAAAATAATAACTATGCGCGTAAAGCCGGACAGCATAATTATTATGGACGGCGCAATACTAAGTATGGTCAAAAGCCCCACGAGTTGAAGCGATTGCGAACGGCTTCCCAACAGCTGAGCCAGCGGGTCGGCACCCTCGTCCACCGGCTGGCCGGTTATTGTTGTATCGCCAGCCTGCGCGCCCGTAGTGGCATCCGCAGAGGCACAGCCGCTTATAACAACGATGCATAATATAAGTACAATTACGAAAACAAGAAGCTTTTTCTTCTTCAAAACCGACAACGTCCCCCTTGGCCTAAACCCGGCGGCGCCCCCGCACCTCACCGGCCTATACTTTTACTCGCTGCTGTCATCCTGTCCGGCAGACTCTTTCCCGGTTTTCAGCTTTTCTTTAAGCTGCGATTCAAAATCCTGCGGCGGGTTTTTCCCTCTGTGAAAAAACCTGTATATCCCCAACTTCATATTTGTAAAGAGCTGCTTTATATAATCTGAAAAACTGCTCTCCTGTACAGCATAAAAGGCGGCATCGTCCGTATCCGCAGACCGCTCCGCCCCGTTTATATCTTTATTTGTTCCGCCCGCGCTTTGCTTTGGCCCGTCCGCTTCACTGGCGGCGTCTCCTGCCGCGTCAGTTTCCGGTATCGGCACCTTATCCAGCAGCTTTATTTCCTGGTGCGTAACGCCCAGCATATAATATTTGCCATCAAACTCCACCACGGTAAGCGTTTTGTCCCTATCAAGCGCGATCCTGTCCACCACGCCTATGAGCCTGCCCGGCTCCGCCTTGTTTGAGCCGAACCAGCGCATACCTCCCGACTTTGCCGGCTTCTTTATGCCGCGCTGCAAAGATTTCTTGGCGATAAGCTTTGTAAGGAAATATATGCCCACAACTATTATCAGCAAATATATCACAAGCAACGCCACGCTTTGAGCGTTTACCGCCTCGGGCGAAAGCTGCTGACCCTGGTCTAAAACTATGTTTTCCCCCATTAATGCTTCCCCGGCGCTATACCTGCATCCTCATTATTTCGTTGTACGCATCCACAACCTTATTTCTCACCTGAACGACCATATTCAGCGCCATTTCAGACTTTGTGCCGTTTATCATGACCTGTGCAAGATTGTCCACCTGGCCGGATAATAGCGCCTGCGTATCTGCCTGCGCAACGCCATACAGGCGGTCGGCCTCGGCTATGGAGCTTGAAAGCATATCCTTGAAGGAACCCGCATTCTCCGCGCCTCCCATTTTGTTTTGATCCAACATACTGTATTGATTGCGCTGTATGGAGAGATTCAATCCTCCCGCCAACTTATCTATCATTCGCCTAACCTCCTGAGGTCTACTTTCCTATTTGAAGCGCGCTCATTGCCATGCTCTTCGTGCCGTTCAATATTGTTATGTTGGCTTCGTATGAACGCGTTGCGGACATATAGTCCACCACTTCCTTGGCAATATCCACATTGGGCTTGCTCACATAGCCAAACTCGTCCGCATCGGGATGGGCTGGGTCGTATTCCAGCTTGAATGGCGTTTCGGTATCGTCGTATATGCCTGTAACGCGCACACCGGAGCCAAGCGATCCCTTAATCGAACGGTTCAGCGTTTCAGAAAAGCGCGGCGTGCCCTTCTCCTGAAACAGTACGTAACGCCTACGGTAAGGCTGCCCCTCCGCATTGCGCGTAACGTCTATATTGGCGACATTTTCGGATATTACATCCATTCTGAGCCGCTGCGCGGTCAGGCCGGAAGCGCTGATATCCATAGATGATAAAAATGCCATAACTACCTCCCTTTATTGTTCACCGGCTTACTGACCCTTTATTGCCGTACGAAGCTGGTTGAACTGACCGTTTATCTTGGCCTGAAGCGTGTTGTACCATATCACGTTTTTGGCATAATCCGTCATTTCGCGATCCACGTCCACGTTGTTTCCGTCCATACGCTGCACAGTATCGTGCTTGTATACCACCTCAAAATCACCCGTAGCGGCAGAACCGCCCATGTGCGTCGCGCGGGTGCGCTTCATTTTATAATCGTCACCCTCCAGCGCGTTTTTATACAACGTTTCAAAAGCCACCTCAGACGCCTTAAAATTCGGCGTGTCTATGTTGGCTATATTGTTTTGGATCACTGAATTTCTCGTCCATGATGCGGCTATTCCGCTCTCCAGTCCGCTTAGACCCGAAAAAATTTTCAAACCGCCTCACCTCCATTTTGCATATATACAATCTAATAGGCTAATGTTACTCTCAGCCCTCTGCTTTGTCAAGAAAAAACAAACATTTACAGCCCCGCATAGCCCACCAAGCGATCCACAACGCCCACCAGATCGCCAATGTCAGGCTTCGAAAGCTGCTCGTTCGCGCCCACCTGTTCGCCCTTGAGCCGCATTTCCGGCGTTACCAGCGAAGAGAATATTATTACGGGTATATCCTTTAGCAGGCGGTCTTCCTTTATGCGGCGGGTAAGGTGGTGCCCGTCCATCTGCGGCATTTCAATATCCGTTATCACAACGTCAACCTTTTCGGAAAGCTCGCCCGCTTCGTCGTTTTTCAGGCCTTCGAGATAGTCCCAGGCCTCTTGCCCGTTGTCGAACTTGGAAACGTTCATGTAGCCCGAGGTGTGCAGCGCTTCCAATATCATCTTGGAAAGCAGCTTGGAATCCTCGGCGATCACAACGTGATGCTCGTCTCTGGTGCGCTCGCCCATTTCGTATATCTCGGCCATCTTGAGTCCCGTTTCGGGCGCGATATCCGTAACTATTTTTTCGAAATCAAGTATGGTGATGAGCCGCCCCTCAAACTGCGCGAGGCCGGTAACCAAACCCTCGTCTCCGCCGTATATCGTGGCGTCCGGTTTTTCAATGTCTTTCCACGAAATGCGGTCTATCCCCTCCACCGTGTGTACGCGGAAGGCTATGTGCATCTTATTGAAATTAGTTACTATGAAAAGATCCTTTTCCTGCGGCCCAGTGGTATCAAGCCCCAAATATCCCGGCAGGTCTATAACAGTGATGACAATATCTCTAGGCTTGAAAACACCCTCCACCGATGGATGAGAGTGCGGCATAGGCGTCACTGTTTCGCTCATCATTATTTCGCGTATTTTGGCAACGTTTATGCCAAAGGTATTGCCGGAGATAGTAAACTCCATTATCTCCATTTCATTGGTACCGGTTTCAAGCAATATTTCCTGCTTATCACTGTTTCTCACCGCATTCATATCATAATACCTGCCTTATAATATTTATTTGATCTAAAAACGCGCCCTCGCGCATATCAAACATAGATTTATTTACAATACATTATATCATAATATATCGTTAATGAAACATATAAAATTGCGTATGGTCAATTTTTTCATAGTTATTTAAAATTTTTACGTTACAGCATCTCCCACCGCCATATTTTGGCACACGGCACTGTTTAACCGCGTTGATTTATGTTATAATTTATACATATTTATATATATCGTTCAAAGACGGGAGAAAATGATATGGCTGTGAGAAAAAATGTGCTTATGCCCGAATATGCGAAGGATTTTCAGTGCCTTGGCGGGGCGTGCGAGGAAAACTGCTGTACTGATTGGTTTATATCCATAGATAAAGCTACCTACAAAAAATATATGTCTTGCCCCGATCTTGAGTTTAGGGAAAAGTTGAAGAAATACGTTGTGCAAGTGAACAAACCCTATGCCTATGCGCAAATGAAATACGCTGAAAATGGTTATTGTGCTTTTCTTACAGATGACAATATGTGCGCGCTGCAACGAAAATTTGGTGCGGATTTTTTGAGCATAACCTGCCGCACTTATCCCCGTTCCGCTTATTCAATTAACGGAAACTTTGAAATGTCACTCTATCCTAGCTGCCCCGAGGTAGCTCGCTACTTTTTGGATGAAAAACGTATGCGCTTCACAACAAAAGATATGGATTTGCTCCAGCATGCGCGAATCATATTGCCGGATGATAGATATGAGGATTTTTTGAAACTGCGCGATTATATTATATTCATTTTGCAGGACAGGCGTTATATTTTCGAAATGCGCCTTATACTGCTTGGTCTCTTTATACAAAAACTTACACAGAACGAATTCAAAAACATCCCCGGCCTTATAAGCACCTATAAGGGAATGTTTAGCGACACAAGCATAGCGGATGAATTTTTCAAGCTGCCCGTAGCCCCGGATTTTCAGTTTGATGTGATAACTGGAATTTTTTCTTTGCGCTCTTTTTTTGTTGACCAACCTCGCTATGTCAAGCTGTTCAATACCACTCTACGCGGTCTGGGCTTTGACGAGGGAAAAGACACTCGTCAGAGGCTGCAGAGCTATATAGATGCACTGGTAAAATATGAAGAGAGCTTCTTGAAGTGGGATCACGTAATGGAAAACTTCTTTGTAAATACAGTTTTTTCCAATCCCCTACCGCTCTGTCAATTGACTTCTAACAGTTCAGAGTTTCACACCGACCTCCTTTGGAATGAATACCTTTTTTGGTGCTTAAGCTACCGTATGCTAAAATTCCACCTGACGGGCATGAACAACCTAAGCGAGCTGGACGATGAAGCCGTTGTTTCCATCGTATCCAAATTCCACCGCGCCATTTTTGGGCACGATGGCTCCTATATGCACCGTGCTATTGAATGGGTTAAAGAGCAGCAATACGACACACTGGCCTATATGTCGCTGCTTATACGCACGTGAAAAGAGTATATTTTTTGCCTTTATGAGCTCCCCGCATTTCTTAGCAGGAAGCTCTTTTTGACGCAAAAAAAGAAGCCTTGCGGCTTCTCTTTTTTTGCTATTTCAATTTTTACCTGAGCAGTGACAGAACATTCTGAGGAGCACTGTTCGCCTGCGCCAACATTGCTGTTGCGGCCTGCGCCATTATGTTGCTCTTCGTGAAGTTTGTCATCTCGGAAGCTATATCAACGTCGCGGATACGGCTTTCTGCTGCCTGCAGGTTCTCTGCGGAGATCTTCAGGTTGTTGATCTTGTAGGTCATCCTGTTCTGCATAGCACCCAGGAGAGCTCTCTGATCAGAAACCTGATTTACGGCGTCACGTACGGAAGTTATAGCCTTGCTGGCATCTTCCGCATTGAATATGGAGGAATCGTCCAAGCCAAGACCCGCCGTGTTCATAGCGCCTATACGGATAGAGAGCTGCTCGCCTTCGAGAGCGCCTACCTGTATTTTCATCTCCTCGTACTTGTTGTAATCGGGAGCGGCCTTGAAGCTTATCTGGCTTCTTATATCCTTGCTGTTTGCAAAGGATATAGTATTGCCCGATACATTGTCTGTACTTATGCCAAACGCTGCTGCCATCTCTGCTACTGTGGAATCCGAACGCTTCACATAATTGAACTCTGTTGTGCCATCGTTCCAAGTAACGGTATCGCCATCCTTCATCTTCAAGAGATCGAATTCAAACTTAGTTGTACCGCTGTTTTCAATCTTTGCAGGTGTACTTGTAACCTTCACATAGTTATTGCCCGTCAGACCGAACGCACCGCCTACAGTTGGATCGTCCGCAGCCAACTGACCCTTTAAGCCCGCATATGTCATACTAATGTTATCACCAACAGCCGCTACCGTTACGTCTGTGGGAGCCGTTATGTCACCAGTACCCAGAACATCATTTATTCTGTCGGCCAGTGCCGATGCAGAGTTAACGGTATCTATATCTATACCGTTTGTAGCAGGCGCTTTATCACCGGCCGCTGTGCTGAAGAATGTGTATGTCTGATCGCCTATTGTGAACTTGTCGCCGGACTTCACGGAACTCACATCATACTTGAACTGTGAAGTGGCTATAGTACCCAAGCTATCCGCCTTACCTGCAGCAGGATTTATTATGGTAGTGCCGGCCATGGTATCCTTGCCTGCTACAAAGTTACCAGTACCCGTCTTAGCCGCCTGGGCTGTCAACGCATAGCCATTAAGTGTTTCCTTTGAAATATCCGCAGGATCGTCAGCAACAAGCGTTACTTTAGATGAACCGGCCGTTGCCGATGCAGTATAATCCACACCACCAATTGTTACCGTCTGATTTTTAAAAGCTTGCGCTATTTGAACAGCAGATGAATCGCCAGCGGTCAAAGCGCCGCTTGTGAGCGTCTGTCCACCAACAGTGATTTTTACTGTTTCACCACCGACCACATTCTCCATTTCAAGACCTGCAAGATCTATATCAAATGTGGCTTTATATCCAGCTTGGAAGTTTTTGCCCAGTGTGGTGGATATGTCTTTTACGCCGCCAGCGCCAGTAGCCGGATCAGCTATATCGTATGTAGCGTATATACCAGAGGTAAGAGCGCTTCTCTTGAGGCCCTCGGCAGAAAGGGAGCCGTCCAGTATCTTCATGTTGTTGAAGGTAGACTGCTCGGAGATATCGTTTATCTCGCGCTTTAGCTGGTCAAACTCTTTTGCAACCTGCGTGCGGTCAAAGTTCTGGTTTGTGCCCGTAGCAGACTGTACAGCCAGCTCGTTCATGCGCTGAAGCATGGAGTGAACTTCCTGCAAAGCGCCCTCAGCGGTCTGTATCAGAGAAGAAGCATCCTGAGAGTTCAGAGACGCCCTGTTCAGGCCGCGTATCTGTGAACGCATTTTTTCGGAAATAGCAAGACCCGCTGCGTCATCAGCCGCGCGGTTTATTTTGTATCCCGAAGACAGTTTTTCTGCAGAGTTAGCAACCTTATCGTTTTGAAGTGTGTACTGACGATGTGTGTTCATCGCCATAATGTTATTCGCAATCCTCATTATTATATCCTCCTTGAATTATGCGATTACCGGAAACATCCTCATCCCGGCATTGCAGGCTTTGCCCGCGTGATTTAATTTATATCATTACCCTCTACTCAGAAATGTGCACCTTCCTTTACAAGGGTTTATGATCAATATAAAAATCGTATCGCCTCCGGCTCGTTTCCTCCCGGAGATTTGCGGCACTACCTTGCGCGCTGTACTGCGTTTGGGTTGTACCTAATTTTGGATTTCTCATAAGCGCCGTTATCTTTACCGCTCTGTTTTTCGAAAACATCGCCTCGGGTTATGCTCACCTCTCTAGGTGCCTCTATACCCAGTTTAAAAACGGAACCTGCCCTCACCACGCGAATCTTTATGTTGTCGTTGATCATTACGTAATCTTCTTCTTTTACAGATATCATCAACATTCGCGCAAACCTCCTGTTTTTTTTGACCGCTTCCTGCTTTCAGAAAAATCTCAAGTAAATCTGTCAGTCGTCTATCTCAGAAAATGCGCTATGTATAGAATTTACGTCATCGCGTTCCATCGCGATCCTATCCATACATACGTGAAGATAATTTTTTTCCTCTTCGGAAAGACACATTATCTTTTCCTCAAGAGTCATTTTTTTAATGTCAAAACCCTGATGTTGCTCAAAACTCTTGACTGCCATTCCCTTAAACCACCCCAATATTTACCTGTGTTAAATTATAGTTTGCTTGGTTGCATTTGTCAAGAGAAACTTTTCCCAGTTAATTATATATTGCAGAAATTAATTTTTTATGTTAAAATAATCTAATGTTATATATTTATAATTGCACGGCAAAAAAGTTATTTATTCAACGTGAGGTGACATCAAAATGCTGAGCAGTCGTTTAGGTGAACTTATTTCCGAATTGGGCGTTAAAAAAGGTGATTTTGCCGGAAAAATAGGTTTTTCGCAAGCCTATGTTTCCATGATTCTGAGCGGTAAAAGGCAGCAGCCAACGGACCGCTTCTTCGAATCTATCCACCGCGCCTACCATGTGAGCGTAGATTGGCTTAGGGACGGCGAGGGTGAAATGTTCAGCTTGGCCGGGCTCGACCCTGCCTCCCCCGACGCGTCGCTGCTGAAAAAGTATCAATCGCTTTCAGTATCGGAGCGCAAGGTTGTGGACGAAATACTGGACGCCATGGTATTGAAGCGCCTCGCAGAGCAGAACTCGCGCGAAGCTTAAATTTTCCGCAAATAAAAAACACATCTTTAAAAGCTGCGGTTTCACAACTGTCTGATCCGGCGCTCTGTTTTGTGTATGTAAATTTTTACCGTCCGCGAAATTTTTTCGCAAAATATTTGTGCAGCTTTTTTCCGCCAGTCAATATAGCAGCTCAACGCCCGCTTCCTTTAGCGCGCTCTCCCATTCCCCGCCCGGCCATCTGTCCGTTATGATATAATCCAGCCGCTCTATTCCGCATATCCGGCTGAACGAGACCTTACCAAATTTCGTATGATCCATCATGGCCACCACGCGCTGTGAATGCTCCATCATCTTCACCTTTAGCACCGCCTCGTCCTCGTTTATGTCCGAAAGCTGGGTAAAATCCAGACCCCTTGCCGAGAAAAACATGGTTTTGCAGTTGCAGTTCTCTATCATGGCCTCGGCGGCGCGACCCACATACGAAAGCGAATTTTCGCGCAGATAGCCGCCCGTGGAATACACCCGCAGGCCGGGGTTCTCAGAAAACATGAGCGCCACCTTGGGGCTGTTCGTTATGACCGTATTGGTGCGCCGCTCAAAATGCGGGCGCAGCTTGTAGGCCGAGGAGGACGAATCAACTATCACAACGTCTTCATTTTCTATTAACGTGGCGGCTATTTTCGCTATGTGCTCCTTTTCCGCCGCGTATTCCTCATCGCGCACCACCAGCGGTATCTCGGCGTTCATGCCCTCGGTCAGCGAGGCGCCGCCAAAGCTTCGGTGCAACATGCCCGCGTCCGCCAACTGTTTTAGGTCGCGGCGCACGGTTGCTTCGCTCACATACAGCAGCGCGGCCAGCTTGTGCACACTCACGTATTTGCTTTCCTTCAATATATTAAGTATGTTCGTGTGCCGCTCTATCCCCAGCATAGTTTTCTCCATAAGCAAGTTTGATTGAATATGCTCTAATTTTAGCACAGATATGATTGTTTATCAATATTTACGCAAAACATACACAATCCCGCGCATGGCTGGTAAAATGAAAGCGTAGAAAAGGCCGCTTCAACGCGGCGGGATGCAATATTTTAAGAGGGTGTTTTATATGAAAGCATGTGTATTGGAAGCTGTTAACAAACTTGTTTATAAGGACGTTCCCACGCCAAAGCCTTCGGCGGGCGAAGTGCTGCTCAAAATACGCGCAGCCGGCATCTGCGGCTCGGACGTGGATCGCGTGTTCAAAAAGGGCACCTACTCCTTCCCCACCATACCCGGCCACGAATTTGCGGGCGAGATCGTGGAGCTGGGCGAGGGCGTGGATGCCGCTCTGCTGGGCAGGAAGGCGGCCGTTTTTCCGCTGCTGCCCTGCCGCAAGTGCGATATGTGCGAAATAGGCAATTACGCCTCCTGCCGCCATTACAACTATTTTGGCTCCCGCTGTGACGGCGGCTTTGCCGAATACCTCGCCGTACCCGTGTGGAACCTCGTTTTGACGGACGCGGAGCTTTCTTTCGAAGAGATGGCGATGGTGGAGCCCGCCGCCGTTTCGCTGCACGCTCTGGAGCGCGTGGGCGTCGATTTTATGGACAGCGTGGCGGTGTTCGGCGCGGGCGCCATAGGCCTCATGCTGTGCGAATTCGCGGGCGCGATGGGCGCGGGCGATATAATAATATTGGACGTTGACCCCCGCAAGATAGAGTTTGCGCAAAGCATGGGCTACACCGCCATAAACAACGCGCAAGACGGCTGGGCGGAGCGCGTGATGGACTTGACGCACGGCAAGGGCGTGGATGTCGCCGTGGAGGGCGCGGGCTTCCCCACCGCCGCGGACGGCTGCTTCGAGATAGCAAAGCCGGGCGGAAACGTGGTGCTTATGGGCAACCCGGCCGGAGACATGAATCTTTCGCAGAAAAAATACTGGGAGATACTTCGCAAGCAGCTCACAGTGAAAGGCACGTGGAACTCAAACTACACCCAAGCCAAAAACGACTGGCAATCCGCCATAAAAGGCATGGCCACGGGCAAGCTGCAGGTGGCCAAATTCATAACGCACCGCTTCGATCTGAGCGAATGCAACAAAGCCTTTGACATACTCAAAAACAAGACGGAGTTTGCCAACCGCGTTATGTTTGTGAACGCTTAAAGGTTCGCCTCCGGCGGCTTAGAAACTTTTTTGCAAAAAAGTTTCTAAGAACTTCAAAAAACCTTTTACTTTAGGTCAATTATTTAAAGGAGATATATACATGAAAATGACGGCAGCCGTTTTGAACGGCATAGATAAGATGGAGCTTGCGCAGGTGGATGTGCCTGTAATAGATGATGACAGCGTACTTTTGAAGGTGCACGCCTGCGCTGTGTGCGGATCAGACATACGCATACTGCACTCCGGCAACTCGCGGGTAAACTACCCCGCCATAATAGGTCACGAGATCTCCGGCGAGGTGGTGGAAGTGGGCAAAAATGTCACTCGGTTCAAGCTGGGTGACCGCGTTGCCGTGGGCGCGGACGTGCCCTGCGGCGAGTGCGCCTTTTGTCAGGCGGGCATTGGCAACAACTGCCAGATAAACTACGCCATAGGCTATCAGTTCCCCGGCGGCTTCGCGCAGTATATGCCGCTGAATCGCACCACGGTGGACTACGGGCCCATCCACAAGATACCGGACAGCATGAGCTACGCGCAGGCCGCAATGGCCGAGCCTTTGGGCTGCGTTTTAAACGCGCTGGAGCTTTCGCCCGTAAAGCTGGGCGACGTGGCGGTAATAATAGGCGCCGGGCCGATAGGCTGCATGATGGCCAACGTTATAAAGCGCATGGGCGCGGCCAAGGTGATACTGGTGCAGCGCTCCCGCCCACGTCTTGAGGCGGCGCAAAAGGTGGTAAATGCGGACGTATTCGTGTGCTCTGCCGAGGAGGATCCGGTTAAGCGCGTACTGGCCGAAACGGATGGCCTTGGCGCGGATGTTATATTCACGGCCTGCCCTTCTGGGGAGGCGCAGCAGCAGGCGCTTGAGATGGCCAAGAACCGCGCATTTGTAAACTTTTTCGGCGGGCTGCCCAAGACGGCGGAAAAAGTTACGCTGAACACCAACATAATACACTACAAGGAGCTTTTCGTAACGGGTGCGCACGGCGCTATGCCCGTGCACCACTGCAAGGCGCTGGAGCTCATAGCCTCCGGCACGATAGACGTAAAACCCTTTATGACGCACACCTTCCCCATAGACGATGTGGTGGAGGCGTTCAAAATGGCGGAAGGCCACTCGGGCATGAGGGTCATAGTGGAGCCTTGGGGAGGAAACGCATGAAACCTGGAATTTCAGCATCACTTATGTGTATAGACTTCGCCGATACAAAGGCCGATCTTGCGGCAATGGAGGCGGCGGGCATAGATTATCTGCACTTTGATATAATGGACGGCGCATTCGTGCCAAACTACGCGCTGGGCGTGTGCATGATAGACAAGCTGCGCGGCAAAACAAGCATACCGTTCGACATACACCTCATGGTGGAGCGTCCGGAGCTCAAGATACCCTATTTCAGCTTCAAAGAGGGCGACGCGGTTTCCGTTCACGCGGAGAGCACGGTGCATCTTGAGCGCGTGCTGCAAACGCTGCGAAGCCTCGGCTGCAAGGCGGGCGTTGCTCTCAACCCCGCCACACCCATAGACGTGCTGGAATACGTTCTTTGCGCAATAGATTTTGTGCTCATAATGACGGTGAACCCCGGATACGCCGGCCAAAAGCTGGTGGAGGCCACCCTGCCCAAAATAACCGCGACACGCAAATATTTGGACAGCCGCGGCAAAACCGACGTGGTGATCCAAGTTGACGGCAACGTGAGCTTTGACAACGCGGAGCGCATGGCAAAGGCGGGCGCGGCCAACTACGTTGTGGGAACGGCCGGTTTCTTCCGCACCGATATGAGCATGCAAGACGCGGCAGACGAGCTGCGCAAGAGAACAGGAGTATAAAATATGGACTTAAAACTTTGCATAAACTGCGGTTTCGCTATAAACCGCTACGTAGAGCCGGAGGCCTGGGGGCGCATCGTGGGAGAGGAGCTGGGGCTTCATAGCGTACAGTTCGTGGCCGACCTTTTAAACCCTTTTCTGCCCAAGGATATAATAGAAAGCCAGACCAAGCGCATAAAGGAAAGCATGAAACGCTACGGCTTTAGTGTGGACAGCATATTCACCAGCGCCTTCACACGAGTGAACCACCTTGTGCACCCCGACGAAGAGGTGCGCGCCGTGTGGCTTGATTGGTTTGAGCGGCTATTCAGGCTGGGCGCGGAGCTGGGTGCCACAACGGGCGGCAGCCACTTCGGCATACTCACCTTCGATATATATAACGACCCGGGAAAGCGCAAGCGCTACACGGAGATAGGCATAGAAAACTGGCAGAAGCTAACATTCAAGGCGAAGGAGCTGGGTTACGAATATCTCATGTTCGAGCCCATGAGCGTGCCGCGCGAGTTTGCCAATACGGTGGCGGAAACGAAGCAGCTAATGGACGCGGTGAACGAAAACTGCGGCATTCCCATGCGCGTCTGCCTGGATATTGGCCACGCCCCGCACCCTGATGAGCGCGATTGCTACCCGTGGATAGAGCAGCTGGGAGCCTATTCGCCCATGATACACATACAGCAATCCACGCTGGGCAAGAGCAACCACTGGCCGTTTACGAAAGAATACAACGAGCAGGGCTATATAGACCCCGCGCGCGTGATCGAAACGCTGGAGAGATCGGGCGCGAAAAAATCGCTTCTCACATTTGAGCTGAGCCACCGTGAGCATTGGGATACGGACGGAAAGGTAATCTCCGACCACAAGGAATCTGTGGATTATTGGAAACAGTACGTTTCCGTATAACGATATCAAAAAACCGCGCCGTTTTTCGCTGAACCGCGCGGTTTTTAATTCACCTATAAATTACCATTCGCCGTCGCCGTAGCTGTAAAGCTGCTCCCCATAATTTGGCTCGCAAAAACTGATCTCCACCTCCGGCATATAACCCGTTTTTCTCAAAACATCACTCTGGATCACATCAACTATCTCAGCCATTGTGCCAAGCGCGGCAGCATCCGTTATGGTCCGCCTAAAATCATCGTAAACTGGTTCGTCTGCGCTTGGTGCCTCCCCGCCCTGCGGGCTTTGCGTCAAATAAACGTTCATTTTCACCGCAATTGTGTTGCCGTCGGCATACATGAATGCGTCGCGTAGCTCCTCGCCCACAAATCGGTTGAGCTTGTCTGCTATATTTTTCGCCGCGCCGCCCTCGCGACCCACATATTCCTGCACCGCGCGATTCATTGCACGGTCTTCACCGCCCATACCAAGCCGTTCCCACAATCTCTCGCCTAAACCGCCGATATCCTCACCACGCAACCTCACCGAATCGCGAATATTCTCTCCCAAATTCTCGTCCAGCGCATCTTCTATACTTTCACGTATACTCTCGCCTATGTCCTCATCCACTCCGCCCGGCCAAAAGCGGCTTATTATGCCCGTGTTCTCCAGCCTGCCGTTTATGAGATCGTTCATTGTGTTTCTAAACATCCAAAAACGCATACCCACAACGACCGACACTATCACCACAGCCGCAGCCGCGCACACTATGCCTATTATAAGACCCTTTTTGACGCTGCCGCCCGCAGACCCGTTACCGTTTTCCATAACTTTCCCCCTCCTCAATCAAAATAGTAAACCAAACTTACAGTGCTTCCGGCCTCGTCCACCGTAAGCATTGCGTTGAGCGTGTAGCCCTCCATCTGCCATGTGGTTGCGAAAACGGTATCCTCGCCCTTTTGCAGCGCCGTCAAGACCTCCGCGAAATCCAGTGGCTTTGCGTCGTCGCGCAGCGCTTCATCGGGCGCGCGGGCGGCTATTTCCTCCGCGAACGCGCCCATATCGCTATAAAGCCGCGCCATGTCCTCGGGCGTGTCCGTAGCCGTAGCGTCTATTTTATAGCCCATCGTGTATATCTTCTCCCCTTCGGCCGCAACGTACAGCTCGCCCTGCCTGCCCATTATATCCATAGGCTTCGTGTATTCCATGAACTGGCTATATACGCTGGAGCCGGTTTTCACACCGGGATCGGCCGCTATTTGCTCCGCCGTGGTTATGGGTCTTGGGTTGTCCGCCCCCAGAGCGGAAAATTCGTAGCCACCGGCCACACCGTCCATCGAGGGCAACTCCGCCGCGTTCTCAAGATCGCCCGCGCCGCCCAAATAATCGCCATAGCCGCGCATTATATTCATTTTCACGACGCCATTCATCACGGAAAAATATACGTCCAGCATATCGGTTCCCACAGCCCAACTGCCGCCGTACATCGTGTAGCCGTAGCCCTCGCTGTCGCCCGCGGCCAGCCGCTCGGCCTCTTGCTCCGTCAGCCTGCCCGTATGCGCATAGTCCATTTCCTCGCCGCCCAAATACAGCATACCGTCGCTCTTTTCCGCGCCTAATTGAGCTGTGATGACATCCTCCACGTTGTTTATGAAGTCATACAACCCTCCGCCGCTGTTTTGAACGGTGATATCGTAATAATACGAGGCGAACACCGTAGCTCCGTCCTGCTCCAAAATTTCAGCGTAGTTTTCACCCGTCGCGTCCGCAAAATATGGAGCGGTTATATCCTTACGATATATGCCGTCCGTGCCCGCAGAGCCGTCCTGCTTTTCAAAGCCGCGATCGCTTGAGGCCGTTATGGGTTCGCCATAAAGCAGCCCCAGCGGATCAAGATCGCCAGACAGTAACCTTCCGTCCGTTACGGGCAGCTGCGGCGCAAGGAAGGGCTCGGCCGTTTGCTGCGGCGGTTCTATACCGTCAAGCTTTTCCGCAAGGCTGGGCGCATCATTATAATCGTCCTTATCAAGCTCCACCATTATGTCCCTTATAAGCGCGGGCGAACAGGCCGTGAGCGATATCATAAGCGCCGCCGTAAGGGCGACGCAGAGTATTTTTTTCATTCTAAAAATTCCTTTCGTATGTAAATATATACTTTAGACGCCGCAAAGAGACAGTTTGTTTCCAAATTGCGTAAAGCCATACAAAAAAGCGGCTCCGCCGGTGCGAAGCCGCCACATTTTCTCATATCACACTTTGCCAAAAAGGTCTCTCAGCTCGTTCATCTTCTCTATTTTCATTTCCTCCGCGCTGCCGTCTATATACACGGTCTTAACCGAAACAAAACCCCCGGAGTTTATTATATCCTTGGCAATGGCGTAAACCTTGGGCACCTTGAGCTGCTCGGTAGACTCCAGCGCCTTATCGCTCTCCGGAAATTCGATGCAAAACCTTTTTGGGTACTTTTGATTATCCATACAACATTCTCCTTTGCTCCGCCGATTATGATTTTTGTTTATATATTTTTATTATAAACACATTTCGCGCGCTGGCAACCTTTGTGCGGTAAAATTTTATTGTGATCGCATTCGAAAATCTAAAAGGTCACATACTATATGAACATCCATAGGGAAGAGACGACTTGTCATAGTCCAAGTAAATCTAGCAATTTCCCTCGTTTTGATATAAAATAATAGTATCATTATTAGAGAGGTTTAATCACATGGTATCACTATCCAAAATCAAAGATGCCATTCACATAGGAATAGGCGAGTATCCGGCTATATCAAAGGTTGTTTTGTTTGGCTCCTATGCCAGCGGTGAAGCTGATGATAAAAGTGATGTTGATGTGGCTATTACTGCGGGCAATAGTTTCACCTTATTTGAAATGGGAGGCTTCCAGCAAACTCTGGAAAAAGAACTTGGTATTCCCGTCGATGTCATAGAGGATAATGTGCTTTCAAGCCTTCACAGTGAAGAGATAGTTGTTTATGAGAAAGAACAAAGATAGCGTCATATGCTCTAAAGGGCCCTGTGAAAAAAAGTCTGTAAAAACAGCTTTCGATGATACAATATCAAA